>NZ_JBSXOB010000034.1:0-94769 GCF_056857915.1 Marinobacter sp. B-12 | reverse complement strand
GGTGTTTGACCGTCTGTCTCTGGTAAGCTTGCTGGATACGATGGTTCGGCTTCAGAGCCAATCATGAACCGCCGTGGTACGGAACCGTATGCCCGGTGGTGTGAGAGGACGGGGGAGGTAACTCCCCCTCCTACTCGATGCTAATTGGGAGTTTTTCTTCTCAAGCCACCCCAGCCGTCCGCAACACAAACACCCCGGCGGTAACCGTCACACTGGCCATCAATGTGGTCAGGGCCACGATATTGGCCGCCAGGCGGTCGTTGCCGCCCAGTGCCTTGACCATGACAAAACTGGCGGCTGCTGTCGGGCTGGCGAAGAACAGGAACATCAGCCCAAGTTCCCGCCCTTCAAACCCGGCCAGCCAGGCAGCAAATGTGCACAATACCGGTAACGTCACCATCTTCATCACACTTGCACTGATCGCGAGCTTGCGATCGGTACGCATGGCGCTCAAGGACAGCGTTCCGCCAATGCACATCAGCGCTAGCGGCAAGGTAAGTGACGCGAAATAATCCCCACTGGTCATTAGCCAGTTAGGCAGTTGCAGCCCGGACCAGGCAAAGGGAACAGCGACCACGACGGCCAGGATGAGAGGGTTGCGCCCGATGTCCCCGAGGATACGTCCCCAACTGGTCGCCTGACCCGGCTGATAGGCCGTCAGGACGACCACAGAGAGTGCGTTGTAAGAAATAATGACCACGCCCAGCAGGAGGCCTCCGGCTGAAAGGCCGAAGTCGCCATAGAGGCTGGCCGCCAGGGCAAGGCCTACGATACCGCAGTTGCCTCTGAAAGCGCCCTGGACATACACACCTCGGTCAGTTGATGGTGCGGCACGCATGGCCCAAAGCCAGCAGAACAGAAAACTGGCGAGGGTGGCGGCTACGAAGAATCCAAGCAGTGCAGGGTTGAGGGTAGTATCCAGATCTGCCCGCACAATACTCAGGAATACCAGGGTGGGCAGTGTAGCGCGGAAGACCAGCGCCGACGCCGTGTTGATGAAACTGGTGTCTATCCAGCCCAGGCGTCTGAGGCCAAGGCCGATAAACACCATGGCGAATACCGGCAGTGTGGTCTCCAGGGTATGAAGAAATGTTCCGAGTAGTGTCATCCAGCCGGTGGTTACCGAACTCCAAAGTTGTTGAACTCACCGGTTGCAGAGCCTTCGGTGGCGTTGATTTTGTCGACGATGGCCGAGGGAGGGCCGTCTCGACACCACTGTCTGAGTGAAATCAGTGACGCCGGTGAGCCCTCCGCAACGATTTCCACGCGGCCATCCGGCAGGTTTCTGGCGTAACCGGTGACACCCAGGCTGGTTGCCATGTTAGCCGCGGAGGCGCGATAGCAGACGCCCTGAACCTTGCCGCTAATCAGCATCGTGAGTCTCTGGTGGCTCATTGCGTGATCCCTCCTGAATCGATTAGCTGTTTACAGTTTACGCCATACCAGCAGTCGATTGTTGGCAGGCATATCGAAATCGCTTTCAAGCCCGAACCGAACCCGCCCTGCGAGTTCGAGCATGTCATCCATATTACGGATGCCCATATGGGAGGCCTGATTTCGCAGGTAGTGATCAAACTGGCGATTGCTGTCGCTGGTAAACTGTCCCTCATAGTTAAACGGCCCATAGAGGCAGAACAGGCCGCCCGCAATGAGGCGTTTAGCCAGGCCTGCAAACATTGCCTCCACCTCTTCCCACGACATGATGTGAGCCGTGTTGGCGGAATAGGCCCCATCGATGGTGTCTATCGGCCAGTTTCCCAGGGAAACATCCAATTCAAGTGGTGGACGGATATTGGCAAGGGCGGCCTCCTGGATCCAGCCCAGGGAATGACCAGCGCCTCCAGGCCGATCACTGGGTTGCCACGTCAAGTGGGAGAGCTCTGCTGCGAAATAAACGGCGTGCTGCCCCGTTCCCGTACCGATCTCCAATATGGTGGCCGGCTCGGTGAATACCGCTTTAATGCGCTCCAGTATTGGTTGCCTGTTGTTTTGACAGGCCTGTGAGAAGGGCTTGCTGTCGACCATCGTTTACGCCTGTTCGGGTTCCATATCAGTCCAAAGGATATCCTGCAGAAGGCTATGGGTAAAAGAATGAGAGTAGGGGATTTCCCGCGTGTCGGACATTCGGTAATGGTCTATAAAACGCATTTTGACTTAAAAATGGTGTTTTTAACGACATAAAAATGTCATAAAACAGGCATAAGCTCCATTGGACGCTACCCCCAGTGGAGATACCATGCTCAGAACTGTCCGCAGCCGTATTCTGTTCTTTTCCTTTCTTTCAGTGTTTGCTTTGGCCGCGTTGGCGGTCCTGTCATGGAGCATTATGACTCGTGCGGAGTCTGCGTCAGAGGCATTGGTTCGGGAAAATCTCTCGGAGTCGTGGCTGCTGGAAGACCTTGAACAGGGCCATCGCCGGCTGCAGGATCTCGCCTACAAAATCAAGGCACAGCTGATGCTCTGGGATGAAATCGATGTGGAATTCCAGGCTTTGACAGCGGCGTTGCCAGAGCACTGGCGCTCTATCGAGGATGATGCGGGGCTGAGCGAGTGGGCGACGGAAAATCGAGCGTTGTTTGAAAGCGTGCTGGCACTCATCGAATCCATGAGGCCCGGTATTGAAGGACGTAGCTACTATCGAGTAGGGCAGGTGGTCGATTTTGATCTGTTTCCGGCACTCGGCCCCATGCTGGCGGCGATCAACAACCGTAAGGAATCCAGCCGTACAACCATTGAAATCAGTAGCCAGGACCTGCTGGCTTTCCTGGATGCTCAGAAAATCTGGCTGTTGGCGGGCTCGGCTGTTTTCCTGATGTCTGTGGTCTTGATGACGCTTTGGCTTCGGCGTTCAGTGATTGGCCGTCTGCAGTTGCTGGAGTCCGGGCTCAGGGAAATGGACGAAACCTCGGATCTCTCCCGGCGTCCGGTTATTACCGGGCATGATGAAGTGGCTGGTGTGACCCGCGCGTTGGTAGGGTTGGTCAGCCGTTTTGAGCTCTTTATCGGAGAAGTGAGGACGGCTGCCCACAGTATCAATGACCGATCCATGTCACTGGATTCCCAGGCCGAAGGCGTGCAGGCGTCCACCGATACCACCCGCCGGCAGATCCATGATGTCAGCCAGTCCATGGCGGCGATTGCCAACCAGGCGTCAGCCATTGATTTGGCCACCGAAAACTCGGCCACGACCGTTCGAGACGCCGTGGCGGCCAATGCGGTCGTTCAGGAAGGGCTCAGAAACAGTGAGCAAGCCGCCGAACACACCGTCGAGGTGATTGGACGGGTGTCCCGTTCCATACAGGCATTGAGCGAATCCTCCGGCAAGATTGAGAGCGTGATCGGCGTCATTGCTGATATTGCAGAGCAGACCAACTTGCTGGCCCTGAACGCGGCGATTGAAGCGGCCCGTGCCGGCGAACACGGTCGGGGATTTGCCGTGGTGGCAGACGAAGTGCGCACCCTGTCGCGGCGTACGTCCGATTCCACCAGGGAAATCCGCCAGTGGGTGACCGACCTGCTAACCGGGGTTTCCGGCGTTGAGGGCCTGCTGGATGCAATGCGGGACGCTGGGGGCACGAACCGACGAAACCTTGATGCGCTGAAAAACCACCTGGAGCGGCTGGGGAGCCAGTTTACGGAGTTGGAAAACCGCAGTGCTGAAATTGGGAACGCGGTTGCCGTTCAGAGGGAGGAGATTGATCGCGTTGGGCGACGGTCCAGAGCGCTTGATGACAGCTCAGGCTCTTTGATTACCAGCGTTGATAATACCCGCCAGATCAGCGAACACCTGCGACAGGAATCAGTCACCATGCGTCAGCTGATCTCACGATTTAAGGCAGCCTGATCCTTCGGCCCATGATCAGTGTTGACTAAAAAGGCCCGTAATCGGTCTTCTACAGCCCCGTCAAACCCATTACCATGGCCGCTTTGAGGTGGAATCGAACATGACCGACGAAGCAGGCCAAGAGCCCCAGCCAGACCCGCGTGAAGAGAAGTTCGTAGTGGATGTGGAGTTGCTTTCAGAGGACCAGCTTGACGGGCTGGTCGACGAATACTGCACGCGGTACCACGGGCTGAACGACACCGAGAACCCGATGGCGGAGCGTGAGCGGGTAAAATCGGCGGTTCGGCGACGGGATCTGGTGGTCTGGTTCGACCCGGTAGAGAATACCGCAAGCCTGGGCGTGCCACGCTGAGGGTTGTTTCCTGACCAGTGGGTCACGGTATTGACGGATGCACCTACCGTCGGCAACCCTTAACCGGTACAATTCGTAAATTCCCATAAAAGCCGCGTGCGAGGTGAGTTTTGATCAGGGTATTGGTTGTAGACGACCATGAACTGGTCAGGTCCGGTATTACCCGGATGCTGGCGGACAACCCCGATATTGACGTCATCGGCGAAGCATCTTCGGGCGAGGATGCCATTGACTCTGTGCGTAAGGACAGCCCCGATATCGTGTTGATGGATATCCGCATGCCCGGTATCGGTGGGCTGGAAGCGACAAGGCGCATCCTGCGTATTGACGACGCTGTGCGGGTGATCGTAGTGACTGCCTGTGCCGACGACCCCTATCCAACCAGGGTGATGCAGGCCGGCGCATCGGCTTATATCACCAAGGGCGCCGACATCCGGGAAATGGTTCGTGCCATCCGCATGGCGCATTCCGGGCAGCGTTACATCAGCCCGGAAATCGCCCAGAAAATGGCGCTCAAGCAGCTCGGTGGCGACGCTCGGGACGAAGATGGTGAGCTATCCCTGTTCGACCGTTTGTCCGAACGGGAAATGCAGATCGCCATGATGGTGGTGGACTGCCAGAAAGTGCAGGACATTTCCGACAAGCTTTGCCTCAGTCCCAAAACCGTGAACAGTTACCGTTATCGCATTTTCGAGAAACTGGAGATTTCCAGTGACGTTGAGTTGGCGCTGATGGCGGTCAGGCTCGGGTTGCTCGATGCCGACAAGGTCTGACGCTCCGGCCGACGCTGCCGAGGCAGGGAACAGCAGGGAGTTCGATACCAAAAGCTTCCTGAAACAGTTGACCGAGCGGCCGGGTGTGTACCGAATGTACGACACCGCCGGCAACGTGCTGTATGTGGGCAAGGCCCGGAACCTCAAAAAGCGTGTTACCAGCTATTTCCGCAAGTCCGGCCTGGCGCCCAAGACGGAAGCCCTGGTCGCCCGAATCAATTCCATCGAAGTCACCATCACCGGCAGTGAGACTGAAGCGCTGCTGCTCGAACAGAACCTGATCAAATCCCTGCGGCCGCCTTACAACATCCTGCTGCGGGATGACAAATCCTATCCCTATATTTATCTGTCTTCACACGATGATTATCCGTCCCTGACATTTCGCCGGGGGCGCACAAAGAAAGGCGGGGGTACCTGGTATGGACCGTTTCCGAGCTCTGGAGCGGTCAAGGAAAGTCTTAACATTCTACAAAAGATATTCCGTATAAGATCCTGTAGTGAAAGCTATTTCAGAAACAGGACCCGGCCTTGCCTGCAATACCAGATCAACCGTTGCACGGCACCCTGTGTCGGCTTTATCTCGCCGGAGGATTATCGGGAAGACATGCGCCACGCCACCATGTTCCTCGAAGGCAAGAACCCGGCGATCCTGCAGGATCTGATGGCGGCCATGGAGACTGCGGCGAAGAATCTGGAGTTCGAGAAAGCCGGTGTCTACCGCGACCAGATCAACCACCTGCGACACGTTCAGGAACAGCAAAGTGTGGACGGCGAAGGGGGCGATGCCGATGTGGTTGCCATTGCTCAAGATGCTGGTGTTGTGTGCATCGTGGTGATCATCGTGCGCGGCGGGCGCGTGCTCGGTACCAAGGACTATTTTCCGCGATACAGCATTGAACAGTCCGAGGCTGAGTTGTTAAGTGCTTTTCTGGGGCAGTATTATTTTGGCGGTAGCACCCGCCGGGAAATTCCGCCGGATATCCTGGTGCCAGTGGATGTCGACGGGCAGGAACTGTTGTCACAGGCGTTGACGGAGTCCGCCGGGCGTGACACACGAGTACGCAAGAATGTACGCGGGGAGCGCCGACGCTGGCTGGATCTGGCTATGACCAATGCCAGGCAGACACTGTTGACCCACCTGGCCAGCAAGGAAACAGTCTATCGTCGCCTTCTGGCCCTGCGGGATCTGCTGGATCTGGCGGAAACACCGTCGCGCATGGAATGTTTTGACATCAGCCACAGCCATGGTGAAAACACGGTCGCATCCTGCGTGGTTTTCGACGAGAATGGGCCGCTGAAAAGCGACTACCGGCTCTACAATATCGAGGGTGTCACCGGCGGCGATGACTACGGAGCCATGCGTCAGGTTCTGACGCGCCGGTATAAGCGCATGGTGGCGGGTGAGGGCAAGCGCCCGGACCTGGTGTTCATCGACGGTGGTAAGGGCCAGTTGAACATTGCCCGGGAAGTGTTTGATGAACTTGGCGTTACGGACATTCCGTTGATTGGTGTTGCCAAAGGTGTCACCCGGCGTGCGGGGATGGAACAGTTGATTGACGCCATGACCGGTGACCTCTATCGGGTTCCCGCGGACTCCCCGGCACTGCATCTGATCCAGCATATCCGTGACGAGTCGCACCGTTTCGCCATCACTGGTCATCGCGCCCGGCGTGACAAGAAACGCCGGCAATCCACCCTTGAAGGAATCGAGGGCGTAGGGCCCAAGCGCCGCCGCGATCTGATACGTTATTTTGGCGGTATCCAGGAGCTACGCAAGGCGAGTATCGACGAAATGTCCAAGGTTCAGGGAATCAGCAGGAACCTGGCAGAAACCATCTACGCAGTACTGCATGACGAGTAGGGATAGCATGAATTTACCGAACATTCTCACCCTTTCCCGGATTCTGATGATCCCGGTTTTCGTGATTATCTACTACCTGCCGGCGCAATGGAGCTATCTCGTCAGTGCCGGCCTGTTTGCGCTGGCGGCGGCGACGGACTGGCTGGATGGCTATCTGGCGCGCAAACTGAACCAGAGCACGCCGTTTGGGGCGTTCCTGGACCCCGTCGCCGACAAGCTCATGGTGGCGGTAGCGCTGACCGTGTTGATTGAAGCCCACGCGAGTTTAATTCTGACGGTTCCTGCCACCGTGATTATCGGTCGGGAAATCGTGATTTCAGCATTGCGGGAGTGGATGGCGGAAATTGGCAGCCGCGCAAGTGTGGCGGTTTCCTACATAGGCAAGATCAAGACAACGGCGCAGATGGTGGCCATTATCATGCTGCTGGCGTTTCCTCCTGGTGTCGTCTGGGCTCAGGCCGGCACGGCCCTGTTGTACGTTGCGGCAGTACTGACATTCTGGTCGATGATTCTCTATCTCAAGGCCGCCTGGCCCGATCTTTTTCCGGAAAAGCACCAGAGTTGACGGGTTAGGGGCGTTGTTCAATCGCCCATCGGATCACCTCGTGGGCCAGCGCGTTGCTGGCCTCGCCAAACGCCTCCACGATTGCTTCGACTTGCTTCCCGCTCGCCGGATGCCGGTACTCAAAGCGTTTGCTGGCAAGGGTATTGCGTGTGCGCTCGTCGATGAGATGCAGGTCCAGCCGTATCAGCGCTACTGGCATACCGTCCTGATACTCGCTCTGGAACGCACTGAGCTCTCCGGCCATGGTCAGATCACTGCGGGCCGGACTGGTACCAGTAATAATGCCCGCGAAGCGGCCATCCCGGCGAAAGGCGTCGATCAGTTGGTCCCGAACCAGGATGGGGGACTTGTTACTCCAGCGCGCACCCTGATAGGCCTTTATTTCGTTGCCCTCCGGCTTCACCAGGATTCGCGAGCTATCAACAGGGCCTTCGGCCAGAGGCGTCACGAACCGAAGGGTCGTGCTGAACGGTTTGTTGCCAGTGATTGATTCCTCAACCGTGGAAGCAGGTAACTGGAATAGTCGATTGGCCGGTCGATCCGGGAACAGGGTGCAAGCGGATAACATGGCTGCGACGGTCATGCAGAGCAGCGCCCGTGATGCAACCCGTGATGCAATCAGTGTCATGGATTGAACTCCTGTATCGGCTCGCGGCCCAGAAGAAGGCCGGTCGGGTCTTCCTCCAGGCGGTGGATCAGGCTGTCCAGGTTCTTCAGCGTTGATCTCAGTTCACGCATCGCCGGCGCCAGTTCACCGATACCCTGCATTCCCTGGTCCAGGGAGCCTTCGTTGCGGGCAGTGAGTGCTTCCAGCCGCGCGGTAGCGGTTTCCAGTGAGTCCATGGCGCTCTGGGCAGTGGTCATCAACTGGCGGCCCTCCTTATCGAGCAGGTTGTTTGCTGTGTTGCCAAATTGACGAAAGGTTTCCAGCGTGGCCTCTGTTTGCACGCTGAGTTGATCAAAGCTTGTCACCAGATTGCTCAGTTCGCTGCGTTGATCCATCAATCCTGACGAAACGGCCTCAATATTCCTGAGGCTGCGGGTAAGGTTGCGGGTGTTTTCCCCAGACACCATGGCGTTGGCATTGGTGAGGAATTGATCGATTTTGGCAAACAGCTCCTCACTGGATGCCACTAGGGTGGTAAAGGCCGAGGGCTCTGCCGGTATCGTCGGTGGGGATTCACGGCTTCCTGTCAGCGTTCGACTCCCGGGCGTGCCGCCCTTCAGTTCAATGTTCATGCTGCCGGTAATATTGGTTAGCGCCAGGCCAGCTCGGGTGTCCTCCTTGATCGGTACATCGTCGTATACCCGAATCAACGCCCTGACGTTGCGCGGGTCACTTGGGTCGAGGCTCAGTTCGGCCACGTCGCCCACTTCAATGCCACTGTATTTGACCGGGCTGCCTTCAGAGAGCCCGCTGACGCCCCGGTCGAAAACGATTTCATACCAGGCGTAATCGCGGTCGTTGCCCGCCTGGCCCAGCCACAGGGCGAACGCTAGGGCGCTGGCAAGTGCAATCAGCGTGAACAGTCCAATCAGGACGTGATGTGCTCTGGGTTCCATATCAGCGTGCCTCTCCTCGCGTCGTCGCTGCTGTCCGGCCCCGCGGCCCATGGAAGTAATCGCGGATCCAGGGGTCGTCTGTGGCCTCAACCACCGCCAGCCGGTCCGCCACCAGTACGCTCCGCGAGGCTAACACGGCCACCCGGTCACAGGTGGTGTAAAGCGTGTCCAGATCGTGAGTCACCAGAAACACGCTGAAGCCAAGGGCGTCTCGGAGCGTAACAATCAAACGGTCAAAGGCGGCCGCTCCGATAGGATCGAGCCCGGCCGTGGGCTCGTCCAGGAACAACACCTCCGGGTCCAGGGCCAGGGCTCTTGCGAGCGAGGCTCTCTTGACCATGCCACCCGACAGCTGGGCCGGGTATTTTCCGGACGCGTTGGCTGGCAGACCGACCAATGCGAGCTTTACCCGGGCCAGATGTTCCGCATCTACACGGGACAGCCTGGCGTGTTCAATCAGCGGAAGGGCAACGTTTTCCTGGAGTGTCAGGGAACTGAACAGCGCACCGCTCTGAAACAGCACGCCAAAGCGCCGCTCTATCCGGGAGCGTTGTTGTTGAGAGAGGGCCTGCAGTTGTTCACCAAAGACCTCAATGGTCCCTGAATCCGGAGAGCGAAGCCCAACAATGCTTCTGAGCAGCACTGATTTGCCCGTTCCGGAGCCGCCAACCACCCCCAGTATTTCCCGGTGGAAAAGGTCAAGATCGAGATCCGTGTGTACTTCGTGGCTACCGAAACGGTTACACAGACCCCTGACGCTAATGATCACCTCACGGTGCGCGGTGCCGTCCATCACCACCCCATTTCCATGAAGAATATGGCTGCTATCGAATCCAGCAGAATGACCATAAAAATCGACTGTACCACGGCGGAGGTGGTGTGCTCACCGACGGACTGGGCACTTCCGCTGGCTTTGAAGCCTTCGAGGCAACCGATCACGGCAATCACAAACGCAAAGACCGGGGCCTTTCCCAGCCCAACCAGAAGGTGGACAACCTTTACCTTGGTTTCGAGGATATTCAGGATTTGCGGCACGGAGATATCCAGCGCCAGGATGCACACTACCGAACCACCAATAATACCGCTGATCATGCCCACGAAGGTCAGTATCGGCAGTGAAATTACCATCGCCAGCACCCGTGGGATAACCAACAGTTCAACGGGGCTGAGGCCGAACGTGCGCAGGGCGTCGATCTCCTCGTTGGCTTTCATGGACCCGAGTTGCGCGGTAAAAGCGCTGGCAGTGCGGCCGGCCAGAAGGATGGCGGCCAGCAGAACACCGAATTCCCGCAGGAACGAGAAGGCCACCAGGTTAACGGTGTAAATGGTGGCGCCAAAGTCATCCAGAATGGTGGCGCCCAGAAACGCAACCACCGCGCCCACCAGAAATGTCAGCAACGCCACGATGGGAAGGGCGTTCAGCCCGGTCTGATGAACATGGGCCACCAGAGACGTGATCCGCCAGCGCCAGGGCGTTGCAAGGATGCTCGCCAATGTCGCCAGTATCTGGCCGGTAAACCCAATCAACAGCCGTTGTTGATGCCAAAAGTCTTCGATGTTTTCGCCAATACCGGCCAGGAACTCAGTGATCGGGTTGGAGCGGAAGGCCTTTTCGCCTTCAGGGCTGGCCATCGCGTTGGCAACCAGGCGCAGCAGTTCCTGGCGTTCGCTGGATAGTTCGGGGGTCTGCTCGGTAAGCTCATGGAGTTCATGAGCACCCAAAAGGTCCACCAGAAGGGACGCGCCGGCCGTATCCAGCGCATTGATGGTTGCCAGATTGACGGAATGCCCGTCAGGCACCTCCTTTAAAACGGCGTTTTGGACATCCTGCTTCAAGCTGCCG
Organism: Marinobacter sp. B-12; assembly: GCF_056857915.1. NCBI lineage: Bacteria > Pseudomonadati > Pseudomonadota > Gammaproteobacteria > Pseudomonadales > Marinobacteraceae > Marinobacter > Marinobacter sp. B-12. Next base: position 83,968 of record NZ_JBSXOB010000034.1, on the reverse strand, counting down.
TAGTTCGGAAGCGTCCAGTCGCCCGATACGATCAGTTGGCCGTTCTGGAATTCAAGCTTGCCAGGGGAGGGCATCTGGAAATCCTGTCTCCATTCTTGAGAATTGGCGATGGGTGTACCGTGATACTAGCTCAAATTCCCGAAAGGGGGGCTGCTGCTTTCAGCTGCAATCGATCAGAATCTGAACTAAAACAGAAAGTTGAAAAAAGTGGTTGACGCAAACGGCCTAATCCGTAGAATACGCCCTCGTTGATCAAGCGGGAATAGCTCAGTTGGTAGAGCACAACCTTGCCAAGGTTGGGGTCGCGAGTTCGAATCTCGTTTCCCGCTCCAATCAACACAGTCTCTCAATGCCCACCTGAGAGCATAAAAGTATCGAACCCCCTTCGAACTTTTACCGGCGCGGTGGCAGAGTGGTTATGCAGCGGACTGCAACTCCGTGTACGCCGGTTCGATTCCGACCCGCGCCTCCATTATTTTCTTTACCCCTGATTAGTGTCCTTAACGTATTCTGCCGATGGCCGGTCGCGCCTCATGCCCGTTTCCAGTGGCGGCTTTGGGTCGTGGTGTAACGGTCTGAGCCTCGAGCCAAATAAACAGCCTAACTAAAAACGACGTTGTTCGGTGCAAGTCCGACAGGCTGCTGGCGGCAATCCTGCCGGGTATGCTTCAATGACTGTTACATAGTCAGGCCAGCCAACAAGGCTGTCTTCTGCTCCTCGGCGCCTGGTCAACAACAATGAGCACAGACGAAAAGATGGTCAAACGCCGGCGCTCCGCTCTTCGGGGCCGTCAACTGGAACCGACTTTATTGTCGGAGCTGCGGGACCTTATCGGTGACGAACGCGTTGATTCGTCATTGCGCCACCGCGATCGTCTGATCGAACATCTGCATGTTGTTCAGGATGCCTGCGGTTACCTTTCCATGCCCCACCTCCGGGCCCTGGCCTCGTTCATGAATCTGCCCATGGCCGCCATTTACGAAACGGCCACCTTCTACGCCCATTTCGACGTGATTCACGATGAACAAGCGCCGCCACCGGCAATAACTCTACGGGTATGTGATTCGCTTTCGTGCCAACTGGCCGGAGCAGAGGCGCTGCATCAGGCGCTCTCTGACGGCGCTGATCCCGCCAGGGTGCGTGTGCGGCGTGCCCCCTGCATGGGGCGCTGTGACACGGCGCCAGTGGTTGAAGTCGGCCATCATCACGTTTGCCATGCCAATGCCCAGAATGTGGGTGCGGCGGTAGAACAGGGCCAGATTCACCCGGAAGACATCCAGTGGCAACGTCTGGCGGATTACCGTTCCACCGGCGGTTATGGACTGTTGATGGATTGTCATGAAGGCCGTGAGAGCGTTGATTCACTGGCAAAGGAACTCGAACTCGCCGGATTGCGCGGACTGGGTGGTGCAGGATTTCCCACCTTCCGTAAATGGCAGGCGGTGCGGGCCGAGCCCGGGCCCAGGTATGCGGTGATCAACGCCGACGAAGGCGAGCCGGGTACCTTCAAGGACCGTTATTTCCTGGAACGCGAACCCCACGTTTTCCTCGAGGGGGCTCTGGTCAGTGCCTGGGCCGTCGAGGCGCAGGCACTCTACATCTATTTACGGGACGAATACCCCGGTCTGCACGGTGTTCTGAAAGATGCCGTTGCCGAGCTCGAGGCGGCCGGAATCGTCGAGCCGGGCTTTGTTATCCTGCGTCGTGGCGCGGGCGCCTACATCTGCGGTGAGGAATCCGCCCTCATCGAGTCCCTGGAGGGCAAACCCGGCAAGCCACGCCATCGACCGCCGTTAGTCGCCCAGAAAGGACTGTTTGATCAGCCCACCCTCGTTAACAACGTCGAGACGGTGTATTGGATCCCGCGCATTCACGCCAAGGGCGCCGAATGGTTCGCCAGTCAGGGGCGGCACGGCCGCAAGGGATTACGCAGCTTTTCGGTCTCCGGGCGAGTGGCAAAGCCCGGCGTTCACCTTGCTCCGGCGGGGATCACGCTCAATGAGTTGATCGACGAATATTGCGGTGGCATGGCGGAAGGGCACCGCCTGCTGGCCTATCTGCCCGGCGGGGCCTCCGGCGGGATATTGCCCGCCAGCAAAGCAGACATCCCTCTGGACTTCGACACCCTGCAGGAGCATGGCTGTTTTATCGGCTCCGCCGCGGTGATCGTGTTGTCTGATCAGGACGATTTGCAAGCCGCAGCTTCCAACCTTTTGGGCTTTTTTGCCGATGAATCCTGCGGGCAGTGCACTCCCTGCCGTGTAGGCACCGAGAAAATGCTCACCTTGCTGGAACGCAAAACCTGGGATGAGGAAACCCTTCAGCAACTGGCCGGGGTGATGGCAGATGCTTCCATCTGCGGCCTGGGCCAGGCCGCACCCAATCCGGTGTTGAGCCTGCTTCGGGATTTTCGCAGCGAACTCGCCAGCCAGAATCTGATCGCTAAAGGGTAGGGGGATGCAGCCATGAGCGATGCGAATACAAGCTTCACCCTGACACTGGACGACGTTGATGTTCAGGCCTACCCCGGCGAAACCCTCTGGCAGGTGGCCAAGCGCGCCGGCGAGACCATCCCGCACCTGTGCTTCAAAGACGCTCCCGGTTACCGCGCGGATGGCAATTGCCGCGCCTGCATGGTGGAAGTGGAGGGCGAGCGGGTACTCGCCGCAAGCTGCATCCGCGAGGCGGCCCCCGGCATGGTAGTGCGCAGTGCGGGCTCAGGTCGGGTTCAGGCGGCCCGCAAAGCGGTGCTGGAATTGTTGACGGCGGATCAGCCCGCACACCCAGACAGTCCGGATCGCTCCAGCCACCTGTGGGATACGGCGGATCAACTGGCCATCGACGCCGGTTCTGTGCGCCAGCGAATCCCGGCCCGTTCAGATCGAAACGCGCCCACGGTTCATCATGTCGAACCCAGGTCCAATACGCTGCCCCACGCTAGGGGCCAGGACGCTACCCATTCGGCCATGAACGTCAACCTGGACGCCTGCATCACCTGCGGCTTGTGCGAGCGTGCCTGCCGGGAAGTTCAGGGCAATGACGTGATCGGCCTGGCGCACCGGGGCGCCGCGTCCAAAGTCATCTTCGACTTCGACGACCCTATGGGCGACAGCACCTGCGTTGCTTGTGGCGAATGCGTACAGGCCTGCCCGACAGGGGCGCTGATGCCCGCCACCCTGATTGATGTGGAAGGCCGTGGCGATTCCGCCCAAGCCGACCGCACGGTGGATTCCGTCTGCCCCTATTGCGGCGTGGGCTGCCAGCTCACCTATCACGTCAAAGACGAGCCTTCTAACGCCGAGGAAGGGGAGAACGGGCAACGAGGGCGTATCCTCTATGTTGAAGGCAGGGACGGCCCCTCCAACCAGGGCCGGCTTTGTGTCAAAGGCCGCTTTGGCTTCGATTATCCCTCGCACCCGGCAAGGCTTACCCGGCCACTGATCCGCAGGGAGGGCGCGCCCAAGGGCGTCGACCCTGACTTTGATCCGGCCAATCCCTTAACGCATTTTCGCGAGGCGAGTTGGGAAGAGGCACTGGAATTTGCCGCAACCGGGCTGACGGAACTCAAAGGCCAACATGGCCCGAGCGCACTCGCCGGCTTTGGCAGCGCCAAGTGCTCCAACGAAGAAGCCTGGCTGTTCCAGAAACTGGTGCGTACCGGTTTCGGCTCCAATCACGTTGATCACTGCACACGGCTCTGCCACGCCAGTTCTGTGGCGGCGCTGATGGAATGCCTCGGTTCCGGCGCGGTGACCGCCTCCTTCATGCAGGCGCTTCAGGCCGATGTGGTCATCCTCACCGGCTGCAACCCGGCCGTGAACCACCCGGTGGCCGCCACCTACTTCAAACAGGCGGCCCGAAACGGAACCAAACTGATCATCATCGATCCCCGGGGCCAGGCCCTGGATGCCTATGCCTGGCGCAGCCTTCGTTTTTCGCCGGGCGGCGATGTGGCACTGTTCAATGCCATGCTCCACGTGGTCATCGACGAAGGGCTCTTCGACCAGGCCTACATTGATGCCCACACCGAGGGCTTCGAAGCACTGGCAGCCAGTGTCGTGGATATGACCCCGGAGGTCATGAGCCCGCTCTGCGGCGTTGATCCCGAGACCATTCGTGAAGTAGCCAGAGCCTACGCAGGCGCCGAAAGCGCGATGATCTTCTGGGGCATGGGCATATCCCAGCACGTGCACGGCACCGACAACGCCCGCTGCCTGATCTCAATGGCCCTGACCTGCGGCCAAACGGGCCGGCCCGGCACCGGTCTGCACCCATTGCGAGGGCAAAACAACGTTCAGGGCGCCTCCGACGCCGGCCTGATCCCGATGGTACTGCCCGACTATCAACCGGTGGGAGACACCCAGCTGCGCGCCGCCTTCGAAGAACTCTGGAACACCGAGCTGGATCCTGAGCCTGGGCTGACGGTTGTGGAGATTATGGACGCCATCACGGCGGGCACCATCAAGGGCATGTACATCCTCGGCGAAAACCCCGCGATGTCCGACCCGGATCTGACCCACGCCCGGGCCGCACTTGGCGCGCTGGAACATCTGGTGGTGCAGGACCTGTTCGTCACGGAGACTGCCCAGTTTGCTGACGTCATCCTGCCTGCCGCTGCCTGGTCGGAAAAATCCGGCACCGTCACCAACACCAACCGGCAAGTGCAGATGGGCCGCGCCGCGTTGGCGCCGCCGGGGCAGGCCAAGCCCGACTGGTGGATCATTCAGGAAGTGGCCCGGCGTTTCGGGCTGGGTTGGAACTACGCCGGCCCCGAGCAGGTGTTCGACGAAATGAAGCACGGCATGCATTCGCTCGATCATATCTCCTGGTCGCGCCTGGAGCGCGAAGGTTCCGTGACCTATCCATGCCCGGCCGACGATGAGCCGGGGCAGGATGTTGTCTTCTCTGATGCCTTCCCCCGCGCCGGAGGCCGGGCCAGATTCTCGCCGACTCGGCCGCTACCGCCAGACGAGCCGGTGGACGAGGCCTATCCCATCGTGTTAACCACCGGGCGATTGCTTGAACACTGGCACACCGGCGCCATGACCCGTCGCAGCTGGGTATTGGATGAGCGGGAGCCCGAAGCGGCTGCCTATCTGGCACCCGCGGAGCTGGCTCGTCTGGGCATCGCACCGGGTGATGCCATCCAGGTTGACACCCGTCGTGGCAGCATTACGCTCACAGCGCGGGCCGATCAGGCCATGCCCGAGGGCATGGTGTTCATACCCTTTGCTTTTGTCGAGGCAGCAGCCAACCTGCTCACCAACCCGGCTCTGGACCCCTACGGGAAGATTCCGGAGTTCAAGTATGCGGCGTGCAGTCTGAGCCCGGCGTAATGGAATATGTTGGTGAGGGCTTGCAATTAATCTGGATCTAAGCAACGCTTGTCCCGTGTCCAAAAACTAGGGACATCCAGCCTATGGATGGAATCAAGAGTCAAGATCTCGGCCTGTTGCTTAAGTTGGTTTCGCTGCGAAAGCAAGAAGCGACAGAAGGCGTTGTAGACACATCAGCCTACACAGTGCGAAATCTCGAGTTGGAAACAGGCATCGGGAAATCCCAGGTCAGCAACTCACTGCGCCGCTGTTTTGAGGTTGGCCTTGCTAAAAAGGATCGCAATTCCGGCGTGCCTCGTGTTAACACAAAAAGCCTGTTTGAATTCATCGTCTACGGTGCCAAGTACGTGTTTCCTGCCAAACCCGGTCAGTTAGTGCGGGGTATTGGTACTGCATTCGCCGCACCCGTGCTGGAAAATCGAGTGTTCAGCGCAGGCGAACTTTTACCAGTATGGCCAGATGCGCGAGGCAAAAACAAAGGCTTGGAGATTGCCCCTTTATTTAAAACTCTAGGCCACGCGGTTCGCCGGGACCCGGAGCTTTACGCATTACTGGCTCTGGTAGACGCAATACGCATAGGCAGCCCGCGTGAGGCAAATCTGGCAAAAGACCTGTTAAAAAAACACATGGAAGTGAGTGAATGAGCATACCGACGTTACAAAAGTGGATGGTCGGCAAAGTTGCTGAGGCGCTTGGCCCCGACCTGCGAGAGCAGGTGGCCTTCGTAGGAGGTTGCACCACCAGCTTCTTATTAACCGATGAGTTCGTACTTGAGAAAGTTCGCCACACCGAGGATGTGGATCTGATCGTCCATGTAATGGGCTATCCGGGATTTCATACTTTACAGCAGGTATTGAGAGCAAAAGGCTTTAAAGACATGCCGCCAGACCCGGAAGAAAGCGCCCCCGTGTGTGCTATGAAGCTGGGCGATTTACGAGTGGATTTTATGCCGGACGATCCAGAGGTCCTGGGGTTCAGCAACCGTTGGTATGGCGATGCGCTGAAGACTGCCATGCCTTACGAATTGTCTGACGATCTCTCCGTCAGACTGGTAAATCCGCCGTATTTTCTGGCGACAAAGTTGGAGGCATACAAGGGCCGAGGTAAGGGCGACCCGCTCTCGAGCCACGACATCGAAGACTTGCTCACGTTGATTGATGGCCGTGAGTCATTGATCGATGAGGTCAAAACTGCGCCTGAAGAATTACGAGGTTACCTGGCAGAGGAATTCAGCCAATTATTGCAAGACACCAACTTTGAGTACGCCGTTAACAGCCAGGCGGGTGGCAATGCAGAGCGAGAGCAAATCTTGTTTGAGCGGATTGAAACTCTGACCCATTTTGGGCATTGATGCGAAGCGATAGTGTTTTCCGAAGTTCAAGTATGCGGCGTGCCGGTTGAGCTCCGTGTAGCATCCGAAGCAAACCATCTCCTCCAGAACGACGTTCATTGTCGCATCTCGTCTGTAAAGTCTTGGCGGGTAGTCTAGAATAACGCCAAAATTTCCAGATCTCTCAGGGACATAAAATGCCAACGTTTTTGCACACCGCAGACTGGCAGATGGGCCGGGCGTTTACCCGTTTTGAAACCGAAGACGGCGCCGCGCTGGTCGAGGCCCGGTTTGAGGCCATTGAGAAACTGGCGCAGCTGGCCAATGAACACCAGTGCGATGCGGTATTGGTGGCCGGTGATGTCTTTGATGCACAAACGGTGTCCGACCGCACCATTCGCCGGGTGTTCAACGCCACCAAGGGCTTTACGGGCCCCTGGGTCATGCTGCCCGGCAACCACGATGCCGCCCTGGCAGAGAGCGTATGGACCCGGGCCCAGCGCCTGGGTGCTGTGCCTGAGAACGTACACCTTGCACTTCAGCCCGGCGTCATCGATCTGGAGCCTCAGAAACTCAGCATTCTCTGCGCGCCGCTGACCCAGCGTAATACCTACGGCGATCTGACCGAGCCGTTCAGTGGCTACCAGTCGCCGGAAGGTTTCCTTCGGATTGGCCTGGCCCACGGCAGTGTCCAGGGCCTGCTGCACGAAGAGATAGACTCCACCAATCCCATCGCGCCAGACCGTGCCGAAGTCAGCCGGCTTGATTACCTCGCGCTGGGTGACTGGCACGGAACCAAACAGATCAATGACTGCACCTGGTACAGCGGCACCCCCGAGCCGGAACGGTTCCGGAACAACGAAGCAGGCAATGCCCTGATGGTTGAAGTTTCCGAATCAGGATCAACCCCCACGGTCACACGAATACCGACAGGGCGTTATCAATGGCACCAGTGGCGGGAAACCCTGGCCGTCCACTCCGATCTTGAACAACTGCTGGCGCGCCTGGACGCCTTGCCCGAATCCGCCGTGGTCGACCTGCGCCTTGAAGGCTCGGTGACCCTGGCCGGTGAGGAAACACTGTTGAAGGCGCTGTCGGTTGCTGAAGCCAGGTTCCGCAGCCTTCGCTGCGAGCGCAGCGGCTTGCGACTTGCCCCTACCGATGAGGACATTGCCGCCCTGAAAGCCGATGGTTATGTGGGCGAGGTGATTGAGAGCCTGCGGCAAGGTCAAGGGCAGGAAGACACACAGGATGATGCCGCCCGGGATGCGCTGGCGATTCTGGCCGGGTTGCTCAGAGAGCGGGAACAGGAGGCCAGCCAGTGAAACTGCAGCGAATGCGCATTGAGCAGCTACGCCAGTTCCGCAAACCCTTCGTTCTGGACAACCTGCAACCCGGTCTCAACCTGATTCACGGCCCCAATGAGTCCGGCAAAAGCACCCTGGTGCGGTCGATCCGTGCGGCCTTTTTCGAGCGCTATCGCTCAACGGCCGTTGACGACCTGCGCCCCTGGGGCGACTCTGCCGCAGCGCCCACCGTTGAACTGGATTTCGAGCACGACAACCGGAACTGGCATCTCACCAAGAGCTTTCTCCAGCGCAAACGCTGCGACCTGACCGTCGGCACCGAAACCTACAGCGAAGACGACGCGGAAGAGAAACTGGCCGAGTTGTTGGGCTATCAATACCCGAAACGGGGCGCCAGCAAAGCCGAACACTGGGGCATACCGGGGCTGCTGTGGGTGGAGCAGGGCACCGGGCAGGACATCGAGCAGGCCATAGAGCATGCCGGCGATCACCTCAAATCTGCGTTGAATTCCATGGTCGGAGAGGTGGCCAGTTCCGGGGGCGACGACCTGATCGAGACTGTTCGCAGCCAGCGTGACACCCTGCTGACCGGAACCGGTAAACCCCGAGGCGATTACCTGCAACTGGAAAAAGACCGCGCCCGGTATGAGCGTGAGATCGAAGAGCTGAAGGAACGGGTGCACCAATACCAGGAACAGGTCGACCGGCTCGGCAAGCTCGCCCACGACTACGATCAGGCGGAGGCCGAACGCCCCTGGGAAGAGGCCCAGCGACAGCTGGAGGAAGCCCGCACCCGCTATCAGCAGGTCGAGCGCCTGGAGCAACAGCAAGCACAGGAAAAGGCCACGCTTTCCCAGCTGCAGCAAAACCACCGATTGCTGCAGCAGAACAAAGAACATCTGGAAGGGCTGAGTCGCCAGTTGGAGGGCCGAAAGGCCGAACTGGAACGGGCCGAGCGCGACCTCAGGGTTGCGGAAGCACAGAGCCCGGCAATTGCAGGCCGATTGGCCGAAACCAGAACCGCCTATGAACAGGCGGAAAAGCAACGCAAGCTTGCGGGTTTGCTACAAACCCGGGAACGGCTGGAGCAGGACGTCCGCCGGCTTGAGCAGCACAAACAAGCGCTGACCCAAAACCTCGCCAAAGCGAAGGACTACCACCAGCAGTTGGAGCAGGCCAGGCAGCAGGTCAGAGAAAACCGGATTGATTCTGCTGCGGTCAAAAGCCTGAAAGCGACCGCGAACCAGCTGAACGAAGAAGCCATCCGTTCACGCACCATCGCCACCCGATTGAGCTGGCAGTTGGAAGCCAGCGCGTCATTAGCGCTGAACAACGAGCAGCTGATCGGGCAAGGCGAGCAGCAGCTTCTGGAGGAATCCACTCTGGTCATCCCCGGCGTGGGTACCCTGGGCATAACGCCCGGTGGTGAAGAGCTGGCCAGCACTCGCAGGAAGCTCAAAACCCTCGAGGACAGCTTTACTGAACAGTTGAAGGCCCTGGGTGTGACATCGGTGGAACAGGCAGAGGACCGACTTTCAACCTTTGAAAGTGCCGAAAGAACCCTGAAGCACGCCGAAGAGTTGTTCAAATCCGTCGCACCGGCGGGCATTGAACAATTGGTCTCTGAACAGAGCGAGGCAGAAAGCGAACTGGAGAAAGCCAGAAGCCAATTGCAGGCCACGCCAGAACCGGACCCGAAAGAGAACGCACCCGCCCTGGAAGAAGCAGAGGCTGCTTTCGTTCAGGCGGGCACCGCGCTGGATAAGGCCGAAGCGGATGACCGAGAGCACCAGGCGGCGCTGTCCGCCAGGAAACAGGCCCGGGACAACGCCAAAACCGAATGGCAGCGACTGGCAGATGAAGAAAAGAGGCCGGAACGGCAGCAGAAACTGCAGAAGATAACCACCGACCTGGCGAACATCGAAAAACAACAGACCGAACTGGAAGCCAGCCTCGAACGTCGCGAACGGGAAATCCGCGAAGCCCGCCCGGACTTTCTCAAACAGGACATCGAACGCTACCAGAACGCAGCCAATCACCTGCGCCAAACCCAGGAGAACCGCGGGCGTGAGCTCAGGGATATCAAAGTCAGGCTGGAGGCCTGGGGTGCCGAAGGGCTGGAAGAACAGCTCAACGAAAAAGAGGCAGAGCTCGACCAATGCAACCGCCGCTATCAGGAATTGCACCGCCGCGCCCAGGCACTGGATTTGCTGCTGACCCTGCTCACAGAAAAACGCCAGGCCCTCACACGCCGCCTGCAGGCACCGTTGCAAAAGCACCTCAACCATTACCTGTCGGTACTTTTCCCGGAAGCCTCACTGGAAGTCGACGAACAGCTACGGCCGGGCACCTTCAGCCGCGGCAGCGAACTGGGGCAGATCACCGAACTGAGTTTTGGTGCGCGGGAACAGATGGGACTGATCAGCCGCCTGGCCTACGCCGACCTGCTGCGCGAAGCAGGAAGGCCGACACTGGTGATACTGGACGACACCCTGGTGCATAGCGACAGCGAGCGCCTGGAAGATATGAAGCGCATTTTGTTCGATGCGGCCAGCCGGCATCAGATACTGCTGTTTACCTGCCATCCGGAGAAGTGGCAGGACCTGGGGGTGGCGCCTGTGGATATTCAGGCTTCGAAAGAGCAGCGAGCGTAGTCCCTGTAGCAGGTTTGGCTTGGATAACATCCAAGAGTCTGTTGGCCGCGTCTTGTCTGCCTGGTAGCCTGGTCCAGATCGACTCCAGGCTAATTAGTCGCAAGGGAACTACCTAATGCAGGATACGCTGAGCTATTACGACAGCCATGTCGATGAGTTTGTCGAGTCAACGTTTGAAGTCAGCATGAAAGATCTATACCAGGAGTTCCTGCCGCTAGTTCTCGAAGGTGGACACATTCTAGATGCGGGCTGTGGTTCTGGCCGGGATGCGTTGTTTTTCAATCGGCAGGGTTTCCGTGTTTCTGCGTTTGATGGTTCGGGCGCCATTGCTTCTCTAGCCAGCGAAAAGACCGGCTTATCGGTTCAGCATCGTTATTTCTCGGATCTACACGAATCCAGTACTTACGATGGTATCTGGGCCTGTGCCAGCCTCCTGCATTTGCCCCTCGCCGAGGTTCCGGAAGCCATTGGCCGGTTGTGGGTTGCCCTGAAACCGGATGGTGTTTTCTACATGAGTTTCAAAGTTGGGAAGGGCGAACGTAGCGACAAAGGCCGGCACTTTACTGACGTTGACGAATCTATTGCGGAGCATTGGATAAAGGACTTGCCAGGATTTGAAGCTTGTCGAATGTGGCGCACTGATGATCAAAGACCCGATAGAAATGAGCAGTGGTTGAATGTTCTTTTGAGCAAGGCGCCGGCTTCACCGAATAAGTTAACGACGGGCAGTAAAGATCATCATTTTCTGCCGAAATTGTGCCAGGCAATCAAATCTGCTGATCGAATAGATATGGCCGTAGCGTTTGTGAAAACTACTGGCTTGAATCTATTGTTCCCTGATTTGGTGGGCGCGCTCCAGCGAGAATCTGATCCGGCCCGTATCCGCATTCTCACAAGCGATTATCTGGATATCACTGATTCTGAGGCGCTCAGAAAGCTTGTTCTGTTGCATGACCATGGAGCTCAGGTGCGTGTTTACCAGAGCCAGGGGAGCAGTTTTCATTTGAAAGCTTACCTCTTCGCTGGCCATGTTGAGAATCAGCAAATGTGGGGCAGGGCGTTTATAGGTTCTAGCAATATCAGCCGACAAGCGCTTCAGGACGGATTGGAATGGAATTATCAGGTAGATTTCCCGCCCGACTCTGGGTACCTCGAGGCTGCCAGTAGGTTCGATGAACTGTTTCAGCACCCAAATGTTGTGCCACTCACTGACAACTGGATCGATGAGTACGAGAGACGGAGAAAGCCACCAGAACAGTCACTGGAACCGGGCAGTGATGAGAAACAGGAAGTTCCGACACCTAATGACGTGCAACAAGAAGCGCTAGAGGCGCTGGCACTGACCCGCGTAGAAGGTTACCGCAGAGGTTTGGTCGTGTTAGCAACGGGCTTAGGTAAAACCTGGCTATCTGCGTTTGACGCCGTTCAAATGGGTGCCCGTCGAATTCTTTTTGTTGCCCACCGCGAAGAAATTCTTTATCAGGCGGCTGAAACCTATTTGCGGATCAAGCCGAATAGCCGCGTTGGCTTTTACATGGGTAAGCAGCGCGATCGGACAGTGGATATCCTTTGTGCTTCGGTACAGACGCTCGGCAAAGAAACCCATTTGGAACGATTCGACCCACGCCATTTCGATTACATCGTAGTCGATGAATTCCACCATGCCGCCGCTCCTGTCTATCATCGGCTTCTGAGTTATTTCGCGCCCCAGTTCCTGCTGGGATTAACGGCGACGCCAGATCGCACGGACCGTTCCGATATCTTGTCGTTATGTGATGACAACTTGGTATTCGAGTATCCGTTGTTCGAGGGTGTTAATGGACAATTCCTGGTGCCGTTTCACTACTACGGCATCTACGACGAGACTGTCGATTACACGGAGATTCCCTGGCGTAATGGAAAGTTCGATCCAAATCTGCTTGCGAATAAACTGGCTACATACGGACGTGCCAAACACGTGCATAGGGTATGGGGCGAGCAGAAGCAAAGCCGGACTTTGGCGTTTTGTGTTTCGCGGGTTCATGCCGATTTCATGGCAGATCAATTCTCTAAAAAGGGCGTAAGGTCTGCAGCCGTCCATGGTGAATCAGAGATGTCCCGTGGCGAGGCCTTGGAGAAGTTGGAGAACGGTCAGCTCGATGTGATTTTTTCCGTTGACCTATTCAACGAGGGTGTCGATCTGCCCGCTATTGATACGGTGCTGCTCTTGCGCCCAACGGAATCCAAGATCCTTTTCCTCCAGCAGATCGGTCGAGGCCTACGGAAAAGTGCGGCCACTGGCAAAGACAAGCTTGTGATTCTGGATTTCGTTGGTAACCATCAGAGTTTCCTGCATAAACCTCAGGCGCTCATTGGTCAGGCGATGAATCACAGACAGTTAGCAGAGTTTGCTAGGAAAGCTGAGAAGAATCAGTTGGACCTGCCAGACGGATGCTTTATTAATTACGACCTGGAAGTGATCGACTTCCTGAAAGGTCTTGATCATCAGGGCGCTGAGAAAGACTATCAGGCACTGAAAGATACATTTGGTCGCCGCCCAACACTCACCGAGTACTATCACTTCGGTGCCAGTATCGCTAAAACCCGAAAACTGCACGGAAGCTGGTTTGGGTTAGTGCGCGATATGGATGACCTCACTGATATTGAGACCGAACTTTTAACCAACTACGAATCGTTTTTGCTGGAAGTTGAAACAACGGCTATGAGCAAATCATTCAAAATGATTTTGCTAGACGCGTTCCAGCAGTTAGGTGGGTGGCGGAATCCACCACTGCTCTCGAAACTTGCCCAAGCCTCATGGCAGACATTAAAGCGCAGGCCGAGGCTGTATCAAGAGATTGCCGATTCAGTAAAAAACGTTGATGGCTCCTCGGCGCAATGGCAGCAGTACTGGAAGAGGAATCCTGTTGATCATTGGACCAACAAGTCTCCAGCAGTTTTTGAGGTTGAGTACGATCAATTTAAGCCAGTTATTGTGCTTGAAGGTGATCATATTCCGCCTTTCGAGGAGATGGTGCAGGAGTTAATCGATTATCGCCTGGCCTCCTATGAAGCGCGGCAGTCAACCAAACACGAGCAGTCGTCCTCTGAAAATGTTGTCCCGATTACTCCTTCTGGAACGGAGTTGCCTTACTTTCCATCGTTGAAGATCGCATGTGGCCACTTCAGAAGTAGTCAGGCCGAGGAGCCAGAGTACAGGTCTATCAGAGAGGGCCAGGGACGAATAGAGCCAAATCGCCATTTTATCGCTAGAGCATCCGGTAACTCTATGAATGGTGGCAAGCAGCCGATCCAAGATGGGGATTATCTTTTACTTGAGCAAATGAATCCTAATCAAGCCGGATCAATTACCAACAAGACGCTAGCTATTGAACGGCTCGATGAGACAGGTGACACCCAGTATCTTCTGCGGACAGTGCGCAAATCCCCGGTCGGTGAATATCTCCTTGAAGCTGCTAACCCTGAGTATGAAGATATTACTGTCACTCCTGAGCTGATTGAACAGTTTCGAACATTCGCGCGCTTTTGCGAGATTATAGATCCGTTGGAAATGGCTGTCGGACAGGACATTCCGAGAGAGAAAATTCCGGAGTTATTCGGAGCGACTTTTAATCCTGGCAATTGGCAAAGTGGGCATATATTTCTAAAAGACGCGAATGCTCATATTTTGCTTGTGACGCTGAACAAACAGGGTAAAGGTGCTCAGCACCGCTACGTTGATCACTGGATTGATGAGAACACTTTCCATTGGCAGAGCCAGAACTCAACCACGCCTCAAAGCAAGCGCGGAAGGGAACTGATCGACCACAAAAAGCTTGGACTCTCAGTGCACCTTTTTGTCCGTGAAAATAAGCTGCGCAATGGTAAAGCAGCGCCCTTCATTTATTTTGGCCCTGTTGAGTATCAGAGCCATGAGGGCAGCAGCCCAATGAGCGTGACATTCCGGCTTAGTTCGACGGGTTAAAGCACCATGACGACAACCCGAGGCCTCTACCTCAATATTCTCCGCTGAAACGAGTGGGGCATAACTCGGGTGATAAACGCAGCAATATAAGTCTGCGGTGTAACCAGATACCGAGGCTTGGGACGCGCCGCTTCTGCAGCCTTGACAATCTTATTGGCGACGTCCAACGCACTGGCGGTAAATGGCTTCATTCTGGCGCCTGGCGCAAGAGCTGCCTCCATTGCCTCGTACTTTTCCCGATGCACCGCACTCGCCAGGCGAAGCACAGGCTGTAATGCGGTCAGGGCATGTTCCCTGAATCGGGTTGCCACGGGTCCCGGAAGCACCAGCGACACACTTTCCAGGCTTTTGCTGCCCTGTTCATCAAACCAGAAGCTTTCATGGACCGTGTTCATCGCGGATTTGGCGGCACAGTAAGCGCCTTTCATTTTCTGGGGCGCGATGGAGAGAACAGAGCTAACCGCGATGACCCGCAAGGGTATGCCGTGGTGTTCGCAGACCCTCAGACAGACAGCAGCCAGCTTAATGGGGCCGAATACGTGGGTGCTGAATTGCTTTTGCCACATGGATTCGGACAGGTCGCGGAGCGCGCCGAATTGCCCGTAACCGGAGTTGTTGACCAGAATAACCCGCTCGGCTCCCGCAATTTCTGCCTCCAGCGTGCCGGCAAGGCCTTCGATCTGCTCAAAGGACTCAAGATCCAGCGACAGCTCCAGAGCTGCGGATTCAACGCCACTTGGCTGTCGGGACAGGGCGATAACCCTGTAGCCCTTCCGGGCAAAGAGAGCGCAGGCCTCACGGCCAATGCCGGCACTGGCGCCGGTTATCAGGGCTAGTTTCGTCATCACAATATCCGCATCAGGTTTCTATTCATTCAACGTGCCTTATTGCCTGCTGCTACCATTAATGTCTTTACGACCTTAGAATCGTTGTTCAGTTTATTACGGCATGGGCTTGCGCCAACGTCCCAGCAGTGGAATTCAATTGTAGACCCTCAAGGATGGAGAAATAGCATGAGCGAAGAAAACAGCAGCCCCATTGTTATCTATGAAAATGCCGATCACGCGGTCGAGGTGCGTCTGGATGCCGGCCAGGGAACCCTGTGGTTAACTCAGGCACAAATGGGTACGTTGTTTTGCGTAAAGCCCCAGAACATCACAATGCACCTGAAGAACATCTATGCGGAAGGTGAGCTGGTGGAGGCCGCAACTTGTAAGGATTTCTTACAAGTTCAATCGGAGGGCGGTCGGGAGGTCAAACGTAAGCGAAAGCATTACAGTATGGACGCGGTGATTTCCGTGGGTTATCGAATCAGTTCCGCCCGCGCAACCCAGTTCAGAATATGGGCCACCCGTATTCTACGTGAGCACCTAACCCAGGGCTGGACACTGAACCGCCAGCGCTTCGAAGAAAATGCCCAGGAATTGGAAGCGGCTTTAACACTGGTTCGCAAGGCTGCCCAGAGTCCTTCGTTGGACACCAACAGCGGTCGGGGCCTGGTGGATATCGTCAGCCGCTATGCCCAGACCTTTCTTCTTCTGCAACGTTACGATGAGGGCCTGCTCACTGGAGAGAGAAGGCGATTACCTCAAAGAAAACGGCGTAAAGCTAGAGGGTTGGTAACGCTCTCACCCTGAGGACGGGGAGGTAACTTCCGAGGAATCCTCGGTTATTGCCGGTTTTTCCAATAATCTGGTTCACGATGAAGATTCATAACAGCAAGAACGAAAATGCTGTTCTTCTCCTCAACGTAAAGAACGCCGTAGGGAAATCGTTTGACGAGTGAGCGACGAACAGGTTTCCGAATGAAGCTCCAGGCCTGGGGAAATTTGACAGCTCTCGCTACTGCTTGCTCGACTTCCTCGGCCAGATCGATTCCGAGGCCTGCTTGGATCGATTCGTAATAATCGATTGCATCATTCAATTCCGCTTCCGCTGCGGGGTGAAAGGAATAATCCATTATTTGTACAGCCTGCTCCGAATTTTTCTGAAAACCTCGTCGCCGGGCACTGGGTTTACCTTGCCGGAATCCAGTTCGTCCAGGCGGCTCTCGGCAACCTCTACCCATTTTTCGTCGATACCGGCTTCGATTGGGTTTAGGCTTTTCAATAGTGATTCTACAACCAGCGCTCGTTCGTCGACGGGGAGAGCGCTAGCCTCGTCAATTAAATCCTGAAGGCGCATAGTGTTTGCTCCAAGAGTGGTGAGGGGCCATGTATTGTATCCATATTAACGCTTTATGAGTTATTTTGCTCCCCAGCTCATACGCAACTCCAAGAATAACCGTGGTGCGCCCTTGAACGACTACCTTGAGAAAATCCTCCATGGCCAGCCCATTAACTATGAAGCGTTCCTGAAGAAACTTCCGGAGTCGTTTCGGCACCGCCATCGGGACATCTTTGCAACGGATAAGGTCCAGACCAACAGGTGGATAGTCACGATCCTGGATGAAACCGCTTTCGCAGAGCTGCAGAATGTAGCGCAGGTTCCGGTAAGCCGGGTAGACGCAGCAAAAAAGGGCAACTCCCACCGCCACGGCACTGAGGTCAGTTTTCTACTCGTTTACCATCAGGTGCTGGCGTCCGGCAGGCCGGATGTGGCTGTTATCGGGACGGATTCCGTCGATATGGGGTTTCACCGGGCCCGGTCCGTGCTGTTGGTGGAGAACGAGCGTAATTTCTACCAGTATTTACAGATGCTCGACTTTGCCAGTGAGGCACTGGGAAGGCATGTGCGGCTAACGAACTGCGACGTGGTGTTGGGCGGTGGCAACCGGATTACTCGGGGCGTGGTTCTTGACTGGTTGGCCGGCTACGAAGACGTATTTTGCGCATTCGATTATGATGCGGGTGGTCTGCAAATGTTCTCGACGATGACAGCCTCTCTCGGTGATAAAGCCAGGTTTGTGCAGCCGCGCGACTGGCAACCCTGGCTGAGCCAGTTCTGCAAGATACCGGACAGTACTGAACGGTTTACAAGAGCGGTATCGCTGGCAGAGGGTTTTGGCTTTATGGCCCTGGCAGAGGCATTTCGATCGACCGGCAAATTCATGGAACAGGAGATGATTCTGGATGAGTGACTTCCAGGGGAGCCCGAGCAATTTCACCTTTGGTGTACGTCGCTTGGTGCTGGTGGATTCCGCCGGCTTTTGTTACGTGGAAATTCCGGTGGACAACCACGGCCTGATTCTGGGGCCTGGCAATCTTGGTAAATCCAGCCTGTTGAATTCGCTGCGCCTGTTTCTGTTGCCGGAGAACAACTTCAAGAACAGCCGCAAAAAATTCGCCTTCCGCAATGCCAGCGCTGGCAGCTTCTACACCAACGAGGAAAGCTACCAGCATTACTTTCCCAGCCAGTTCAGTTTTTTGATTATGGAGGCTGAGAACCCGGCCGGGGTGCATTGCCAGATTCTGTATCGGGACAGCGCCAGCCAGCTCAGTTACGGCCGCGCTTTTGTGCCGGTGGGTTACGACCAGCTGCGGCCCCTGTTCTGGAACGGTGATGATGAGGACGGTATCGGGCAGGCGGTTCCGGAATTGTCGTTCAGCCGTCTGTCAGAGAACCTGAAAAAGCTCTCCAAAGACACCCGGCTGGTGAATGATCCGGCCAAACTCAAACAGATGCTGTACAGCAGCGAGTTGATGAACGCGGATGCGGTGCGTTATTCCGTGCTGCCCCTGGGCGAATCCGACGAGCGCCGGGTGCAGTCGCTGCGCACGCTGATTCTGCTGTTGTTTGAGATGAAGGCGGACGATCAGGCCATGGCCAATGCGGTGGCCAGTATTATTGAGGCGGACAAGAAGTTTGCGGATGACGCCTTTGATTTCAATATCGACGACTTCCTAAACCGGCATGACCAGTTAAAGCAGCAGCAAACACAACTGAACCAGATCGAGAAAGAGCGCACACGGTTTGAAAAGCTGCAGAGGGATTATTGGGCCTACCAGACCCTGCTTCGCAGCCAGCACGACTTTGCCGCGTTTCGGGATGGGGTAGCGAATGCCCTGCAGGACATCGGCGCCCGACGCAAAACTGCGGTGGAGGCGTTCAATGAACAGAACGAGACCCTGCGCCATGTGCTTCAGGCCCTGAAAAAACTGGAGCAGGACGCCAGCGGCCTGAAAGGCGAGATTCGTTCCGCCGACCGTCGCATCAAGCAGGCGGAGCAGAATCAGAAAGATGGCGAACTGCTGCTGTCCCAATACGGTGATAACACCCTGCAGGAAATCGAGGACATCCAGAAGGAGGAACTCGAAGGCAAGAAAGGGCATCTGGCCGCCTTGAAAAGTTCCGCCCAGGCGGAGATCCGGCTGGAGCAGATCCAGCGCAACAAGCAGGAACTGGAACGCAAACTCGACACCCTGAAGGATCGGGAAAGCAAGCAGCAATGGCAGTTGCAGAACCAACTGGACGAGGCCGCGGCGGCACCGCTGCGGGCTGTGGACGCCCGTTTGGTAATGGCCAGCCCGGGCCAGGATCTGGACGCCGACAGTAAGGCCACCATTGAAGCTTTTGCTCGGCTGTTTGTGCCCAATGATAGAGGCTTTGACTGGTTTGACGCCGAGTACCAGGCCCAGCCGGCCCGGCAGACTGACTTCGCAGAGCAGCGCCGGCATATCGAAGGCGAGCTTCATGGCCTGGAAAAGGAGCGCTCCGAGCTGGCGGACACCGCCAATCAGGAGCATGACCGGCCACGGCTGATTGAACGCACGGAAAAGGAAATCCGCGCCATCGAGAAGGATCTGGACACCCTGAGCCGTTACCCGTCAGCCGCGACCACCCTGCGGGACGCCACCGAGGAAAAGCAGGCGGCTGCAGAACAGTTGGCCAAGCTGGAAGAACAGGCCCGGCTGGAGCAGGAAAAGCAGGATGCGGTGCAGCAGAAGGCTGCCAAAGCCAAGGCCGAGAAGGAACGTGTCGAAGAGCGGGAACGGGAGCTAGCAGGCCTCAGCCGTAGCGTGGGCACCGTGGAGCACCGCTTCCCGCACCTGAAAACGGCGGAAGCGGAGCAGCCGCTGGATATCGAGCAGGTGTCTGTCGCCGCGTTTGACGACCTACAAACCCAGCTGGACGACCTGGAAGAGCGCCGCCGCAGTATCCTCGACCACCTGCGTCAGTTCGTCTATCTGGGCATCCATGACGATGCCGAAGGTGAGTTACAGAAAGACGGCCCGGCTTCATCGGTCATCCGGGAGACGTTCAAAAGTCTGTCGGATCTTTTTGCCGGCATGGCCGAGCGCTGGAACGTGCTGGAACAGCAGGTTGGTATCCACAACGAGACTGTAGCGAGCTACCGCCAGGCCCTGAAATCCAACCACGAGCACATTGCCCGTTTCGAGGCGCAGCTGAACCGTGAACTGGATGGCGTGCGTATCAACGATTTGGTGGAAATCCGGGTGGATATCCACACCGACCCGAAATTCCGCAATCTGGTGGAAGAAGCCAACAACATCGACCCCTATGGCAACCAGCTGCAGTCCGATGCCTTTTACGACCGCTTGCGGGTGTTTGTGGCGGACTTTTTCGGGGAGCAGGGCGGCAGCAAGCGCCTGACCATGGACCGGGTGATCACCGGCATTTCCTACCGCACCCGCAAGGAAAACGCCGCGAACCTGGACAAGAAGGGCCAGTCCACCTCCACCACGGCGCTGATCAATCTGGAGCTGGTGTATCGGCTACTGAAACGGGTGCTGTACCCGGGCGTGCAGCTGTCGTTCCCCATGGTGCTGGACGAGCTGGCCAGCGTGGACATCAGCCAGATGCCGTCGCTGCTGGATCGGTTGTGCAATCAGGGTTTCAATCTGTTCTCGGCGGCCACCCACAGCGCCAGCGCGGAGGTGATTTACCTGATCGGCCGGCATCTGGAAGTAGGGCAGATGCGCACGGCACGGCCTTACAGTCCCCAGCGCACCCTGGTGTTCTGGGGCGGTGCCGAGGGGTTCACCAACGGCGAATCGCTCAGTCACTGGGGGGACCACACCCAGAATAGCCTGCTGGAGCCGGCGGATGAGTAAACGCTTCAGCACCCTGGACACCACTCGGCTGCTGTTCGAGCACCCGAAGATTCTGTTCCGGATGATCGAGTGGATGGACCGGAACGAGGCCCGCTACATTCGCGAGAGTGATCTGGTGGCCGAGGTGATGGACTACACCCGCACCCTCGGCAAGGCCGACCGGGCCCGGGTGAGGCTGGCGTTGAATACCGACAATCTGTTCCGCAGCGGCCTGGTGATAGACATCATAAAGGCCGAGGGCGAGCGGCGACTGGTATTCCAGGATGCTGTAATCAACCTGATGCGGGCCTGCAATGCGTCGCTGTACCAGGAACTGACCGATGCCAGGCTGAGAGGCCATCTGGTGACCTTGCGCGATGTGCGTAATCGCTTGGAAACCAGCAGCTTCAGCGATGCGGACGCGGACTACACCGAACTGCGGGACGATCTGAACGAACGGGTCAGTCAGCTCATCGGCCTGCTGCGCCAGAATGTGCTGCGCATGCAGACCATCAGTGCCCAACTTGCGGATCTGTCCGGCGACGCCAGCCGGGCGCCGGAGAAATACCTGGAGTTCCGCCAGAACCTGTTTGAGCAGATCGTTACCCTGTACGAGCGCCACATCAAACCGACCCTGGTGTTTCTGAACCCGGACACGCGACTGCCCGATGGCAGCAACCTGTTCGAGACCCTGGAAGCCATCGTCCGGCTGTTGGAAAATCACGACGACCAAAGCCTGGCGGACCAGTTGTTCCGATCCTCCATCAGCCTTAATGCACTTTATAAACCGATTGCGGCGGTGGCCCAGGAGGTGGAGCACTTCCTGCGCAAGACTCGCCAGGGCATGGTTCAGTACAACGCCATGGAGCATTTCTACGGCAAGCTGCAGGAACTCAAGGGCGAAACCGAGACCCTCAGCCTGAAACGAAAGTGGCTGGAAGGCGGGGACTTTGCCCGCAGCACCGGCTTCCTGGTCGGCCTGCGAGCTCAGCAGCGCCCGAAACATTACGCCTTTGGTGAATCGTCCAGCTACTATCAGTTGTTGTTTAGCGAACTGAACCTGCGCCTGAACGATCTTCGCCGCAAAGCCGAGGTGCCGGTTCTGCAGGAAGTAGACGGCAGCGGCCGCCACACCCGCATTGATGTTCAGCGTATCAACCAGCTGTATCAGTGGCTGGAAACCCTGGAACTGCGACCCACCACCGATCTGGTGCGGGAACTACACGGCCGGCTGGACGGTTTTATCCCTGGTTATCGCTTTCCTGATTTGTTGGCGGCCCTTAACCGTCTGGTCAACTCGCCGCCGGAGGGTCTGCAGGTGGTGACCACCAACCGTTTCCGAATCCTCGACCAGTCATCCGACAGCGAGCAGTTTGTGTACCGCAAGCGCCGCCTGGAGCAATACTATGCCTGAATTCTCTGACGCGGTGGAAACCACCGAATCCCCGGACCATTCCCACAGTTCGAGCAGCTTCGAGCAGATCCTGCCGGCTCACAGCGCGGCCATCTACCGGGAATTCCAGGCCGGCCGGGTGATTGTGCGGGATGTGTGGGACAACAACCGCTCCGAGTTGCGCGCCAATCCGCTCTATAACCTGCTGTACAACCATCTGTCCCACTTCCGGACCTTCTACGAGCACCTGGGCAGCGAACTGGTGTTCAACGAGACCGGTGCGTTTTTCTTTCTGAAGGAAAGCAGTGACGACGAGAGCGAAGAGCACGATGAAAACGCTTTCCGGGTGCAGGTGATACTGCTGCTGATCGGGCGTTACTTCGCGAGGAGTGGTCGGGACCTCGAATACCTTGGCCGGCCCGACGCCGGATTGAATGAGCAGGATCTTGCGGCGTTGGAAGGCGATGAGGAGTATCAGGAAATTCTGCGGGCGGCACGCTTTGAAAAAGGGGTGCCGGAAGCCCTGGATTATCTGGATAAACGCAATCTGATGTTTCGCGCTGGGGCCGGGCGCTGCTTTCTGAGTTCCGCTGGCCTGTATTTTCTTCAGGAGCTGGTGCGGGAGTATGAGCAGGGGTAGACGTAGGATTACGGTATCAAGGCGTGTCATCCGATTCCAGGTTTTGGTTCCTGGTGTTCCCAAAACCGGACACCATAGAATACATCCTCCCTGAATAACCCCTTCAACATTTGTATATTGCCTTTGAATTTTTCTCTTTCTTACTTGCATAAATCGAGCGCTCGCTCTATTTTGTGTTCAGGAGGTCGAGATATGAACAATTCCGATAATACGAACCCCGACAACACGAACCGCTCCCTGAGCATGAAGGGTAAGACTGCGTTAGTCACCGGAGCTGCTGGTGGCTTGGGCCAGAATTTCACCCAGTGTCTGCTTGAAGCCGGTGCAACCGTCATCGTCAGTGGTCGCCGCCGCGAAGCGCTCGAGTCACTCAGTGCCAGTTTTCCCGAATATGCTAGCCATATTCATGTCGTGACTATGGACGTCACCGACGAGGCAAGTGTTGCCGAGGCGTTCGATACCATGGCGGACGACGCTGGTATTCCGGATGTGGTGGTCTCCAATGCTGGCGTAGCCACTAGCAAAAAAGCGATGGACCTGACGGGGTCAGACTGGGACCGGGTGGTCGACACCAACCTCAAGGGCTCCTGGCTGGTGTGCACTGAAGCGGCACGCCGTCTTTCCAAGCTGAATCGGGGCGGCAGCATCATCATGATTTCCTCCATCCTTGGTCATCGCGTGGCCGGCAACGTGGCACCTTATGCCGCAGCCAAGGCTGGTGTTGAGCAACTGACCCGTGCCCTTGCGTTGGAATGGGCGCGTTACGGTATCCGTGTTAACACATTGGCGCCGGGTTACATCGAAACCGATCTGAACCGTGATTTCTTTGCCAGTGAACCCGGCCAGAAAATGATTCGCCGCATTCCCCAGCGCCGCCTGGGACAGGCGGGCGATTTGAGCGGCCCATTATTGCTTTTGGCTTCAGAACTCTCGGACTACATGACTGGCAGCACCCTCGTGGTGGATGGCGGTCATCTTCAATCTTCCCTTTAAGGAGCGGGCTGTGGATTTCAATCTGAACCCCAGGAACGAGTCGTACCGGAAACGCATCCGGGACTTTGTCGATCAGGAGCTGTTACCGCTGGAGCAGAACGCGGAGGCCTACGATGAGCATGAAAACATTGCACCGGACTATCTCGAGAAGATGCGTGCCAAGGCAAAGCAGCAGGGCCTGTGGTGCTTACAGATTCCTGAGGACCTGGGAGGCCAGGGGCTCGACATCGTCGGTATGGCGGCGTGTTACGAGGAAATGAACCGTTCGATTTTCGGGCCGGTGGTCTTCAATGCCGCAGCCCCGGACGACGGCAACATGACGGTACTGGGGAAGGTGGCGACCAAAGCACAGCAGGAACGTTGGCTCAAGCCCGTGGTGGAGGGCAGGGTACGCTCCTCGTTTGTCATGACTGAGCCGGCTCCTGGCTGCGGATCTGATCCCGGGATGATGCAGACTACTGCCACGCGCAAAGGTGACAGGTGGGTGATCCAGGGTCACAAACATTTTATTACCGGCGCCGCCGAAGCATCTCATTTCATTCTGATTGCACGGACGTCTGACGACACGCGCAAGGGCCTGAGCGCCTTTCTTTTCCACAAGGATGATCCGGGCTGGGAGATCGTTCGCCGGATACCGATCATGGGGCCGGAGGAACATGGCGGCCATTGCGAACTAAAGTTCGATGGTTTGGAAATTCCGGATGAGAATCGCCTGATGGAAGTCGGCGATGGTCTAAAGCTGACTCAAATTCGTTTAGGCACCGCGCGCCTCACTCACTGCATGCGCTGGCTGGGCCTGGCCCGTCGTTCTTTGGAAATTGCTACCGAGTATGTTGATAACCGGGAGTCTTTCGGTCAGCCGTTGGCCCAGCGTGAAGGTGTTCAGTGGTTGTTGGGCGAAGCTGCGATGGAAATACAGATTGGCCGTCTGCTGACCATGCATGCCGCGTGGAAACTGGACCAGGGTGATTTTGCACGCAAGGAGGTGTCCATGGCAAAGGTTGCTGTGGCCGATACGCTTCACAAGGCAGTGGATACTGCGATTCAGCTCTGTGGAGCCCGGGGCTATTCCAAAGATACCCCGCTGGAATGGATCTACCGCTATGCTCGCCAGGCGCGGCTAGTGGATGGTGCGTCTGAGGTGCACAAAATGGTGTTTTCGAAAACGTTGTTGGCTGAACGTACAGACTTCTGGCACTGGGGAGTCGAAGCCTGATGTCTGCACTTGAGGATACCTTTGCCACTTTCATATCGCGGCAGACCGGAGCCTCCGACGCAACGGTCGTCTCTTTCGACAAGCTTTCCGGAGGGGCGATTCAGGATAACTTCGGGCTGACGCTGGATTTGGAAGGTGGCAACCGTCCTGGGCGGCACGAATTTGTAGTGCGACAGGACGCACCGTCCGGCGTGGCGGAGAGCTTGAGCAGGCCACAGGAGTTTCGGGTACTGCAGGCAGCCTTTGGTGCCGGAGTGACCACCCCTGAACCTCTCTGGCTGTGTGAGGATACGGCGGTCACCGGGCAGGTGTTCTACGTCATGAGCCGTGCCGCCGGGAGTGCGTCACCACGCAAGCTGGTCAAGTCGAATTTCAGTGACGAGCAGCGCCGCGCCCTGGTTCGACGGTTCGGCGCTGAGCTAGCCAGTCTTCACAGCGTGCGGCCGCCGGACGATTCGCTGGAGTTCCTGGCGATGCCCAATCCGGACAATCCGGCCCTGAGTCGGGTGGCTCTTTATCGCCGCTATCTGGAAGAAATTGGTGAGCCACACCCGGTGCTGGAATGGGCATTGAACTGGCTTGAAGACAATGCACCGGAACCAGGCCCCACTGTTCTATGTCACTGCGATTTCCGAACCGGCAATTACATGCTCAGCGGCGACAGACTGACGGCCATTCTGGATTGGGAATTCGCCGCCTGGAGCGACCCTTGCGAGGATCTGGGATGGCTCTGCAGCCGCAGTTGGCGCTTTGGTGCTGATGAGCGGGAAGTGGGCGGAATTGGATATAAACAGGATCTTCTGGACGGCTACCGGGAGGTAACCGGAATCAGTATTAGTCCGGCAATCGTGAGCTACTGGGAGGTCATGGCACTGGTGCGCTGGGCCGCTATCGCCTTGCAACAGGCGCGTCGTCACATGTCGGGTGAGCAGCGCTCGCTCGAGCTGGCGTTGACCGGACGCATGGTGGCTCAGATGGAATACGACCTGCTGAACCAGATTCAGGAATTGGAGGATGGGCAATGATCAATCGACCTGAGACCCGTGACCTGCTAGCCGAGGCTCGCAAGGTGTTGCTCGATTCACTGGTTCCAGAGCTCGGTGGAGAGCGCAAATACGAGGCATTGATGATCGCCAATGCCATGGGTATGGCCATCCGGGAACAGGAGTTGCGGGAGGCGGGGGAGCCCGAAACAACTGACGTCATGCTTTCCCGTTTTCTGGCCGGTCACGCGTTGACGGAGGAATCAGGGCAAGGTGAACAGACCCTGGCCAGGGTGCTTCGTGAGCGCACTCTCGACGGCGGTGACCGTGAGTTGCGAACGGTTCTTCGCGCTATGACGGAGACAAGGCTGAAAGTAAACAATCCGGGCTACCTGAAATAACCCGGGCAATCCCGGACGGTTTGATATGGGTGCGACATGAACAAGTACAAGAACCTGAACAAGACCACCGCAAACTATTCGCCACTCACCCCGCTCACGCTGCTACAGCGGTCGGCTCGGGTGTACCCGGACAAATTGGCGGTGATTGACGACGATATGAACCTGTCTTACAGGGAGCTTTACGCTCGCTGCCGCCAGATGGCGAGTGCGCTGAGTCGCCGCGGTATCGAGACGGGCGACACGGTCGCAATCCTGTGTCCAAACTCCCACGAAATGCTTGAGGCCCATTACTCCGTGCCTATGTCCGGAGGGGTACTTAACGCCATCAACATCCGTCTGGATGCCGGGGCCCTGTCGTTTATCCTGGCTCATGGTGAGGCCCGGGTTCTGTTTTACGACACCCAATGGGAAGAGCAGGTACGGGCCGCTGTGGCCGAGCTTGAGGTTAATCCCTTGTTGGTGGCCATCGATAGCAAGGCCGGGAAGAGCCAGGGGCTGGCGGATCTTGATTACGAAGCCTTGCTGCAGGAAGGCGATGCCGAGGCTGGCTGGCAGCATGCGGCAGACGAGTGGGACGCTATTTCCCTGAATTACACCTCTGGAACCACCGGCAATCCAAAAGGCGTGGTTTACCACCATCGCGGTGCCTACCTTGCGGCCATGACCAACGCCATGGCTTTCGACATGACGGCCGAGACGGTCTACCTGTGGACACTGCCGATGTTCCATTGCAATGGCTGGGCCTATACCTGGGCAATCACCGCCGTCGGGGGTACTCACGTGTGTCTTCGGGAGGTAAATAGTCAGGAGATCTACCGCCGGATTGAAGACTACGGTGTGACCCACATGTGTGGGGCGCCGGTGGTGATGAACCTGCTGATACAGGACCTGGGGCGGGCGAGCCTGACACTGTCCCGGCCGGCCCGATTTGCTCTCGGTGGCGCAGCGCCCCCCAGCAGTGTCATCCGCAAGGCAGAGGAGATTGGCTTCCAGATTACTCACCTGTATGGCCTGACCGAAACGTTCGGCCCTTCGACACTGTGTGTGCCCCAGCCGGAATGGCAGCAGTTGCCACTGGAGGATCGGGCGAAAAAAATGTCCCGCCAGGGCGTTCCCACGCACGGCCTGGATGAAGTTGCAGTGCTGGATATGGTCAGCGGAGAAGCAGTACCTGCTGACGGAAATGTCATGGGCGAGATCTGTGTCCGCGGCAACACGGTGATGAAGGGGTACCTGAAGAATGAAGAAGCCACAGAAGAGGCGTTCAGCGACGGATGGTTCCACACCGGTGACCTGGCTGTCATGCACCCGGATCATTATGTCGAAATCCGCGACCGGGCCAAGGATGTGATCATCTCCGGCGGCGAAAACATCTCCAGTCTGGAAGTGGAGGAGGTGCTATACCGGCACCCGAAAGTGTCTGAGGCGGCAGTGGTCGCAATGGCCGATGAAAAATGGGGGGAGGTCCCCTGCGCCTTTATCAATCCGATCGATGATGGAGAGGAGCTCACGCCCGAGGAGATCATCGCTTTTTGTCGAGAACAAATGGCGCACTTCAAGGCGCCCCGAAAGATCGTGTTGGGTGAGTTGCCCAAGACAGCCACTGGCAAGATCCGAAAGAACATTCTAAGGGACACGTTGTCCTGATGACTGCGCTGACCATGGTCAGCAGGAGGTTGCGATAACGCGAACGACGAACTTACGACTATGAAATCCCGGCTTGATTCAACAGGCCTGGACGTTCCAGTGACAACAAAGACAAGAACACAGGAGCATTAACATGAAATCAATAAGCATCAAGAAACTCATGGTTGCGATGACCGCAACCGCTACGCTTGGTACCGCAGGTATCAGTTATGCCGATGACCCGATCCGGATCGGAGGCCTCTACATTCTCTCTGGCAGCGCCGCCACCTACGGTGAGTTTGCCCAGAAAGGCATAGACCTGGCGGTGGATGAAATCAACGGCTCCGGCGGCATTCTGGGTCGCCAGGTCGAAATGGTTTACGAGGACACTCAGGGGAAGGCGTCGGTAGCCATTCAGGCTGCCCGCAAACTGGTGTACTCGGAGGGTGTGGACGCACTCGTGGGCCTGGACAGCTCCGGCGTGGCCCAGGGTATGGTTCCAACCATGCCGGAGTTCCAAAAGCCCCTGATCATTACCCACGCTGCCACGCCGGATGTCACCGGCAAGCTGTGTAATTCGTTCACCTATCGCATCAGTGTCAACGTGGCCCAGAACATGAAAGCCGCTGCTCTGGTCGCAGCAGAAACCGATGCCACCAACTGGACCACCATTGGTCCGGACTATGCCTTCGGCCATCAGTCCTGGGAATTCTTCGGAAACTATCTCAAAGAGATCAATCCCGACGTCAACCTGATGTCGGAGACCAACTTCCCGCGCTTCGGCGCCGAGGATTTCACCCCGTTCATTGACAGGGTGATGGATTCTGACGCCGAGGGCGTTCTGATCTCTGTCTGGGGTGGTGACCTGGTCAATTTTGTCCGCCAGGCGAATACCCGTGGGTTCTTTGAAAAGGACCTGGAGGTAATGTTTACCGTTGGCGCCGCGACGGAAGTACTGACTGCACTGGGTGAAGAAATGCCTGAGGGCGTGCACCTGTCTACACGATACTGGTACGAGGCCTACGATAACGACATCAACGAGCGCTTCGTGAAAGCCTACCTTGACGCCTACGGCAATCCGCCGAGCTATAACGCCGAGGGTGCGTATGCCGCGATGTACGCTTATAAGCAGGCAATGGAAGCCGCCGGTAGCACCGAGGGCCCTGCAGTTGCCAAGGCGCTTAGCGGCATGAGCATGGAAGCCCCGAACGGAACGGTCACGTTCCGCAAGGGCGATAACCAGGCTATGGTCAGCCCGAACTGGGGTGTTTCTGGCCCCATGCATCCGGAACACGGTATCCGCACGCTGAACAACCTGCAGATATTTGACGGCGAAAAAGTAGCCCGCACCGTCGAAGAGACCGGTTGCAAGCTTTGATCTGACGGTTGTTCTTTTGCTTGCCGTGGCGTCCTTCGGGGCGCCACGAATCCGGCCCTAACGTAATGAGGTAATACATGTCTGGCATCGGAGCGGCGTTGCTGAATAGTCTCGATATCGGGCTGCTGCTGTTTATCATCGCAGTGGGCCTTAATATCGTGTTCGGTGTGCTGAACATCATCAACTTTGCCCACGGGGCACTTTACATGCTGGGGGCCTATCTGGCCTTCACACTGATCAATATAGCGGGCATGCCTTTCTGGGCGGCCCTGATCCTGGCGCCCATTGGCGTCGCTATCCTGGCCGTCATCATCGATCGGGTTCTGTTGCGCTTCATCTATTCCCGTGACGTAGCAGACAGTCTGCTTCTGACTTTCGCAATCCTGCTGATCATCAACGAAAGTGTGAGGATGATCTGGGGCAGTGGCATCCATGTGGTCCAGCCGCCGGATCTGCTTTCGGGTTCGGTGCAGCTGTTGGGCAGTTCGGTTGCCACCTACAGCCTGTTTGTGATCGTCATCGGCCTGCTATTGCTGGCCGGTCTCTGGTACCTCTTCAACCGCACCCGCGTCGGCCGAATCATGCGAGCCGCGGCACTGGATCGCGATATGGCCGAGGCGCTGTGCATCAACACCCGGCTGGTAGTGACCGGCGTGTTTGCCTTTGGCGCTTGGCTGGCCGCCGTCGGAGGTGTGATGGCGGCACCCATGCGTGCGCTGGATCCTGGCATGGGGGACAAGATCATTATCGAGTCGTTCATTGTGGTGGTGATCGGGGGGCTGGGAAGCTTCCCGGGAGCCTTGCTCGGAGCCATCATTCTGGGCCTGATTCACGGCTTCGGTGGCCGCTACCTGCCGGAAGTGAACCTGCTGTTGCCGTTTGTTGGCATGGCGCTGGTTCTGTTGTTCAAACCAAACGGCATGATGGGTAAGGGGGCAAACGCATGAAGACCAAGGTTCTGATGGCCATACTGGCTGTGGTGATTGCCGGGCTGATTGCGGTGCCCTGGATTGCTTCCTATTTCTATGTCTTTATTTTTACCGAAATCCTGATCCTGGGCCTGTTCGCGGCCAGCTTCAACCTGATTTTCGGATATACCGGAATGCTGAGCTTCGGGCATGCGGCGTTCTTCGGTATTGGCGCTTACGCTACCGCCCTGGTGTTGATTCACCTGGAGTGGCCGTTCCTGGTCTGTCTGTTGGTGTCCATGGGGGCGTCCGCACTACTGGCTTTGATGATCGGCTTCCTGAGCGTACGGCTCAACGAGGTGTACTTTGCCATGCTCACCCTGGCCTTTGGCATGATGGTCTTTGCCATTGCTTACCAGTGGCGATCGGTGACCAACGGCAGTGATGGCCTTGCCGGGTTTACCCTGGGCTCTTTCGGGCTTGGGCTTGATCTGACTCTGGCCAATCCATCGGTCTATTACCATGTTGTGCTGGGCATTGTGGCCATTGCCGCAATCGTGCTGTATCTGATCTGCCGCAGTTCTTTCGGCATGATTCTCAAGGCGATCCGCCAGAATCCCGAGCGGGTATCATTCGCCGGGCTGAACGTGCGTACGTATCGCCTGGTGGCTTTCGTCATCGCCGGAACCTTCGCGGGCCTGGCCGGTGGCCTGATCGCCCCGTTCCTGAGGGTGGCGAGCCCGGAACTTCTGCACTGGTCCATGTCGGCCGAACCAATCCTGATGGCCATCCTGGGGGGCACCGGGTTTTTCCTCGGCCCGTTTATCGGTTCTGCGGCGTTCGTATTGCTGGAAACCTGGATCACCACTTACACGGAGTCCTGGATGCTGGTCCTGGGGATCATCCTGGCAATGATGGTGATCTTCTTCCGCAAAGGGCTGTTGGGCACCGCCATTGACTGGTGGATGGAGGTGAAGAAATGAGTAAACCGGTCCTTACCATTACCAACCTGACCAAACGGTTTGGCGGAGTTACGGCGGTCTCCGATATCAGCCTGGACGTCATGCCCAAGGAAACCATCGCGATTATCGGTCCCAATGGTGCCGGCAAGACCACTTTCTACAACATGGTTTCCGGCCGGATGCAGCCGACTGAAGGCAAGATCATGCTGGACGGCAGGGATATCACCGGCCTGCCTCCCCACAAGATCAGCCGACTGGGCGTATCCCGATCGTTCCAGATCAATAACATCTTTCCTGAGATGACGGTGCAGGAGAACGTGGAAGTGGTGTTGTCGGCCTATCATGGCCACAGCCGCAAGCTGTTCAATATTGCTTCCCGCAATACCTCTATCCAGCAAGAGGCGGTCGAGTTTCTGAAGCGCCTGGGCATCGACAGCCTGAAAGCACAACGTGCCGAAGTGATCAGCTACGGCGACAAGCGATTGCTGGAAATCGCCATGGTGCTGGCAACGCAGCCGAAGCTGGTGCTACTGGACGAGCCCACCGCCGGGATGACCCCGGATGAAACCAGGCGCACCACGCGGCTGATCAAAAAGCTTGCAGACAGCGGTGACTACACATTCATGATTACCGAGCACGATATGGATGTGGTCTTCAACCTGGCGGACCGGATTCTGGTCATGCACCGTGGCGAAAAGCTCTTTGCCGGTACCCCGGAGGAGGTCAAGAACCACCCGGAGGTTCGTGTCGCCTACCTGGGCGAAGAAGACGACGAGGCGGTCGAGGAGGCCAACCCATGATTCTTGATGTTCGCAACATTCAAACGTTCTATGGTGAGAGTCAGGCGCTCCAGGGTGTTACCCTTCAGCTCGAAGCCGGTGAGACGGTTTGCATTCTGGGCCGGAACGGCGCCGGAAAGAGCACCACCCTGAAAAGCATCATGGGTCTGACACCTCCGAGATCCGGAGAGGTCTTTTATGAAGGCAAGCCGATCCAGGGTAGGCCGGCACACCGGATTGCCCGCGCTGGCATCGGGTATGTACCGGAAGACCGCCGGATATTTCCCGGTCTGACAGTGCGGGATAACCTGGATGTGGCCGCCTATCAACGCAAGGGCAGTGCCGCGCGTTGGACAGTGGATGGCATCCTCAAGAAATACGAGATGCTGGGCGAACGGGCGGACCAGGACGGCGCTACCCTGTCCGGTGGCCAGCAACAGATGCTGGCGGTGGCAAGGTCCCTGATGATTCAGCCACGGCTGTTACTGCTGGATGAGCCCAACGAAGGACTGGCCCCGGTTATCGTGCAACAGATCGGTGAACTGATTGACGATCTCAGCCAAACCACAACCATCCTGTTTACGGACCAAAGCGTGCGATTCGCGCTCAAGCACGCTCAAAGAGCCTACATTCTGGAAAAGGGCCAGGTTGTGCACGAAGCGAGCAGTCAGGATTTGAAGACGGACCAGGCCACACAGGACCGATTCTTGTCCGTGGCATAGTGTGGCTTATAATCCCCGCCGCAGAGGCAAATGGACGTGGCAGTTATGATCGAAAATTACGAAGCATTCCGCGGTGAAGTCCGTCTGTCCAAGGAGGATGTGATCCGTGATGTGTTCCGCCAGAACAAGGAGCGCATCAGTATCAAAAAGGAGGCGACGGCGGTCAAGAATCTGACCCGAATCATCGACTCGACCCTGCGGCTGGCCAACTCCAAGGGGTTCCATGCGATGACGCTGAGGGACCTTTGTGGGGATTCCGGCATGAGTATGGGCGGACTCTATGCGTATATCCGCAACAAGGATGACCTGATCCACCTGATCCAGAGCCACGGATTCATTATCACGCGTCGGACCCTGCTTCACTACACTGATGAGGTTCAGGATGTACGCGGCCGGCTGTTTGCCGCGATCAAGGCACATTTGTATCTGAGCGAGTTAATGCGGGCCTGGTTCTACTTTTCCTACATGGAAGCGAAGAGCCTGCCGGTCGAGGAAAAACGTGACGCTGTCGCCATTGAGCTGGAGATCGAGGAGATTTTTCTTCGGCTCATTGAGGATGGCATAGAGGCTAAGGTTTACTGCTCGAGAAACTCCCGCCTTGTGGCCTCCATGATCAAAGCCTTATTGCAGGACTGGTACCTGAAACGCAGGAAATACCGTGATCAGAATGTTGCTGTTGACGATTATGCCGCGTTTGTCAGGGATGTGATTGAAAGCTATCTGCTCGGAGAGCGTTGACTCTCTTCTGTGAGGAATGTGATGACTATCAGACTGACAAACCCGGCACTATTGCGCGAAAGCGCCTATATCAACGGCGAATGGGTCCAGGCCCGGTCGGGCAATCGGCTCTCGATAACCAACCCAGCCAATGGCGAGCATCTTGCTTCCGTGCCGGATATGGACGCCGAAGATACCCGGCAGGCTATTCGCGCGGCTGAGGCAGCGTGGCCGGAGTGGCGTGCCCGTCCTGCCAAGGAGCGAGCGGGGGTTTTGCGTCGGTGGTTCGATCTGGTGATGCAACATCAGGAGGACCTGGCCTGTTTGATGACGGCAGAGCAGGGCAAGCCGTTGGCCGAGGCACGTGGTGAGGTTGCCTACGGCGCCAGCTTTATCGAGTGGTTTGCCGAGGAAGCCAAGCGGGCCTATGGCGACGTGGTTCCTGGCCACGGTCGTGACAAGAGGATTGTGGTTATCAAACAGCCGATCGGAGTCGTGGCGGCCATCACACCCTGGAATTTTCCGGTGGCCATGATCACCCGTAAGGTCGCCCCGGCACTGGCCGCCGGTTGTCCCGTGGTGGTTAAACCGGCGGAAGACACGCCGTTGTGTGCGCTCGCCCTTGCGACGTTGGCTGAGGACGCCGGAGTGCCGCCGGGGATCCTCAACATCGTTACCTGCTCGAAAGACCGGGCGCCGCAGGTGGGTGAGGAAATGACCACCAGCCCTATGGTTCGCAAGGTGTCGTTTACGGGGTCCACGCCCGTGGGCAAACTCCTCATGCGCCAGGCCAGTGGAACGGTCAAGAAAGTGAGCCTGGAATTGGGCGGCAATGCACCGTTTATCGTGTTTGACGATGCCGATCTCGACGCCGCGGTAGCCGGATTAATGGCCTCCAAGTACCGTAATACCGGGCAAACGTGTGTGTGCGCAAACCGCATTTATGTGCAATCTGGCGTGTATGACGAGTTTGTTGACAAGCTTAAGACGGCGGTTGGCAAGCTGGTCGTGGGGCCAGGCCTGGAAGGCGAAACCCACCAGGGTCCACTGATCAATCAGGCTGCGCTGGACAAAGTCAGGCGGCACATCGCCGATGCCACAGAACGGGGCGCAAAAGTTGTGATGGGAGGCCAGGCACACGCTCTCGGTGGCACTTTCTTCGAGCCCACCATCCTCACCGACGTCACCCAGGACATGCTGGTGGCCAGTGAGGAGACCTTTGGCCCGGTGGCACCGCTTTTCCGGTTTGAGACTGAAGAACAGGCAATCACCATGGCCAACGATTCGGAATTTGGTCTGGCAGCATACTTCTACAGCAATGACATCCGGCGCATCTGGCACGTGGCCGAAGCCCTCGAAACCGGAATGATCGGCATCAACGATGGCATCATTTCAACCGAGGCCGCCCCCTTCGGCGGGGTCAAGGAAAGCGGCTTGGGGCGTGAAGGGTCACGGCATGGCCTGGACGAGTTCATGGAACTCAAATACCTCTGCCTCGGCGGTGTGCGCTAAGCCCCGTGTTCAAGGAGAATTAAATGTCTGGTGCCCTATCTCACTTGCGTGTCCTGGATCTCTCCAGGGTGCTGGCCGGCCCTTGGGCGGGCCAAATCCTGGGCGATCTCGGCGCGGAGGTTATCAAGATTGAGCGTCCAAAATCCGGGGACGATACTCGATCGTGGGGGCCTCCCTATCTTCAGGGGGCTGATGGCTATGCAGATCTATCCGCCTACTTCCTGACCGCCAATCGCAACAAGCAGTCCCTCGCAGTCGATATCGCCCATCCCGAAGGGCAGGAACTGATCCGAAAGCTGGTCGCAGAATCGGATGTCATTCTTGAAAACTTCAAAGTGGGTGGCCTCAAGCGCTATGGCCTGGATTATGAAAGCCTGAAGCGTATCAACCCCAAACTCATCTACTGTTCGATCACCGGGTTTGGCCAGGATGGCCCGTACGCGAATCGGCCCGGTTATGATTTTTTGATCCAGGCCATGGGCGGGCTTATGAGCATCACCGGGCAACCGGACGGGGAGCCCGGCGCCGGGCCGATGAAGGTCGGCGTAGCACTGACGGACATTATGACCGGGCTGTATGCCACGATCGGTGTGCTCGCCGCGCTCAGTCACCGTGACCGTACGGGAGAGGGGCAGTATGTGGAGGCCGCGCTGCTGGATGTGCAGGTAGCCTGTCTGGCGAATCAGGCCATGAATTACCTGACCACGGGCCAGGCGCCAGGGAGGATGGGTAACGCCCACCCCAATATCGTCCCATATCAGGATTTTCCGACGGCAGACGGCAACATGGTGCTGACGGTCGGTAACGATGAGCAGTTCGCCCGGTTGTGCGATGTGCTCGGACATCCGGAGTGGGCAAGCGATGAGCGTTTTGCGACAAATCGGGCCAGAGTGGCGAATCGCAAGGAATTGATTCCAAGGCTGCGGCAGGCCACGGTGATGCGGTCAACACAGGAATGGGTGCAAGTTCTGGAGCGCTCCGGGGTGCCATGTGGACCGGTTAACACCCTGGATCAGGTCTTTGAGGATCCACAGGTTCTTGCGCGGGGGATGAAGCAGTCTGTTCAACACCCATCGCTGGGCGATGTCCCGACGGTTGGCAATCCAATCAGGCTGAAGCTGACTCCGGTAAGCTACAGGACGGCGCCTCCGCTGCTGGGGGAACAGTCTAAACAAGTCCTGGAAAAGATTGCCGGCCTTTCTCCTGGCGAAATAGCGAGCCTCAGGGAACGCGGCGTCATCTCGTGATCCGGTCGCGTTAGCTTTCTTCAGCCAACGCCACCAGATCTGTACGGATTTCCTCCACACTCAGCTCTGGACGGATCAACAGGCGGGCCTTTCCTTCGCGGTCGAACACATACACGGCGCCGCTGTGTGAGACGTTGTAGTTACCGTCCGCATCTGGCTCGTCGTAACCAAAGGTCGTGCGATAACGCTTACTGAGTTCCCTGAGCGCCGGTTCCTCGCCGGTCAGGCCGATGGCCCGGTCGCTGAAAAAGCTTACGTAGCTGTCGATGCGTTCTGGGGTGTCCCTTTGGGGGTCCACGCTGACAAAGACAATCTGCGTGTCCGTCCGCAACGCCTCCGGCAAATTTGTCACCGCCCTGGACAGTTTCTGGAGTGTGGCAGGGCAGATATCAGGGCACGAGGTGAAGCCGAAGAACAGGAGGCGAATCTGACCATCGGTTTGTTCTGCGGTGATGGTGTCGCCCGAGGTGCCTGTCAGTTCGAAGGCCAATTCCGGCATAAGCCCGCTGATGTCTTTGCCATTCCAGTTTTCATCGTCGCCAAAGCACCCGCCAAGCATCACCAGGGACGCCAAAAGTGCCATGGCAGAGATCGTTCTGTGACTGCAGGGTAGGAACCGAATTTTCATGAATGGCTGGCCTTCAGTTTTTCGTTATAGGGTGACACCTTGCCATCTTCACGCATGGCACGTCGAAGGATAATCAGTATGCCGAGAATGCTCATCATCGCCGGCGGAATCCAGGTCAACAACCCGCCGAGCAGCTGATCGGTTTCAGGCGGCATGGGCCAGGCCCGCCCGCATACCTCATAAACGTCGTACACCATACCTCGCGCAAACACGATATAAGCGCCAAGGATCATCTGAGGTATTGCAACCACCGCCAGAAGCAGGATGCGTTTACCATAACCGAGGGCGTCACTCGTAACCGGGGAGCGAGGGTCGAAAATCAGCCACCAGAACAGCATGCCGTCCAGCAACATGCTCCAGTTCATCACCCAATACAGATCCCGGCTGAGCATGGCGTCGAAGTGGACAGGGGGCCAGAGCCAGAAGTAGATCAGACCCACAAACAGGAATGAGGCAATCGCCGGGTGCTGGAGAAAACGGTACACCCATCCCAGCGGTGTTAATGCCCGCCGTATTCCAGGCGTGATCAGGCTGTAGAGAAAGCGCATTACCGGAAGGGGGTTGGACAATGCGATCAGGATCGGCCCCAAGTGGTGCAGAATCAGGTGCTGGCCCCGGTGAACGAAGAACATGTACTGGGAGTAGTAATCAAAACGGGTTTGCATCACGCCGTAACAAAGCATGACGCCCACCACAAATACCAGTATCCGGCCGCTTCCCGGGCGATCTTCGGCAGGCATCCTGACCAGGCCGTACCCGTAGAACGCCAGAACGAGCACGAAACTCACTATGGTGAGCGGCGAGAAGTCATAGGGTATGAGGTAGTCTAAGGCCGACATCGGGCTTGCCTTTGTGCTCTGGGGGCTGAACCGGGTGATTGTTTTTGACTGATCCAGAGTTTTACCGGAGTGACGGCTAAATTCAAGAGATTGTTCGGTTTGTTGTGTTAATCCGGATAGCCGGTGATATCGCGGATTTTTCGGTACAGCGGCTGAAGCTGAGGGTACATTTTCAGATATACCTCACGATACAGGCGCTCGTAGAGTTTCTGGGTGTCGGCCTGCGGATGGAAGACATCACCAACTCGGGTCATCGCGCTCACCGCCGTTTCAAAATCGGGGTGCAGCCCCAGACCAACAGCGGCGTCGATGGCGGCGCCAAGACCGGAGGTTTCGTAGGTATGGGGCCGTTCCGCGGGCAGGCCGAATACGTCGGCGGTCAGTTGCATGGCGGCATCGCTCTGGGAGCCGCCGCCAGCGACCCTCAGCCTGCGGATAGGGACGCCGCTGCGTTTTTCGATCCGTTCCTTGCCTTCACGCAGGGCGTAGGCCAGGCCTTCCAGTATGGCGCGGTAGATGTGGGAGCGGGTATGCACGTCGCCAAAACCGATGATGGAACCCTTGGCTTCCGGCCCGGGCTGGCGAACCCCGGGTGACCAGTAGGGTTGCAGCATTAACCCCATGGAGCCGGCCGGGACGGCCCGAACCAGTTCATCGAACAGGACTTCCGGCTCCACGCCTTTCTGCTCCGCCAGTTTCTGTTCCCGCAGGCCGAATTCGCGCTTGAACCAGCTCACCATCCAGAAGCCCCGATAAATCATCACCTCGGTGGAATAATGGCCGGGCAGGGCGGACGGATAGGGTGGCATCATGCGTACCGGTTCCAGGTAGCGCTTGCTCGTGGTGTTAATGGTGGCGGTGGTGCCGTAACTCATGCAGCCAACCTCCGGCGTCAGTCCGCCGGAGCCAAGAATTTCGCAGGCTTTATCCGATGCCGCTGCAATCACCGGGAGTGGCCC
Source organism: Marinobacter sp. B-12 (assembly GCF_056857915.1). Classification (NCBI taxonomy): domain Bacteria; kingdom Pseudomonadati; phylum Pseudomonadota; class Gammaproteobacteria; order Pseudomonadales; family Marinobacteraceae; genus Marinobacter; species Marinobacter sp. B-12. Next base: position 45,480 of record NZ_JBSXOB010000034.1, on the reverse strand, counting down.
CGGCAAGCCAAGGTGCCGGGCCGCGTCGTCGGTGAGATCGCCGATCTTGTCGCCGGGTTTGACCAACTCCGGCAACATCTCACGGTGAACGGGCATGGTGCGCCACTTGAAATCCCGCTGACTGGCCCACTGGTGGCGTTTGTAGTCGAACGGGATATACCCCACCTGACTGCCCACGGAGTCTCTGAACTGGCCTGTCAGGCGGTAGTTCAGGTAGCCCGACAGCAACAGGTAATGCCGGGTGGCCGCCCATATCTCGGGCTGGTTCTGGGCAATCCAGTTGGCCTGGGTTTTCTCCCGGAAGCGGTCAACGGTAGGCTCCAGCCGAAGCAGCTTGAACAACCAGCCCCATAAACCGGGCACTGGCCCTTCAACCCTGGCGTGACGCTGGTCGAGCCAGATGATGGCTGGCCGGAGTGGCTTGCCATGTTCATCCAGATTTACAACGGTGCCCCGCTGGGTGGTCAGCGTTACCCCGACTACTTGATCCGGCCTGGCTTCGGTGTTTTGCCAAAGCAGTTCGCACGCCTTACCGAGGTTTTCCCAAAAATACTCCGGATGTTGTTCCGCCCAGCCCGGCTGCTCGGAGAAGTAGGGCTCAATTTCCTGTTTGCCCTTGCCGACGAGATTGCCCTGAGTGTCGAATAGCAGGGCCCGTACGCTCTGTGTGCCGTTGTCGATGGCCAGGATGAGCGGTTCGGTCGTGTTCATCCATTGGCTCCCGGTTTGGCCGGAGATGTGGCCGGTAGCGAATAGCTAGCGCGCCAGAGCTCCTGATAACGTGCCTCTTCCCGTTCCCAGGTGGTGTCGTCCCAGGCCAGAATGGGTTTGCACAGAGAACGTATTTCCGGGAGCAGGCCTTCGCCGCCTTTTGGAAGGACCAGCCCGAGCCGGGTACGGCGCAACATCAGGTCATCCAGGTGGATTACGCCGGTATTGGCGGCCGCCCAGGCCAGCTCTGCCCAGAGTATGTCGGTGCCAGCAATGGTTTCATGGGTGCCGGCACGCAGAACCTCTGCCAGAGCAGGACCGTAAAAGCCTTGTAAACGATGCCAATTTCGGTGGCTGATGGCGTCAGGACGTTCGAGGTTCGGGGGCGGTGTGAATACCGGCTGCGCATCGTTCCTGAGGCGAAACCCCGATATTTGCCCCCGTTCGAGTACTTCCCGGGCGATCAACCGGAAGGTGGTTAACTTGCCGCCGGCGACGCTGATCAGGCCGTTGTCGGACCAAATCACATGCTCCCGGTTTTCCTTTGAAGGCTCTGGCGTTCCCTTTGATTGATTGACCACGGGTGATTGGGTGACGACGGGGCGCACTCCGGCCCAGGTTGCGATCACGTCACGTTCTGTGATGGCACTACTGGGGAACAGGCTTGAGGAGATCTGCAGCAGGTAGTCCAGTTCCTTCCGGTTGATGGCCGGCTCATGGGACAGCGACTCTGTGTGATCGAGATCCGTGGTCCCGAGCACCGTGGCGCCTTGCCATGGGAAGGCAAATACCGGGCGATGGTCCTCCGGATGAAACAGGGACACTGAACAGGACACCGGAAGCCGCGAATAGGGAACAACCAGATGGCTTCCCCTCAGGGGACGTATTCGGGTGTCAGCACTATCGGTCTGCTTCAACTGGCCCGCCCAGGCACCCGTGGCGTTAATAACCAGTGGTGTGTTGACGACCAATTCCTGTGTTTGGGCCTCTTTGCTGGTGTCCAGAAGCCGAACGCCTGTGACGGCGTTGGTCTCACTGTTTCGGAGAACTGCCTGCGCCTCCATGTAATTCAGACAAATGGCACCATCGGCTTCGGCTTCTGCGAGCACGCGTTGCACCAGCCGTGAGTCGTCGGTAACGGCATCGGTGAAGCCGCTGGCACCGGTAAGATGTTTGGTGGACAGGCCAGGCACCCACTGCAGAGTTTCTACCGGGCTGAGTCGTTGCCTGAATGGCTTGCCTGCAAGTCGGTCGTACAGACGAAGAAGCAGTTGGAACAGCTTCGGGCCGGGGAACTGCTTCTGGTAGTGAGGCATGATGAAACGAAGGGGATCAATTAGCCCCGGCGCCTCTGCCAACAGGCGCTCCCGTTCTCGAACCGCGTCCCGAGTCAGGCGAAAGTGCCCGCTGCCCAGGTAGCGCAGGCCACCATGGATCATCTTCGAGGAACGGCTGGAAGTGCCCCAGGAGAAGTCCCGTTGCTCCACCAGCAAGGTGCTCAAGCCGCTGCCGGCAGCTTCGCGAGCAATACCCGCGCCGGTAATGCCCCCGCCGATCACAACCACATCGAAGTCGGCGTCGCCACGGGCCAACTGGTCAAGCTTCTGTTCGCGTGTCAGTGGCATTACTTCTGAACCAGTGTTTGTGGATTCATCAAGCCGGCCGGATCGAATGTCTTGCAAAGAGATCCGATGGCCAGCATGCCCAGCTCGCCTTTTTCAACCGGCAGAAAGGGTGCGTGATCCTTGCCAACGCCATGCTGGTGGCTAATGGTGCCCCGGTTGTTAACAATAATGTCCGATGTGCTGTTTTTTAGGGTTTTCCAGCGGGCCAGGGTTTCCTCGTAACTCTCGGCCACGCGGAACACATAGGTGGTATACAGGCTGCAACCCTGGGTATAGAAATGCGAAAGGTGGGTGAAAACGTGAACCAGCTCTTTCTTTTCATTCAGTTGGTTACGGAGATTTCCTTCAATCTGGTTTAAGAGTTTATCGACGTTGTCCCAGTCGGTGGCGGTTTCCAGGGTGTCGACGGCGTAACCGAGTTTCCAGAGGGCTTCCCGCAGGTAGGGCATGGTGAAGCGCTTGGCCGCCCATTTGTCGCCCAGTTTCTGACCGGTGTAGATGCCGCCAAATTCGCGGCAGATTTCGCGGGTTTCCTTGAGCGCATTCCGGCATTGGCGTTTGCTGCCTGTAAGGCCAAACGTCATCATGCATTTGCCGTCTTTGGCGCCTCTCAGGCCCAGATAGGATTCCAGCAGGCCAATCATACCGGGGTGTCCTGCCAGGGCGAGCTGGGTTTCGGTCTCGATGGCGTTGCTCAGGCGAAGCATCGAGAGCTGGGTACGGTTCTGCACCAGTTTGCGACAGGCTGTCCGAGCCTCCTCCCACGAAGGGAAGAACATGACATGGAAGCTTTCTTGGGCCGGCAAGGGCGTGACACGTACTTTAACTTCGGTGATCAGGCCGATCCTGCCCTCGGAGCCCAGGATCATCTCGCGGATGTCCGGGCCGGCGCTCGAAGCGGGAATCGTGGGAATGTTCAGTGTGCCTTTCAGGGTTTCGATGCGGCCCCCGGCAAACAGCTGCTCGATACGACCGTAACGGAGTGACTGCTGCCCGCTGGAACGGCTGGCGACCCAGCCGCCAATGGTGGACAGTTCGAAAGACTGCGGAAAGTGCCCCAGGGTATAACCCAGCGCCCGCAACTGGGACTCCACCAACGGTCCCGGGGTGCCCGCCCCGAAAGTAGCGATCTGGCTTTCTCTGTCCAGGTCTATCAGGCGATTCATCCGCCCCATATCGACGGTCAGCACTGGTTGTTCGCTGGCCACGGGGTTGATGTGGCCCGCCACGCTGGTGCCGCCGCCATAGGGGATAAGGGCAATACCATTTTCGTCGACGTATTGAAGCAGGGCCTGGACATCCAGGGACGACTCAGGATAGGCAACACCATCGGGAAAAACACCAAAGTCGCCGCTGCGCATGGCAAGCCAGTCTGCGAGGCTTTGACCGCGGGCGTGACGCACCCGATCTTCGGCCGCGTCGATACAGGCCGGATTTGGCGGCAGCCTACTTTCCGGCACCTGGGCGCAAACCTGTTCCAGGGATACATCCGCCAGTGGAGCGGCGCTCCCTACGTGCTTGTCCAGAAACCGCTGCCCCTCTTTGGGTAATTCAAGGTTGAATTGGTCATCTCCCCAGCCGTTCCAGCGTCGCATGTTGGGCGTTCCTCGTTGGTAAATGTGTGTACGTCTGATTATCCGTGGGGCAGATTGTACCGCCGGGTACCGTTTACGCAGTGTCGCCTGGCGACAAGTCTTGTGTCTTATGCCGACAGCAGTGAATCTAGCGAAGACTGTCCACCATGCGATCATTGAGGCTTTGCCAGTGCTCCAGTTTTCTCGCTTCCCCGATTCGTTCGGAGTCACCACCTGAACGGTTCAGCCACAGGCCGTCACCGTTAAAACTGTAGACCGGTTCCAGGTCCGGTCTTTGGGACGCGGGTTTGATCTCGTTGATAAGGTTGTCGAGGATCAATGGATCGGCGTCGGGCTCCGGATACCACGCCAACACCATGTGCGCCTGATTCAGCGCCAGGGCCTTGACGTAAACAATGCGAAGTTGCTCATCGGGTACGCCCATTGACTTGAGGGTTAGGTATTTTGCGATGGAGAAGTCCTCGCAGTCGCCGCCGTTGGTGGTCAGCAATTCAACGGGCGTCGCCCAGTAGTCTTCTTCTCCCCAGTGGGCAATGTCGCTGACAAACTGGACCCGGTTAAAGAAGGAGTTAACGAGCCGGAGCTGTCGGTCGATAGCTGCCCGGGACGCAATGTCGTAGAGGCTCTGCCAGGTTTCCAGCCGGCCGTGAGCCTCCTCGCCGAACTCCGAACGCACGTAGGACATGAGTCGTTCGCTGAGTTCGAAGGCAGCCACCGATAACGTGATGACCATGAGTAGCATGGAAAGCAGGGAGCCGCGGCGGCGAGGATTCGATGCGGCCGTCTCCATGGCTGCCCTCAGTTATTGGCTCTCAGGCGTTCACGAAGTTGTTCCAGGCGCTGCCGAATTTCCTCCCGGCGTTGGTCGCTGGTGTCTGTGTTGGCGGAGGAGGCGCGTCTATCCACGCCTGATGGACGTATCTGTGTGCCACGGGGCTCCTCCGGGTCGTCGGAGGTTTGCGTGGAGGCCATCGAGATACCGGATCTATCCTCGTCTTCTGGAAAGTAGAGATTTTCCAGTTTGCCGCCACGCTCAATAATGATTCGATTGGCACGTACAGATCGAAGTGTGGCGTTGCCGGGCAGCTGGTCACCGACAAGATAGGCTTCCGTGTTTCGTTCGTCGTCTTCAACCAGAGCGCTGCCGGGAAAGTCGCCGGAAGCAGCCAATACACCGCGGAGAAACAGGCGCAGATTGGTCTCCGGCAGGTTCTCGGTGTCGGGTTCCGATTGAGGGGCCTCTTTGCCAGGTTCTCCAAACAGGGTAAAAGAGGCCAGGTTTACCTCTGGCACCTTCCGGGTCCCGGTTTCCGCCATTGCCATGTCTGTAGCGGAAGTGGTGTCGCCAGCACTGGTTTCATTCTGCCAGAAACGAACGCCCTGCCACGCTGTCACAGTGATCATGGCGATGCCTGCGACGGTGGTGAGTATCAGTGGTAACCTTGAATTGGTAAAAAGCATTGAATGTCCCGAAAAGAGCAGGTGTGGGCCGGCAAAAGGCCCACAGGTTATCAGACTGCAACGTTTTATTGGCAGTATAGTGTATAGAGTTATTCAGCGGTTCCATATCCTATGGTAGCCTTCCTGAATTAATTGAATAAAAAGGGATTCTGGAACATTTTCTTTCCGCCCCGGCAACAAAACGAGGACGATCGTGGACACAGACACAGAACTTCAGCCGCAGGATGCTCCGCTGGGCCGTCTACCTTTCACGTTCGCTAAACGCAACGGCGTGATCCTGACCCGTGACGACGACGGCGATCCTGTCATTCTGGTAAGGCCCGGGGCGGGTCATTCGGCGCTGGCGGAAGCCAATCGCATCAGTGGTGGGCGCGCCAGGTTCTCTCCCATTGATCCGGCCCGGTTCGACGCGGCGCTGAATGCGGCCTATCAGAATGATTCCGCCGAAGCCATGCAGATGGTGGAAGGTATTGGCGATGATATGGACCTGGCATCGCTGGCGGATTCGGTACCGGAAACCGAAGATCTTCTGGAACAGGAAGACGACGCCCCGATCATCCGGCTCATCAATGCAATTCTTACCGAGGCGGTCAAAACCAGCGCCTCTGATGTACATATCGAAACCTACGAAACACGGCTTGTGGTGCGCTTCCGGGTGGATGGTGTACTGCGGGAAGTGGTGCAGCCCAAACGAGCGCTGGCGCCCTTGCTGGTGTCGCGGATCAAGGTTATGGCCAAGCTGGACATCGCGGAAAAACGGGTGCCGCAGGATGGTCGTATCGCCCTCCGTGTTGCCGGACGTGAAGTAGACATTCGTGTGTCCACCATGCCGTCATCCAGCGGTGAGCGGGTGGTATTGCGTCTTCTGGACAAACAGGCCGGGAGCATTCGCCTGGAATCTCTTGGTATGGCGGGCGGTGATCTGAAAATACTGCGCCGGCTGATCTATCGACCCTATGGCATCCTGTTGGTAACCGGTCCCACCGGTTCTGGTAAATCGACAACGTTGTATGCGTCGCTGCAGGAAATCAATGATCGCAGCCGGAACATACTGACCGTTGAAGACCCGATCGAGTACAACCTGCCGGGTATCGGGCAGACGCAGGTCAACACCAAGGTGGATATGACCTTCGCCAGGGGGCTCCGGGCCATTCTGCGTCAGGACCCGGATGTGGTCATGATTGGTGAAATCCGTGACCTGGAAACGGCGGAAATCGCCGTTCAAGCCAGTTTGACCGGTCACCTGGTGTTGTCGACTCTCCACACCAACACCGCCGTGGGTGCGATTACCCGTCTGATGGACATGGGGATTGAGCCGTTCCTGATCTCTTCCAGTCTGGTGGGCATCGTGGCCCAGCGATTGGTTCGGGTACTCTGTAAGGACTGTTGTGAACCCTACACGCCGAGCGAAGAACATTGCGAATTCCTGCAGCAGGACCCGGCCAATCCGCCGACGATTCATCGCGCCAAGGGCTGCGAACATTGCAACCATTTGGGGTATCGGGGCCGTATAGGCATATACGAAGTGGTCGAGGTCAACGAGGAAATCAGTTCGCTGATCCATAAACGGGCAGGGGAGTTGGATCTCGAACACGAGGCCAGGCTCCATGGCCCTAGCATCCATGCCGATGGCGTCCAGAAAATCCTGGATGGGGTGACCACGGTCGAAGAGGTCCTTCGCGTGACCCACCGGAGCAGATAACTCGATGCCAGCATTTGATTACAAGGCGCTCGACAGTCGCGGAAAACAGAAACAGGGCGTTGTTGAGGCCGATGCACCAAGAGCGGTCCGCCAACAGCTACGGGAACGGGGCCTGACACCGCTGGCGGTGGAGCCCGCCTCGGAAAAGCAGGCCCGGAGCAACCCTCTCAGTAGTCGGGGCAGCCTGGCCACAGCGGATCTGGCCCTGGTGACCCGGCAACTGGCGACGCTTATCCAGTCAGGCATTCCGATCGAGCAGGCGCTTTCGGCAGCCGCCCAGCAGTCCTCCAAACCGCGCATTCGCAGTATGCTGATTGCCATACGCGCGAAAGTGATGGAGGGTTACAGCCTGGCAGACAGCCTGGGTGAGTTCCCACGGGCATTTCCACGGCTCTATCGCTCCACCGTCGCGGCGGGTGAGCACGCCGGCCATCTGGATTTGGTGCTCAACCGATTGGCGGACTATACCGAGGCCCGGCAGGAGGCCCGTCAGAAAATCCAGTTGGCGGCCATTTACCCGATCATTCTCAGCGTTGTGGCCATTGCCATTGTGGTGTTCCTGTTGACCTATGTTGTGCCGGACATCATCGAGGTGTTTGTGAAGCAGGGGCAGGAGCTTCCGGCGCTGACGGCCGCCATGCTGGCAGTCTCTGATTTTCTGGGCAACTACGGTATTTATCTGCTGATACTGATCATTATCGCACTGGTTGTTTTTCGGTGGTCATTGAAGAAACCCTCGTTCCGGCTCCGCTTTCATAAAAGCCTGCTCAACATGCCGCTGTTTTCAGGCATGGTTCGCGGTGTCAACACTGCACGCTATGCCAGTACACTGAGCATTCTGACCACCAGTGGCGTGCCGTTGGTGGAAGCCATGCGCATTGCCGGTGAGGTGCTCTCGAATGACCATCTGCGTCAGGAACTGCGGGATGCAGCCAGAAAGGTCAGTGAAGGCGGTTCCCTGCATCGTTCGCTGGACCAGACGGGCTACTTCCCGCCGATGATGCTGCATATGATAGCCAGCGGCGAGGCCAGCGGCGAACTGGACGGTATGCTGGAGCGGACCGCCACAATGCAGGAGAACACCCTGCAGTCCAAGATCGCGGCCATCGTGGGTCTTTTCGAGCCGATGATGCTGCTGTTGATGGGGGTGGTTGTGTTGATTATCGTGCTGGCAATCATGCTTCCGATCCTGAATATGAGCAACCTGGTTGGCTAGGCCAGGACCGGCGGGCCAACCCCATTTCCAAACCCAGAGATAGGAACAGATGAAGAGTGAAACAATGAAACATCAAGTGGCACAACGGGGTTTCACCCTGATCGAAATCATGGTGGTCATGGTTATTCTGGGCTTGCTGGTAGCCATTGTGGCGCCCAATATCATGGGGCGAAGTGACCAGGCCCGAGTGACGGTTGCCGAAACACAGATGAGCAACATCGCAAACGCGCTGGATCTCTACCGTCTCGATAACAGTCATTACCCGTCAACCCAGCAGGGCCTTGAGGCACTGGTGTCCAAACCCAGCGGCAGCCCCGAGCCAAGAAACTGGAATCCAGAAGGGTATCTGAACAGCGTTCCTGAAGACCCCTGGGGCGCGCCATACCAATATGTTAATCCAGGCAGGGAAGGCCCCTATGACCTGTATTCCTATGGTGCGGACGGCCGGGAAGGCGGTGACGATGACAACGCCGACATCAGTGTATGGAAGGTCAGGGACTGATCGTGCTCTCCAGGACGCGACAGTCGGGCTTTACACTGATCGAAATACTCGTTGTCCTGGTGGTGGTTGGACTGCTCGCGGCGCTTGCCGTCATGTCGATGGGTGGCAGCTCGCGTGATCGCGAGATGGAAAATGAAGTACGCGAGCTCTACCTGCTGATGCAGACTGCCTCAGAGCAGTCAATACTGAACAATACTGAGTTGGGCCTGATCCTCGAGGATGAGAGCTATCGTTTTGTCGCCTGGGAAGAGTTGAGTGGCGAATGGAAGCAACCCGCCGAGCGAATGTTCCGGACACGGAGCTTTCCGGAATGGATCACAGTGACCGAATACATAGAAAGCGATACCCCCCGCCTGGCGTCTGAGGAAGACGAACTGAGGCCGGATGTGGTGTTTTTCTCCAGCGGTGAAACCACGCTCTTTGAGCTGGAGTTCCTCGTTGGCCGTGACGATTCCAGGATGCACACCATTGCGTCTGATGGTGTTTCTCCCCTGGAATGGCGCCATCCCGGGAGCGAGGAGGCCGAGGAAGAATGAAGGGCCAGCGCGGTTATACACTGATTGAGGTCCTGGTGGCTCTGCTGGTGTTTGGCCTGATTGCGACCGCGGCCGCTGAGGTTGGCAGTCAGTATATTTCCAGTTATGAGCGAATTCGCGACAAAACCCTGGCTGGCTGGGTGGCGGACAATCGCATCAACGAAATCCGGCTTCAGGAAAACCTTCCCTCTATTTCAGAGAACTCGGACGACATCGAATATGGGTCCTATCGATGGCAGGTAACGACCGCTGTCCTTGCCACAGAGGACCCGTCCATTCTTAGGGTTGAGGTAACGGTAGCGCAATACCGTGGCAACAGAACCGAGCCCGCCCCGATTCACACGTTGTCTGCATTTATTGGTGAGAACTGATGTCGGCCCCCATGATCGTTTCTCAACACCGGTCGCATCCTTCCGCTCAAGCGGGCTTTACCCTGATGGAAGTGCTGATCGCGGTGACCATCACCGCTGTTATCGGCCTCGGGGTATGGCAGGTGCTGGGCAATGTGGTCTCGTCCAGGGATCGGGTCAACGAAGTCGCGGAACAGTTTGATGACATTCAACGCACCATGCTCTTGCTGGACCGGGATATTACCCAGGTGGTGAACCGGTCCGCCCGCGACATATACGGCGATTTTCGTCCCGCACTGACCAGCCGTGAGGAGGAATTTTCATTGATTCTCACCCGCCAGGGATGGCGCAATCCGCTTGGAACCCGACGCAGCAGTCTGCAACGGGTTGGCTGGGAATACACCGGGGACGAATTGCGCCGACGGTACTGGGTAACCGTCGACAGGGGCCAGGAAGACAACAGCCAGGACCTTCTTCTGCTTTCCAATGTCACCGACTTCACCGTCCGCTTTCTCGATGACCAGCGAAACTGGCGGGATGAATGGCCTGACGAAGAGAGTATGGCCAACACGACGCCGGGTACGCGCCCCGACATTCCCTTACCGTTGGGTATTGAGGTCACCATAGAGCACGAACGCTTTGGTGAGCTGGTAAGGACCTTTACGCTTCCTGATTTTGATAATGACGTTGCCCAGGGTGTGGTGAACAGCGTCAACGACGCCGCGGATGATCAGGACGATGACCAGCAACAGGACCAGAACTCTTCCGAAACAGGAGCAGTTGGTGGGTAAACGTCCATTCAACGGAAGACCGGCTAATTCTCAGGGCGGAGTGGCGTTGATCATGGTACTCCTCGCCATGGCACTGGTGGTCATGTTGGCCACAGGCATGACGCAGCAGCAAAGCGTGCGGGTGTTCCGCGCCAGTCACTACCTTGCCCAACAGCAGGGGCACAGCGTCGCCCTGGGGGCGGAAGCTTTCGCCCGCCAGATTCTGGTACGGGACTTTGAGGACGATAAGGAAAACAACCTTATGGTGGACAGCCTGGATGAGTTCTGGGCCAAGAATGCCGCCATCCTCCCTCTCGATGATAATGGCGTGGTTGAAATTCAAGTTGATGATCTCGGCGGCAGAATCAACCTCAATGATCTGGTGAGTGCCAACGGACAGGTCGACCCTATTGTTCGTGATCGTATAGCCCGTTTGCTCCTGGTTCTTGACATCACCAGGGTCAAAGTCGATGCGCTGATCGACTGGATCGATCCGAACGACCAGACCGTCAGCGCCAATGGAGCGGAGGACGGGCGGTACCTGTCTGAGGATCCGGCTTACCGGGCCGGCAACCAGCCCTTTGTCGATGTCTCCGAACTCCGCATGATCGATGGTATGACCGAGGAAGCCTACCGGGGATTAAGGCCTCACGTATCGGCGTTACCTGTGACCGGCTTGGGCATCAATGTGAATACCGCGACGGCCCCGGTACTCAGGTCCCTTCACGAGGAACTGACACAGGCGCAGGCAGCCGCTATTCTTGAGAGACGTTTGGAGGAGCGCTTCGAGAACGTACAGGACTTCCTGGCGTTACCGGAGTTCGCTGGCCTTGGCCTCAAGTCAACCGGCCTGGGCCTGCAGACTCGTTTTTTTGAAGTGGTGTCGCGTATTACTTACGATAACCGGGTTGCCAACCTGGTCAGCACGGTTTATCGAAGCCCGGAAGGCGAGATGCAGACCGTTTCTCGTGACATCGGGCAAAAGAATCGCATTACCAAAGAACCGTTCAGCGTTTCCGAGGAATAGGGAAGTCCGGAGCCGCAATATCGTCACAAAAAGAACCGATAACCCCGAGAGGGTTTCGAAAAAGGAAACTGTTCAGAATGTCCTATCGCCTCTACGTCAGGCCGCGGCCACCGTTCGCGGACCTCGACGCCAACCCGGAAGCCCAGTTGTACAATTGGGTGCTGGTGGATGCCAGTGGAGATGCCCAGGCCCGGGGAACAGCGGATTCACGAGACACCATCGAGCAGACTCTGACCCAGAATGACCTCGAAAACGTCCTGTTGGTGGGTCTCATCCCCGGCGACGAAGCGTTGTTTTGCGTAGCTGATATTCCTGCCAAACAAACGCGATTTGTTCATCAGGCACTGCCCTATGCGGTTGAGGAACAGGTTGCCCAGGATATCGAAAACGTTCATCTGGCCCTTGGCAACCGAACGGAGAAAGGTTTTCGGGTGGCCGCTATAGACCATGGTCAAATGGCAGAATGGGTGGTGATGTTCAGTGGGTGGGATCACCTTAAATTGGATGCGATCTACCCGGATTCCAGCTTACTGCCGGTAACTGAAGGTGGTTGGTCGGTATGTTTAGATGGCGATTCCGCCATGCTATCAAGTGACCAAGGGGAATGGCTCAGCGTACATGCGCGTAACCTGGCGATGTTCGCTCAGACGCTCGCGCTCCCTCCTTCTGATGAGGTAGTTGCCGAGGTGCCGGTCACGGTCTACGGCACTGAGCAGGAGTTTGAGCGTCAGCAGTCTGACCTGAGCGAGTTGAAATCATCGGGGCGCTTGACGGTCCGCGAGGAAACGCTTGAATTGATGCCGCTGGAACTGCTGGCACATTCCCACCATCATCACCTTTGCCAACCGATCAACCTGTGCCAGGGAGCCTATAGCATCCGCTCGGATAAATCGAGTGTGTTGGGCGCGTGGAAACCGCTTGTTGCCGTGGCCTGTGTATGGTTTATGATCCAGATTGGCGTGGAAGTAGGCATGGGCTTCTATCATCAGCAGCAAGCCGACGAGATCCGCGGACAGGCGATGGCGGTTTATCGTGAAGCCTTCCCGGGAGATACCAGGACCCATGCAGGAAACGTACGCCGGGTTGTTGAAGGGCAGATGCGCCAACTTCAGGCAGAGGGCCCAGACGCCGGTTTTATAACGTTGATGAAGTACACGGGTGAACAGTATTCGAAGATTCCCGATTCACGCGCTGTCAATTTCAATTCGGTTAACTACAGCCGGAATCGCGGGGAACTTGTGGTAGATGTGCGGGCGGACAGCTATGACAAGCTCAGCACCCTGAGAAACGGCCTGACCAGTCGGGGGTTGGAAGCGAAGATCGGCTCGGTGGTTAATGAATCCGATGGCGCCCGCGGTCGCCTGACGGTTTCGGGAGGATAATGGCATGTTAAACAGGATCAAGGAGCAGCCAGCCGTCGGAAAGCTCATCGCCCAGTATGACCAGTTGCCTCGCAGGGACCAGCAGGCTCTGTCGGTTCTTGCGGTGGCCGTTCTCCTCGGTATTCTCTATTTTGGGATTTGGCGCCCCGCTACGGATTTCCACGCCGAAGCTGTCGAGTCGAGGGAGCGTGCCACTGAACTGTTGGCGTGGCTTGAGGCTAATCGTCAGTCATTGGAGCGTCTGTCCAGTGCCAGTTCGTCTCAGGGAGGCGCAGGTTCTGATACGCCGGTAGACGGTAGAGCACTTATGGCGCTGGTGACGCGTAGTGCCAGCGAATCGGGCCTTTCGCTTCAGCGCTTCGAGCCCAGCGGTGAGAACGCCATTCGGGTCTGGCTCGAGGGTGCACCATTCACTGAGGTGGCCAGCTGGCTTGAACGCCTGAACACTAGCCACGGTGTTCAAATAGATCAAGCATCCATGGACCGACAGAACGATCCAGGGATCGTATCCGTACGTCTGACGTTAACGATTTGAGGCAGACACTGGAGAACATGTAATGAGTGACGGCACGCAGAACAAGAATAGCCAGGAGCCAGTCATTGTTCGACTCGACGGAAGTGCCCGAAATGAGGCGATTTCCATATTAGTCCATGCGTACCGGGATGAACCGACGTTCCAGTACCTGTTTGATCATCGTCGGCCTGGCTATCAGCAGCGCGTGCGGGCCACGGTGCGGGAACTGATTGACCTCTATTTTGGTCTGAATCAGGACGCGGTGGGTGTGTTGGTGAACGATACCCTCGTTGCCGTTGCATTCATTGGCGAGCCGGAGCTTCGGCTGAACCTCGCGGAGCAGCTCAGTTGGCGCATTCGTATGGTTTTGACCACAGGGTTTGCCTGCACCCGTCGTTACCTGGATTATCATGAGAGGATCCGGGAAATGCTACCCCAGCCCCTGGCTCACCAGTTGCCGTTGATGGGGGTGAATCCGAACTATCAAAACAAGGGGTATGGGCGATTGCTGTTATCCACGGTTGAGCGGCTCTGCGCAGAAAATCCCCGGGGGAGCGGGCTTGTCCTGGATACGGGCAACAGCCGATACCTTCCGTTCTACGAGTCAGAGGGGTTCCGAAGCCTTGGCACTATTCGCCTGGGGAGCTTTGAGGATCACATACTATTCCGTGAGGTCCGCCCCGACGAACAGGCGGCGGTATCCGGTTGAACGAACAGATTGTCGATAACGACAGGAGATACTGTGTCTGACAGACAGGATTTTGATCTTATTGTTGTGGGAGCCGGCTCCGGCGGTGTAAGACTGGCGCGCATGTCGGCAGCCAAGGGAGCTCGAGTAGCCGTGGTTGAATCGCGCTACCTGGGCGGGACCTGCGTCAATGTGGGTTGCGTACCCAAAAAATTGTTTGTCTATGGTTCCCACGCCGGAGAAGACATTGAGGACGCTGCGGGGTATGGATGGAACGTTCCCGGCGACCAGGTGAGCTTTGACTGGACCAGACTGGTTGCCAACAAGAACGCAGAAATCGAACGTCTTAACGGGATCTATGGGCGTATGCTGGCCAATGCCGGCGTTACGGTGATTGAAGGCACCGCGTCGCTGACCGACGCTCACACCGTTGTGGTGGGAGAGCGGTCCTATACCGCGAAGCATATCACCATTGCCACCGGCAGTTGGCCAGTGGTCCCGGATGTACCCGGCAAGGAATGTGTTCTTACCTCGAACGAGATGTTTTACCTGCCGCAAATGCCGAGGCAGGCAGTGGTCTGGGGCGGTGGTTACATAGCGGTAGAATTTGCCGGTATTCTTGCCGGGCTTGGCGTTAAGACAACACTTCTTTATAGGGGGGATCTGTTTCTTCGCGGCTTTGATGACGACATCCGAGAGTTTACTGCTGCGGAAATACGCAAGAAGGGCGTCGACCTGCGCTTTGGCGTCAATATCGAATCCATCGAGAGCGAGGACACCCACTACAACGTCGACCTGACCGATGGCTCCCGTATGAACACTGGTCTTGTGATGGCGGCTACCGGGCGCCGTGCATTGGTAGATGGCCTGGGGCTTGAGGCACTTGGGGTTCAGCTCAGTGCCTCCGGCCACGTAGTTGTAGACGATCACTTTCAGACAGCCGTGCCCTCCATTACAGCCCTCGGAGATGTTATCGGCACACCCCAACTGACGCCGGTGGCGCTGGCACAGGGTATGGTGCTTTCTCGCCGACTGTTCGGAGACGGCCAGGGCGAGATGGACTATACAAGCATTCCTACGGCGGTATTCTGTCAGCCCAATATCGGAACGGTCGGCCTGACGGAAGCGGAGGCAAGGGAAGCCGGGCATAAGCTCCGTATCTACCGGTCGGAGTTCAAACCGATGAAACATGCCTTGAGTGGGCGGGATGAGCGGTCACTGATGAAACTGGTGGTGGACGCTGACACAGGCCGGGTGCTGGGCGCTCATATGGTTGGGCCCGATGCCGGGGAAATTACCCAGGGGATAGCGGTTGCCCTGAAAGCCGGCGCGACCAAAGAGCAGTTCGACAGCACCATCGGTATCCACCCGACCTCCGCCGAAGAGTTCGTCACCATGCGTGAGCCCGTCACGTAATCTTTCCGTCTTACGAAGGGCCGCTGGTTACACCCGTATCCAGCGGCTGAGTACCACTCTCAGGTTTTCTTTTCTTACTGGCTTGGCCAGGTAATCGTTCATGCCCGCTTCTCGACAGCTGGATTCGGTTCCCGGAAGAACGTCGGCTGTCAGCGCGATAATAGGTGTTCCGCCCTGGCCGTTGCTCTTTTCCCATTCCCGGATACAGCGGGTTGTTTCATAGCCGTCCATTACTGGCATCTGGCAGTCCATCAGGATAACGTCGTAGCCTGAGTGGTTGGTCTGGACAAGTTGCAGCGCCTCCTCACCATTGGCAGCAGTATCTGTTTCAAAGCCTAGCCGTTTAAGCAAAGCGGTGGCGACCCTCTGGTTCACCATGTTGTCCTCCACGACCAAAGCGCGGGCTTGCTCACTGCCAGCTTCGATGGGAGCCTTTTCTGCCTGTTCCAAGTGATCTTCCTGGGTCGCCAGTTCAAAGGGTAGTTCAAAGCGGAACTGTGATCCTTTGCCAATGTCCGTTTGAACTTTAACGTGGCCTCCCATCAGTTCCACCAGTCTCTGGACCAGCGAGAGCCCCATGCCGGTGCCGCCGTAACGACGTGAATCACCGGTATCGAGTTGCTCAAAGGAGTTAAAGATGTCTTGAATCCGCTCAACCGGAATGCCGCATCCGGAGTCGCTGACAGTGCAGTTGAGCACCAGACAGTTCTCTTCAACGGCGAAAAAGCCAGCCTGAACTTCGATGAAACCGTCGCCTGTGAATTTGATGGCATTATCGATAAGGCCCGCCAGAATCTGACGCAGGCGCGGAGCGTCACCGAGTACTACCAGATGGTCCGGCCAATCTCCCGTGAATATGGTGGACAGGACCAAACCCTGCTGCTCCGCCACATGACGGTAGCTTGCGGTGCAGTTGGTGATGAGTTCTTTTAGGTCGAATTCGCGGTTATCCAGTTCCAGCGTACCGCGGTCAATATGGGAATAGTCCAGTATGTCATTAATAACCGTCAGCAAATCCTCGGTGGACTGCCGCGCTGTCTGGAGATAGTCTTTCTGTCGCGCGCTCAGGGCTTCATCGGTCACAAGTTCGATCATCCCCAGAACACCATTGAGCGGTGTCCGTAACTCATGGCTCATAGTGGCAAGAAACTCGGATTTGGCTCGATTCGCCATTTCCGAGCGTTCACGGGCTTTTTCAGAGGAAGCCAGAGTTTCATCCCTGGATGCTTTGAGATTTCGAAGGTGCCTGGAGAGGGCGTTCAGGCTCTTCTCCAGTTCTTGGGTTTCCCGGGTGGTACCTGTAAGGCCAACCTCAACTTCTTCGTATTCGCGATTGGTCAGTTTTGCAACCCGACGGGATAGGCCGTGGATAGGTGAGACGATGCTGTTCAGTGAATGATTGACTATTAAGAGCGTAAATAACAGCAGCGAAAATCCAACCGCCAATGATGTCCAAAGGATGTCTTGCTGGCGTGCAGCGAGTTGGGCTTTGTTGACACCGACCTGAATCGTACCCACACGAAGCGCTCCCGACCCGAACCCGTAGTTTGGTTCGAACCATTCAGTCTGGCGGTATTCTCCGAGGTCAAGCGGTTGTTGCAGTATCTCCGATTCAAAAACGTCGAAGGTGTCCTCAGTACTGATATTGCCTGGGTCTTCCGCAGAGACGAATCCGACCTCGTCGCCCACCACGTTGGAGACGCTTATCCATTGAGCCCGGCTGCGCCGCAGTGATTGCGACAGAATCTGCTCAAGGGCGGCCGTGTTCCCTGAAACGACGGCATATTCGACCGCTGGTGCAAGGCTGTCAGCAAGCATTTGACTGCTATCAGCCAGATCCTTGCGGGCGTCGTCGAGCCGAGCAGACGTAAAGAACACCATCAGCACGATGAACATGACGAACGCCGGTGCGGCACCCAGTAGCAACAGCTTCCGCGTGAGGGAGATAGGCCTGCCCATACGCTTAATCATCAGACACCTCCTTGGAACCGGCAAGCCGCTCGCTGACAGACTCGACAATTTCCTCACGATCGGGCAGCGGAATGTTCAGTGAACGCGCAACCTGGCCGTTAAGCTCGATTCTGAAAACATTGGGATAGGCGGGCGGGGGGAACTGGCCGTCGAGGCGGTATTGTTCTATGTATTCAGCCGCCAGTTTGGCAATCTCGGTTAAAGGTGTATAGGTCGACGCCAGTGATCCCGCTTTAACATAGGCCTGGCTCGGGCCGATAACAATCCGGTTACGACGGTAGGCCGTCAGCAGGATATGCTTGATCGTTCGTGGGTTGTATATACCGCTGTCCGGCGCGGCCAGAATAAAGTCACCGTAGTCCAGAGCATGAATCAGCGTTGGTATCAGGTCGTTGTCGGAGCCGACGACAAATACCCGCGCCTGGAGCCCGTAGGTTGGGAGTTTGTCGAGTAGGGGGTCGTAGAGCTCGACGGTTTCGGGACGGGCAAGCATTGCCACCCGGGTGGCATGGGGTAGAATTACCTGTCCAGCAATGGCCTGTCTGATCAGCGGGGGATTGTAAAGTATGCCGGAAACCGAGCCCTCGGAGCGCTCAGCATATCCGTCAATAAACGATTGATCCACAAGCAAAGCCAGGATAGGCACATGACGGTTTTCCTGCCTGACCCGTGAGAAAGCCTTTGGTCCGAGCGCGATAACTGGTGTGGTATTGTCCTGAGACGTCTGACCGCTGTCGAAGGAGCGAATATTGACAGCACTGCCCAGCGCCTCCTCAAGCAGGGTGAGCATGCGGCGGTTTAGAGCCGAGTTCTCGGAACCGACCAGATACACCTGGGAAGCTGAAGTGGGTTGCGCGTAAGCAGGCTGAAAAGACACCGACAAGACGGCAAGCAGTGTCAGCACGGCGCCGCCCAACGCGCGCCTGGCATGGCCACTTGGTTCTTTCCCCACTTTGGTGTTGTACGTTGATTTCATACCATCCAGGGTCGGGTATCGTCCGAGTGGTGCCTTTAGAATCTTACACCAGCTTCAGCGAAGAACTGGTTATGATCCCTAATGATGTTATCAGGGCTCAGATCTGTCGTATCTTGGTCAAGGTAGTGTTGCATGGTAACGGCAAACTCATAACTATAGCCGGTTTCGAAAATGTGCCTCGCCAATCTCAGATCCAGACGCTCGAACTGGGACCGCCTGAACTCATCGGCAAAATAGAACGCCGCTGATGAGGTCAGATTAAAAGGCAGGTCCTGTATCCACGCAAAACTTCCTGAATGCCGGACCGACAACCGCCCCAACAGGTCAATGGCGTATTGTTTGTCACCGGCATCGCGATCATTGGCACCGGTATAGCGGCCATCCTGATCCAGATAAGCATAGCTCATCCTCAGCTTTGTACCGGGAAAGTCCAATGACGCCTCTACCTCAAAGCCTTTCTGATCGAGTGCGACATTGTTGTCGATGGTCCAGTCTTCTTCGTTGATGATGCCGCTGATCATGTCTCGAAGCTTGTCGTTGAAATAACGAACTTCCAGTGAAAAAGTGGAACTGTCCAGATAGTACTGGCCAAAATAGCTTATTTCCCGGGATATTATGCGCTCTTCTTCAAGTGTTTTGCCATACGTCGAGGTGGCGGGGTCGACCAGGTTACCCACCAGGAATCGTTGCCCTTCAAGAGAGGCGTATGGTGGCTGAACATTCCTGGGGCGATAGGACCAGTCCGGATTCTGTTCGAACGCATCCGGTGTGCGTACCGCCTCGGAGTAGACAAATCGGAGCGTGTGGTTGTTGGCCAGGATGAAGTTGGCGGCCACCCTGGGAGAAAAATAGCCTTCGTCCGTGGTTGTGGTTTTTTCCCAATTGCCGCCAGCGTTCAACGTAAGCCAACGTAAAGGGGAATACTCAAGGTTCGCAAAAACCTGCGACTGATAGTTGTTACCGCGGCCATTGAAATAGGTTTCAGATCGATAAGTGTCCTTACGATAACCAAGACCTGATACCAGTTTGAGGTCCGGGTTGAACAACAGGGTATCCTGAATTTCGAACTCCAGACGGGATTCCTCGATGTCTTCATTCAAGTTTGCCCTGAAAGGGTCTACTTCGTTGGCGGTGCAGGGCTCAAGATCAAAGCTGTTTCCCTGAAGAATGTTGTCAAAGGTATCCCCGGGAATGCAGATGCTCCAGCGCTGCCGGCGATCATAGTTCTGGAAGCTGGCCTGAACATGGTAGAAATGGTTTTCGGAGGTCGTCACGTTCAGGCGGGTTTGTAGATAATAGTCGTCGACAATGATGTCAGGGTGGTCATCGGCGCCGAGTTTTCCGTTCTTGATCTGGTCCTCTTCGTCAACGCCATCCACCACACCGCCGCGCAAGTCCAAACTGTACTGGCTATTCAGGAATAAACTGCTGTCGTACGTAAAGGTGTTGATGTCGTAGCCATCATGAAAGGGATAGTAGATGTCATCGTCTACCTGCTCATCAAAGCCGTCAGACTTGCGTTTCTCGTAGGCGAGGCGCCAGTTGTAGTCGCCAGAGGCGTTGCCGGCGGAACCAAACACCCTTTTATAGCCTCTGGAACCGGTAATGGCGCGGGCTTCGATGCCGGCCGTATCCTCTGGTGCACGGGTGATGATGTTGATGGTTCCGAGGAAGGCATTGATGCCGTACGCGGCGCTGTTTGGGCCACGGCTGACCTCGATTCGTTCTATGAGCTCCAGGGGAACCGGCATGGTATTCCAGTCCATGTCGGACAGGTTAGGGCGGTACGACGTACGGCCATCAACCTGAACCTGCAGTCGGCGCTGCTCATAATGTACAGTACCGTGGTAGCTAGTTACCGGACTGTTGCTCCCAACCTCGGCTACAGTCATGCCAGGGACCAGGCGAAATACTTCCACCAGGTTCATGATACCGAGATCCCGGATCATTTCGCCGGTGATGATGGTGGTCGTGCCGGGCACACGTGACTTCGGTTGCCTGAGACGGGTTGTGGTCAGTACTTCTGGAATTCTGGAATCCATTTCAAAGGCGTCCGGTGAATCGCCAAGCGCTGCCAGCTCGAAGATTTGGTCGTCGCTTTCCGCCGCTACCACCGGAACAACGGCGATGAAGGTGCCTGCAAACACCGACATCAGGCGACTGCGATAAGTATCAGGGCGAACAAGCCCCGGAAATTTAATGAGATAGGTCGTAACTGGCATGAGTGTCGTTTTATACTTTGCCGAGTGTGGGATTTTTTATGGTGAACGCTTTTTTATATCCTATGTGACCAGATTACATTTGTCTCTCTAAAATTTAATGAAAGTCTGATGAATGAGTTATAACTCTATGAATTGTTGGGAAGTATTGGGTATCGAGCCCACCGATGATCATGCCCGTATCAGGGCGGCTTATGAGCAACAGGAAAAGTTCGCCTCTGGTGAGGAGCTTGAACGGTTGCGGCAGGCTTTCAAGGAAGCAACGGGCGGCGAGCCGCAAACGGATAACGGTCCGTCCGATGCCGGTAATGAAGGTCAGCCTCAGGTGGCTGAGCCCCCTGCGACGGTAAGGCAGGAGGCTGAGGGGTTGGATGCCTCGGAACGACAGGTGGTAAGAGAGGTGGTCATCCAGGTACGAGCCCTGCTGAATGATTCCAGCCGCAGCAAGGACGCGCAGATCTGGAAAGCCATTCTCGGGGAGCCACCCGCGGATCAGTCTCATGTTCGCAGAGAAATCGCCGACGCGCTGGAGCCTCAGGTTCGGCCAATGGCGCAGAACGGCAGTTTCCCGGCGCCGGTTGTGCAGTTTCTGGCGGGGTGGTTCGACTGGCATAGCCTGCGGGACGTGCAGGAGCATGATGCCGAAGAGGACCTGGAGGCGGAAAATCCAACGGGTGATGAACAGCCACAGGAAGAACTGCCGCCGCAGATGGTTAACTTCTGGCCCGCGGTGATAGGCTGGATTGTCGGCTTGGCAGTATTAGCGACCTTGTTCAGTGGAATGGGGGGCGGCGGCTGACGCGGCCTCAATCTTGCGGCGATACGTCTGAGCCAGCATGGCCCCCACAATGACCTGAATCTGGTTGTAGCACATGATCGGCAGCACGATCATGCCAAACCCGGGGTGTCCGGAAAACAGCACCTTGGCCATGGGCAGGCCGGAGGCCAGACTCTTCTTTGAGCCGCAGAATACCACGGCAGCCTCGTCCTCCAGGCTGAACCCAAACCGGCGGACCACAAACATCGCCAATACCATAAAGAATCCCAGCAGCGCGAAGCACAACCCAATGGCCAGCAGAATCGCCTTCAAAGGCAGGTTCTGCCACAGGCCGCTTGCAACCGAATGGGAAAAAGCGGAATACACGATCAGCCAGATCACAAACTTGTCGTAGCGGGAGGCGAGCGTTTCGTGCCGAGCCAGGAAACCGCCCAACAAGGGGCGCAGGCCGTGGCCAACCGCAAACGGCAGAAGCAGTTGTAGCACGATGTCTTTGAGCGCCTCAGCCACGGAAAAGCCGCCGTCTCCTGACGTGCTGACCAGCAGCAACAGCAGGAATGGCGTCAACATCATGCCGAACACGTTGGAAGCGGCAGCGCTGCAAATGGCAGCGGGCACGTTGCCCTTTGCCATGGCGGTATAGGCAATCGAGGAAGAGACGGCCGACGGCAGCACACCCAGGTACAGGAATCCCAACCCCAGATCTGCCGGCATCCACTGAGGCGCAAAGCGGCTGATTTCATTGATGGGCAATGCCATCAGGGGAAAGAAAACGAAGGTGAAAGCGGTAATGATGATGTGCAGGCGCCAATGGGTGGCACCGGCTACAATCTGTTCACGTGAAAGCGCCGCGCCATGGAGGAAAAACAGGAGTGCCACGGCCACAGTGCCTGCGGTTGCCAGGGCGTTAGCGGCATCACCACGTACCGGCAGGAACGTGGCGAGGACAATCGCACCCAAAAGCAGTAGCGTGAAAGTATCTAGCCTGAATTTCATGGATGCGTCTTCCCCAATGCTCTAAGGCTTGGCTGGAGCAAGGCCTTCGACAGCGCTTCCGCCTTAACGGGGTCCTGTCGTCGGATCGCCGCCAGTAGCAGTTCGTGATCCTCCTGGGAAGGTTCAGGAAGTTCTGAATCGAGTTCGGTCAGTTCAATGGTTTGTGTCACCGCATGGGCAAAATAGTCGTAAAGCTCCGACAGGGCAGGGTTGTGTGAAGCCGCGACCAACGCCGTATGAAAGGCGTGATCGTGACGGATGCGGCTTTCAACATCGTCACCGGCTTTCGCCCGTTCATCCAGGGCGAGTGTCATTCTCTCCAGGTCCTGTGCGTCCCGACGCTCCGCAGCGAGCTTCGCAGCCTCGGTCTCAAGCATGATCCGTACTTCGAGCTTGTCTCTTAACTGAGCGCGGTTGATTCTCCGCAGGGTTTCTCCCGCGTCCTTTGTGGCTCGAACGTAGGTGCCGTCACCCTGGCGCGTCTCCAGCATGCCAACATGCACCAGGACCCTGACCGCTTCACGAACGGTGTTACGGCTCACGCCGAGGGATTCCGACAGTTGGGCTTCAACGGGCAGCCGTTCGCCAATTGCCCAGTGACCTTTTTCAATGGCCTGGCGCAGGCTTTCTATGGCGGTTTCGACGAGAGACCCCTTTGAGATTCTGGCGAGCTGCATGTTTAAGATCCTGGTAAATGATGACCCAATCATCCTATGAATATATTCGAGCTGTCAAATCGACGAATCTGGATAGAGTAAATAGAGGCTAAACGGAAGGGTGCAGGAACTCGTAGTCATCCGGGTTCACCTCTCGTGTGGCCTTGCGGTAGGTGAAGGTAAAGCCAGGCCAGTTCACCGTGTTCTTACCATCACTGTCCAGATACCAGGAGTGGCAACCGGAATCCCACACGCTGTTTTTAAGCTTGGTCTGAATGCCCTCAGAGAACGCTCGAAGCCGATCCGGTTTTACATCCATAGCCGTGCCGGGTGTTGCGTTCAATATATTGATGCAACAGAGCACATACCGGACCTGCGACTCCAGCATGTACACGATGCTGTTGTGGGCGAGGTTTGTGCTGGGCCCGTAGAGCATGAAAAGGTTGGGGAATCCGGAAACCGTAATGCCCTTGTAGGCCTCAGATCCATTGGCCCAAGCCTGGTTGAGCGACACGCCATTGCGGCCGGTGATGTCCATCGGCGACAGGAATTCCGAGGCTGCAAATCCGGTCCCCAGGATTATCGTGTCTAACCGGTGCAAAGAGCCGTCGGTAGTAATCACACCTTCCTCCACGACACGCTCAATACCAGTGGTGACGAGCTCGACGTGAGACTGATCAACGGCTGAATACCAGTCGTTGGAAATCAGTATCCGTTTGCAGCCTATCTTATAGTCCGGAATCAGATGCCTGAACTTCTCGGGATCGCGAACCTGGTGTTTGGCAAAACGCTTCGCCTGCCAGGCAAAGATTTCGAGCAAGCTGTTAAAACGGGTGAAAGCGAGGGCGCGACTTTCGTTCTTCCAATAGATCAGGAAACGATAGATGCGGTCCCAGGCTGGAACCTTCTGGAACAGTGCCTGTTCCCATTTATAGAACGGCCGGTCGGGCTTCGGCAGTACCCACGCTGCAGAACGCTGGAAAAGGCTGAGAGCTTTTACCTTTGGCGCGACTTCCGGCACAAACTGAATGGCACTGGCCCCGGTGCCGATCACGCCAACGTTCTTACCACTCAGGTCGTGGCTATGGTCCCAACGGGCGGAATGAAACGTCTTGCCCGCAAAGGTATCCAGGCCGGGGATGTTCGGCCTGGCGGGCTGATTCAACTGACCGGTAGCGGTGACAATGACATCGGCGACCAGGGACTCTCCGTCGGTGGTGGTGACTGTCCAGGTGTTGGTGGCTTCGTTGAAAACTGCGTTGGCGACTTCCTTATTGACCTGAATATGCTTCGCCAAGCCATACTTCTCAACGCAGTGCTGCATATAGCCGAGAATTTCTGGCTGCAATCCGAACTTTCGTGACCAATCGTGTTTGGGCTCAAAGGAGAAGGAGTACAAGTGAGATTGAACGTCACAGGCCGCACCAGGGTAGGTATTATCACGCCAGGTGCCCCCAACCCCAGACGCTTTTTCCAGGAGGGTAAATGTCTCAATTCCGGCATTCCGGAGCTGGATGGCCATGCACAGGCCGCCAAAACCGGTGCCAATGATGATCACAGACGGTGTTGTACTGCGGACACTCTCGTTCACGGAACCTTCCCTTTAACGGTATTATGGGAATTCGGATACCGGGTAGAGTATACGTCTGACGCGAATTGCGGTAGATGGTTAGAATCGGATTAACGCAGAACCCCATGTAAACCCGCCACCAAAGGCTTCCAGCAACAGCACCTCATTTTTCTGGATGCGACCATCGCGAACGGCAACGTCCAGTGCCAGCGGAATCGACGCGGCGGAGGTGTTGCCGTGCTTGTTGACGGTCACCACAACCTGATCCATGGACATGTTCAGCTTACGAGCCGTGGCCGCGATAATCCGTAGATTCGCCTGGTGTGGTACCAGCCAGTCCACATCGGACTTCTTCATCTGATTGGCTTCCAGGGTTTCGTCCACAATTCTCCCCAGCGTGTTCACGGCAATCTTGAACACTTCATTGCCCTTCATGTGAACATGGCCCTTGCCGGCCCGGACTTGATCGAAACCATCGCCAATACCAAAGGGAACGTGGAGCAGGTCTTCGTATTTGCCGTCAGCATGGATGTGGGTCGACAGAATGCCGGTTTCCTCACTGGCCTCCAACACGACGGCGCCGGCACCGTCACCGAACAGCACACAGGTGCCTCGGTCTTCCCAGTCCAGAATGCGGGAGAACAGCTCCGCGCCAACCACCAGAACCTTCTTGCTGCTGCCGGTTTTGATGAACTTGTCAGCAACAGACAACGCATAGACAAACCCGCTGCAAACAGCCTGGATATCGAACGCCGGGCAGCCATGAATATCGAGTCGCGCCTGTAGGATGCACGCTGAGCTGGGGAAGATCTTGTCCGGAGTGGATGTAGCGAACACAATCAGGTCAATGTCGGCAGGCTGAAGACCGGCGGCTTCAATGGCCTGGCGGGATGCTTTTTCAGCAAGATCGACAGTGGTTTCACCTTCTACGGCGATGTGTCGCTGTTCAATGCCGGTACGCTCACGAATCCACTGGTCGCTGGTGTCGACGACCTTCTCCATGTCTTCGTTTGTCATGACATTCTCGGGCAGATAGGAGCCCGTGCCGACAATTCGCGCGTACGTCATGTGCTAGTTTCCTCAGGTGAACGGATCAATACTCAGATTCTTTCAATCATCCTATACCCTATTGATCGCTCCCAGCTATTAGCATTTTGTCAAAGATGAGCGGGAGATACCCCGGAAAAGCTGGTACTCAGCCTGTAATCAGCTATACCTGTAGACAGGAACTCTTGTTGTGAAGGAGTGCTGCTGATGACAGACCTTCCCCTCGGTATGAAGTATTACCTGCTTATTCTCACCTCAAGCCTGATTGAAGACCTCAATGACTATGGCGTCAAATGGATCGCCAACGAACCGGGCATCGCGATTCGCGACGTGGAAAAGGCGTTTTTCTGTGCCCGGGCCCTCGAAACCAGGATGCCGGACGAACCGGGCCAGGCGGACCCGCGCCTGTGGCCGGAGCTTATGAAGTCTATACATACCATTCGGCGTGTCCTGGACGTAGTCGAGAAAACAAAGTTCGATGCCGTGATCGCCGAGGCCATGGAAACCACATCCGATATTGCCCGAGCTGATATCAAACACGTCTTCGAACAGAAACGAGAAGCAGGGGAGGTGGATTTCCGGCTTCACGGACTTCTCAACACCAAGCCGGACTCCGGCGAACCGGATCCGGCAGTGCGCGAGGTATTCATGCTGAAGCGGGCGCGTCGCTATCAGAGCTTTATGGCCTTCGACGGCGCCACGCTGAATGACGACGAGAAAGTGATATTGAATGACGCGCAATCGGTCGCCCGCCACATAATGGATGGCGACCGTGATAACCGTCGAATTGATGCGCTGCTCGTTATGGGCGCCGTGCTGATTGAAACGGCCAGCGTGAGACCGAAAGCCAGGATACCCCGACTGATCCGGGACAGCTTTGATCGCATGGCCACCAAGGCCGCGATGGCTCTCGGTGCCATTGTCTACCGTGACGAGTATCGTGAGTTTAAAGCTTCTCTCGGATTGGAACGGCTGGATTCGGATTTATAGGGAGTTGCTTTATAACGTTTTAACGGTTCACAACTCCCGATGATGAATGGCATGCTGACTGACCACTCTGCGAAAAGAAGGAGACGAGGTAATGGGCATTTCCAACCACGAACTTCATAACGAATTTCCCCAGTTTGGCGAGTTGATCGACGAACTGAAAAAGAACGACCCGACGTTCCAGCACCATTTTCGGCAGTACGCAGAGCTGGATCAGGAAATCGAAGGCCTGGAGCGCAGGGATGCACCGATCGGGGACGATCAGTTGCACCAGATGAAACAACAGCGCCTGCAACTGAAAGACGACCTGTATAAGACGCTGGTAAAGAAGTCGAACGGGGCAGCATAGGTACAAGTTGCTAGGCTCGCAGACCCCGAAACCAGGCCTCGTAGTGGTTTCCAAGTATGGGGCCGGGCAGGGATCATCCATAGAATAGGTAACTACTTAAAACCGATTACGGTTGCCCCTTTTTTGTTACCGATAGATGGATGATTGAAATGAAAAGAGCCGCATCACTGTACAAAGGGTGGAGAATGAAGCGCAACTTCCTCCACCTGGTCATGACCATGGAACCCCGCCTTCTCAAGGACGTTGGGTACCCACCTGAGCTTGTGGCACAGCGTCTGGATACACCGTTCTGGAAGTTTTAAAAAGCGAGTTGAGGCGGTTATTTCAGCACAGCTGCCTGTAGGAATCGTAGTAGCTTGTGGTTGTTCGCATGAGCAATGTTAATTCGCAGAGCGGACTCCCCGTTTTGGTCAGCCAGCTCAAAAAGTTGGCTGGGCGCCAGAAAAATACCTTCTCCTGCAGCCCGCCTGCTTAGTGCCATGACGTCCACGCCAGGTGGAAGCGGGCACCACAGGTAATACCCTCCTGCAGAGCTTTCGATGTTGTCCAGGCCAATGCCCCTCAACGCCGATACCGCGTCGACACTGGCATTGGCCACCCGATCCCGTAGTCTCTTCAAATGACGACGATACCGACCCTTGACGATCATCTCGTGAACAATGCGTTCCGTGGTGCTGGAACTGTTAACCACCGTCAGCATCTTGATGTCCGTCAGTGACGTGATCAGCGCAGAATTAGCCGCGATATACCCGCAACGCAGGCTGGCCGACAACGTTTTTGAAAACGTTCCCACGTAGATTACTCGGTTCAGCGCATCCAGTGACGCGAGGTGAGGTGTTGCCTTTGGCAGTATATCGGCAAAGGGATCGTCTTCGATTAAAACCAGATCATACCTTTCCGCTATCGTGAGTAGCCGATGCATCTTCTGCAGTGACGTGGAAGTGCCTGTTGGATTGTGAGCCATCGGTTGAACGAAAAACAGTTTTGGCCGGAACCGCCGTATCTTTTCCTCCAGCATCTCCAGATCTGGGCCATCGGATTCCCGCTTTACGCCAATGACGTTGGCTTTTTGAAGTTTGAGTTTGCCAAACATCGGGTAATATCCTGGCGTTTCGACCAGAACAGGGTCGTTGGGCTGCACGAAATGGCGAACGATCAGGTCGAGCGCATGGTTGGCACCAAACGTCATCAGAATCTGGTCGGGACTCGCGCTGATTGCCCGGTCAGTCAAAGCTCGGGCAATGTCTTCCCGTAAAGCCTGAAGGCCTTGTGGTCTGCCATACTCGAAGTCGTCGGCAAGATCGGAAGCGCTGCCTGTGCGCTTGAGGTATCTGCCGATCTCCGAACTTTCCATCCAGGTTGCGGGTAGGCGGCCGTCACCTGCCCGGATTTCATAGTGCTGATTCAATTGTTCGCGCAAGAGTGAAACAAGATCCAGGGCTTCTGTGACGTGCTCGGAGTAGGGAACAGGTTGTGTCGGGTTAGCCGCCTGCACGTAGAATCCGGAACCCCGCCGAGGGCTGATGTAACCGGTTGCCACCAAACGGTCGTAGGCGTCCGTTACCGTGTTCTTGGAGACCCCATGGCTTTCGGCCGCCACCCGGATGGACGGCAGCCGTGACCCGGGCATCAGCTGTCCCGATTCAATCTGATGAATCAATGTGTCCGCGATGTGTTGCGCCCGGGAGACTTCGTTTGCCATATTAACTCCAAATTGTACCAGTAAATAAGCTGGTACAGTCCGTGGTACACATGCCACAAGTGTCACTTGTCCATTTTAGTCAGCTGTCCTAGTTTGTACAGGTGCGCCGTGCAGGTGTACGCGGCAATAACAAACACAATAACCAAGAGTACGATGGAGAACACTATGAACGAATCGATACGCCAGAAGACCGTTGTCGGTCTTCGTCATGCCTGCAAAGGTTTGGTTGCTGCCGCCGCGATTTTTACCGGTGTGACGTCGGCCACAGAGTTGCCTGAAGTGAACTGGCGAATGCAAGCTCTGTGGGATGCAGGAACCACCCCCTACGAATTTGAGAAACGATTTGTCAGCCGTGTTTCGGAACTGACCAATGGTCAATTTACTATCCGGCTTTTTGCCGGCGGCCAACTGGCTCCTTCCGCTCAGGCTTTTGAAGCCGTAAGGGGTGGTGCCTTTGAAATGATGAAAACCTTTGATGGTTATGAGGCAGGCTCGATACCCGCGTTTGCATTCACAAGCACGATACCGTTCGGATTTCCCGAGTCAGATCAATATGAAGCCTGGTTCTATGAGCGTGGCGGCCTTGAGTTTGCTCGCGAAGCTTATGCAAAAGCAGGGCTTTTTTATATCGCACCGACCGTTTACGGCCAGGAACCCATTCACTCCAAGTTTCCGTTAAACACACTGGCCGACGTTGAAGGTAAAAAAGGTCGTTTTGTCGGCCTGGCCAGCACCGTGATGTCAGAATTTGGTGTATCGACCACGCCGTTGCCAACCGCCGAAGTCTATCAAGCGCTTGAAAAAGGAGTTATAGACTTCGCTGACAGGGGCGATCTGACCGCCAATTTCGAAGCCGGCCTTGGTGAAGTTGCCAAGTACGTTATCGTGCCAGGCTTCCACCAACCTACCACCGCTACCAGCTATGTTGCCAACCAGCGTGCCTACGATAAATTGCCAGATTACTACAAGGCTGCGCTGGAAAGTGCTGCACGTGAGGTATCCGCAGCGCTTCGCCAACACAACGTGGCTCAGGACGCAGTCGCTTTAAAGAAGTTTGAAGAGCAGGGAGCCGAAATCATCCACCTGGACGCCAATACCGTGGCGCAAGGTCGCCCCACCGCAATGAAAGCCTGGGAAAAAGCTGCTGGCGACGATGAACTTGCCAACAAGGTCCTGGACAGTCAGGTCGAGTTCATGAAGGAACTGGGACTGCTGGAATAATACCCACCCTGCCATAAATCAGAACCAGCCCGGTCCCCGCCGGGCTGATACCGCAGAGTGAGGAGTGGTTATGTCTATTGTTCAGGGCTACTGCAAGGCCGTCACCAGTCTGAATCGGTGGTTGGCAGTGTTGGCATCGTTGTTGGTGTTCATCATGGTGGCTGTTATTTCCTATGAAGTGGTGGCCCGCTACTTTTTCGATGCGCCGACTGTCTGGGCGCTGGAATTGTCCACGCTGCTGCTTGGCCCCTACTTTATGTTGGCTGGCCCGTATCTGCTGCACACCGCAGGACACGTCAATGTCGACATTCTCTATGGCAAATTGTCTGCAAAGGCAGCAGCTATCGTCGATACGGGCATCTATCCTGTTATCGGGTTAATCGCCTGTGTGCTGATCTGCCAAAGCATTCCTGTTGCGGTTAATTCAATTGAATCCGGTGAAACGTCGTTCTCGTCCTGGAATCCGGCAATATGGCCGGCAAAAACCTTGATACCGGTTGCCTTTACTCTTTTGTTGCTCCAGTCAATTGCGGAAACGTTGCAGGCAATCGTACGAATTAGGACGGGTGGGGGGAGCGTGTCATGAGCTCGACCTTTGTTCTGTCCGCGATGTTTATTTCCCTGCTGGTGCTGTTGCTAAGCGGGATGCCACTTGCGTTCGTTCTTATATCCCTGGCGGTGCTTTTTACTGTAACGCTCTGGGGAACAGATGCCCTTGTTCTTTCCGTTTTGCAGACATTCGATGTCATGACATCCGATGTACTTCTTGCAATACCACTCTATGTGCTCATGGCCAGCATCCTACAGCGGTCGGGAATCATAGAAGCCTTGTATAAGGCCATGGAACTTTGGTTCCGACGACTACCCGGTGGGCTGGCGGTGGGTACCATCGCAATATGCACTGTGATGGCGGCGATGACCGGCATCGTAGGGGCGGCCGTTGCGGCAATGGGAATTCTGGCACTGCCATCCATGCTCCGCCGAGGCTATGACGAAAAACTCGCACTGGGCACCATTTGTGCCGGTGGCACCCTAGGAATCCTGATCCCTCCGTCCATCATCACCATTGTTTACGCGGCAACCGCGCAGGTGTCGGTGGGCAAAATGTTTGCGGCGGGTATCATTCCGGGCATGGTCTTGGCAGGGCTGTACATTGCCTATGTGGTGATCCGCACCCTTTTAAAGCCGAGTGTGGCACCACGTCCGGAGCAGGTGGATGTATCGGTACGTGAGATGTTTGCGTCGCTTAAGTCCCTCATACTTCCAGCGCTGATTGTCTTCAGTGTGCTTGGGAGTATCTATGCGGGTATCGCCACACCGACTGAGGCCGCGGCCGTTGGCGTGGTGGGTGCTATGGTTTCAGCAGTTTTGCAGCGCACCTTCACACCCGACAACCTGAGTGCCGCCGCAATGGATACATTGCGTGTGACGACCATGATCATGTGGATCACCATCGGCGCCAAGATTTTCGTATCGATCTTCACCGGTACTGGCGGCGCGGACTCCCTGTTGACGTTTATCCAGGATCTGGAACTAAACCGCTGGCTGGTGTTACTCGCAATGATGGGCATCCTGGTGCTGCTAGGACTGTTTCTGGATGAGATCGGCATCATTCTGCTTTGTGTACCGGTGTTCCTTCCCATTATCAACGCTTTCGACTTTGACCCGATCTGGTTTGGCGTGTTGTTCCTGATTACTGCGCAGATGGCCTATATCACCCCGCCGTTCGGATACACCCTGTTCTACATCAAAGGGGTGCTTCCAGCCGGTATCGGGATGGAAACGGTCTATCGGGCCATTGTTCCTTTCCTGTTGCTTCAGATGATAGCGCTGGTGCTGTTTATGATATTCCCGGATTTGGTGACTTGGTTGCCTAACCAGCTTTCCCAGCGCCTGGCGTCCTGACAAATATAATGGAGATTCTTTAAATGCACACTCAAAACTCCCGTATATCCGGCTTCCACAAGCTTTCAATGTCAGAAAGGCTCAACAAGGTCATGGAGGTTGCCGGCCTTGATCGGAGTGTAGAGGCAAAGCTCTCGAACACCGGTAATCTTGACGCTTCTGTTGTGGACTCAATGATCGAGAACGCTGTCGGCACCATGAATATTCCGCTGGGCGTTGCGACGAACATGATTGTTGACGGCGAGGACGTGCTCATTCCGATGGCAACTGAGGAATCATCCGTCGTTGCCGCAGTTTGCAATGCTGCGAGGCAGTGTCGTGACTCCGGTGGATTTACGACATCCCTGTCAGGCTCGTTAATGATCGCTCAGGTGCAGCTCATTGATGTCAGTAATCCCGAATTTGCGCGCCTTCAGATTCTTGAGAACAAAGAGAGGATTCGAGATGTCTGTGACCAGACCGACCCGGTATTGCTGAAACATGGCGGCGGCTATCGAGATCTGGAAGTTCGGGTACTCGAGGGTGGGCGCAACGGACCCATGGTCATTACCCACCTGATCGTCGACACCCGCGATGCGATGGGCGCAAATGCCGTTAACTCTATGGCGGAGGCAGTGGCTCCTCTGATTGCGGAATGGACCGGCGGCAAGACATATCTCCGGATTCTGTCTAACCTTGCCGATCGCCGCCTCGCAAGGGCCAGGGCCACTTGGTCGCTGGATGCCATTGGTGGGGAGTCGGTTCGCGAGGGGATTCTATCGGCATTTGATTTCGCGGATATTGATCCGTACCGGGCCGCAACGCATAACAAAGGGGTTATGAATGGGGTGAGTTCCGTTGTGTTGGCCACCGGTAATGATACGCGAGCGGTTGAGGCAGGTGCTCACGCGTATGCCGCGCGGTCGGGGCAGTATCGTTCGCTGACCCGATGGGAAATAGATCAGGACGGTAATTTGACTGGAATGATCGAGATGCCGATGGCGGTCGGGCTGATAGGTGGGGCGACTAAATCACACCCGACTGCCCGCATTGCATTGGAGATCATGAATACCACAACCGCTGAAAAATTGGCCAGAGTGATTGCGGCTGTCGGGCTCGCACAAAATTTCTCGGCCTTGAAAGCGCTTGCTACCACAGGCATTCAGAAAGGGCACATGGCCCTTCATGCCAAGAACATCGCCGTCATGGCCGGTGCGGCCGGCCCGGACATTGATACCGTGGCCAGAGAGCTGGTTGAGGGCGGAATAGTACGGGTGGATATCGCTGAGGAAATCCTGCTGCGTATGCGGAGTAAAGGCGGGCCATCCTGATTCGAGACTGTGTACTGGCAAACGGTGCCACCCGTGAACGTAAAAACGGCAGCGCGGTTAGTGATCCTGGCTAAACGCAACGTTGTTGTCGACACGCTCTGCGCCGGACTGCTGACGCCATGCCAACAGGAATATGGCGAGCCCGGCAGCGGCCGTTGTGGCTCCGACATACCCCGTGGACTGCCACCCCATGCCTGCACTGATAGCCATACCGCCCAGCCAGGGACCAAGGGCATTGGCCACGTTGAAGGCCGCGTGGTGAGAGGCCGCAGCCAGCGTCTGGGCACCGTGCGCCACATCCATCAGGTGAGTTTGCAGTGCGGGCCCAAGGCCAACCATCAAGGCGACCAGGAAGCACATCACCAGCATGGTCCAGATGGTTTCCGTGGCGTAGGGATACAGAAGTAGCATGCTGATGCTCCACAGCAACATCCAGCCAACGCTGCGGAACTGGAGGCGATCAAACAGCCATCCTCCGAGGATGTTCCCAACGAACCCCCCAAGCCCGAAGACCGCGAGTGCGATCGGAATCCAGAAGGGGTCGACCCCGGTGACTTCCAGCAATGTCGGAGCCAAATAGCTGAACACACAGAACATACCGGCAAACCCGATGGAGCCGATCGCCAACGGGTACCAGATTTCCGGACGATTGAACGCCCGGATTTCTGAGAACGGGCTTTGCCGTTCCTCTTGTCGGTTGAGAGGAAGGAAAAGAACAATCATCAATTCGGTAAGAGCTGCAACAGCGCCCACGAACCCGAAGGCGTACCGCCAATCCAGGTGCTGCCCAAGAATCGTTGCCAGTGGGTTTCCGATCAACAGCGCGAAGGTGAGGCCCATCATGACCAGGCTCACTACCTTGGCGCGCTTGTTAAACGGTACGAGTGAGGCGGCGACCAGAGCAGCAACACCGAAATAGGCCCCATGGGGAAGGCCGGCAATGAACCGGAACACCAGAAGTGATCCATACCCCGGTGCCAGGGCACTGGCAATATTTCCCAGTGCGTAGAACGACATCAATAGGATCAGCAGGTGCCGGCGATAGAGTCTGGCTCCACCAATGGCCAGGATCGGGGCGCCCACGACGACGCCCAGCGCGTACGCACTGATCAAGTGGCCAACCTGTGGTTCCGTAACACCCAGATCCGCAGCAACGCCGGGCATAAGCCCCATGATGGCGAACTCTCCCGTACCTATCCCGAATCCGCCCATGGCGAGAGAGAATATGATCAGTGTAATCCTGGCGGGAGAGTAGGGGGCTTCCTGCAATTGAGAGGGCATGGGGTGGTTGGCCTTGGCTACCAGTCAGTAAATTTGAAACAAGGCCATCCAGTGTGAGCTAATCCAAGGCACTTCGGAATACGCGTATGTCCTCAGATCAGCCAGCCGAAGAGGAAGTCGAATAGCGAGCTGAAAAAACCGCCACTGCTCTTGGTGACAGTGGTTGGTTCCGAAGTGTTGTCTGAGGACGAACTTGTGGCCTGCAATGATTCCGAAATCTCCGGATCGCCAGAAGTCGTCGTTTCCTGTGGCAACTGATAATCAACATCCGTTGATGTCTCTTCGGTCGCCTCGGAAGGCACATTGAGTGCTATGGAAGGCTCGGCATCAACGGTTGAAAGCTCTTCGACAGTGGAGGGCTCCTCAACAATCTGGCGCTCGACAGTGGTTTGGGGCTTTTCCGTGGCTGAGGGCATCTCCGTGGCTGAGGGCTCTTCAGCAACCGCAACTGCAACAGGTTCGCTTTCCGGTTCTTCTACTGTTTGAGGGGCGGGCATTGATGCTTGGGCTATTGTCGGCTCGGGCTGAATTACCGGGTTATCATCCGTTGCCAGAATGGCATCAGGTACAGGTACCGCTTCTTCTTCCAGGGGTGGTGATTCTGTCGAAACCAGCGCTGGCTCGGGTCGGACCTCTGGCTCAGGCGCTGCAGCAACGGGTTGTTCCTCATTGGCCGACCCGAAACGCTCCTTGTCGATTCCCGCATCAGCCATCGCCCCCTCACGGTTCTGCGCGGTGTTGCCAGTCACTGGATCGCCATCCTTAAAGGCGATTCCCAGGGCGGACAGCGTTTGTGGGTCCAGGTCTCCAGTGGCCTGCAACCCGTCGTGACCCGATTGATACTTCCGGATGGCTGAGCGCAGGGTGTTATCCATCCACCCATCGGCTTTGCCGATATCGTAGCCTGCGCCATAGAGGGCATTTTCAGCAGCAAAGATGGTGTCGGCAGGATCGGCCTGAGCGACTGCACAGAAGGACACCGTCAACGCGGCAAGAAAACCGGGCATCCTGGTAAAACGTGAATGGCTCATGGGTAAATCTCTCCCTGATACGCCGTATTGCTTTTGTTTGAGTATCGAAAGTATCAGTAATTGAACATGTCGCCTATGACGCAGTTAACACAAGCGGAAAAGGGCTCTAGTCCGATGTCTTGAAGCGACGTACCAGGCCGTTAAGGTCCTCTGCCATATCCGCCAGGGAATTGCTGGATTGGTTTACGTGGGCGATATCGTCGGTGAGTTTATCAATGGCACTACTACTGGCCTCCACGTTCTGAGTCATTTCAGCAGCGGTCGCCCGCTGTTGCTCGGTGGCGCTTGCAACTTGTGTCGTCATGTCCACGATCCGGTTCACGGCAGCCATAATTTCCGACAGGGCAGCACCGGATTTGCCAGCTTCTTCACTGGCTTCCGAGGCCATCTGTTTGGCCTTACTCATATCAACCACCGCGCCAGCGGCACCGCTTTGCAGATTCGAAACGATCCGCTCGATATCGACCGTGGAATCCTGAACCCGCTTGGCGAGGCCACGAACCTCATCGGCAACCACCGAAAACCCGCGTCCCGCGTCTCCCGCACGCGCTGCTTCAATGGCGGCATTGAGGGCAAGGAGGTTGGTTTGTTCTGCGATGGCCTGGATAACGTCCAGTACGTTTCCGATCTCACCGGACTCATCTTCAAGTCGCTGGATGCGCTTTGACCCTGCTTCGACCTGTTCCGCCAGTCGGGTAACGGATTTAATCGCGGTCGACACCGTTTCCTGACCGGTTCCTGCCAGGTCGGCAGCCTGGCGTGCGGATTCATCCGTGTCATTGGTGTTGGAGGCGATCTCGTCGGAGGTGGAGACCATTTCCTGCATCGCCGCCGAAACCTGAGTCACCTGATCCCGTTGTTGCTCGGCGTTGGCCGTGGTGCTGTTTGTAATACCGGACAACGATTCGGATTCCGTACTGAGACGCCGAGACGACGCAACAATCTGGGAAATAATGTCTTCCAGCGTTTCCAGGAAGGCATTTACCGCAGAGATAAAATCGCCGATTTCGTCCGGGCGGCCCTTGGTCAGCCGGGTAGAAACGTCGCCTTCGTTATTGCCGATATTTTCCAGGTAACCCAGAATTTCCGACCGCGCACGTTTGACGCTGTTGCCCATCATGCGGCTCATCAGCAGGGCGACGACCAACCCCAGAATGACAGACGCAATAAATGCGGCGAGTGTCAGCTTAAGCGCATCCTCGGTCTCTGCTTCGGCTTCGTCTGCCACGGTTTCGAGGGAGGCAAAAACCTCTCTCTCAAGACCCTGAGCCATGTCAGTGATTTGGGGTCCCAGAACGTCAAGCTTGTCTTCTTTCGTCCGGATCATCGCTTTTTGCTGAACCAGCAGTTCATTGACCGATGACTGGTATTTCCCAAGTGCCTCTATCGCCGTATCGACATACTGCCTGACGTAACCGGGGACTGAGTCCATATCCAGAAACTCGAGCGCATCGGAAATATCCTCCATGGCATAACCCAGTGCCGTTTCCGAGGACTCGTCGCCATCAGCAAAGAAGCGCTGTGAGGCCATTCGCATCATGAGCGTATCGTGAATCAACTGTTCCAGAACAACTCGCAACCGGCTGTCCGGCTCTCTGTTGGTAACGCCATCCATAGCCCTGCGCAGCGCCTCTGAAGCAGTGGGGCCGTATTGGTCGAGTTCATTGGCAATGATATTTTTGACTTGCTGCTTGGTGGGTACCAGTTCGTTATTGAAGACATTCGCGTACTGCAGTGTCGCCTCTTCGATCTCAGCAACCAGTTGCACGCGGTTGGTACTTTTAATCGTCTGCTGCGCCGCTGATAGCTCACTGAAAAAATCCGTCTCGAGCTGCTTGAAGCGTGCCAGGATGTCTTCGTTACCGGTAGCGTAGTAGTCAAAGACTCCCAATCTCATATTGTAAAGATTGATTAGCACACCGGTCGCAACGGCGGTTTCCGGTGCAAGATCCCTTGCGACTGTATCCATTCGCGCATCAAGGTTTTGAAATTCCCGGACGCTGTAGAAGGTTACGAGTGCGAATAAAAGCAGAATAAAAACAGGTGCGATCAGGAGTTTTCCGCTGACACCTAGCCGACGCTCAATAACTTCTAATTTTTCTACAGCCACTGGTCTGCCCCTCTATGCATGCGAGATCTCTTGGTTAACGGCGGGTTCGGGATAATCTGGAGCCGCTTAGCCAATTTATTCAACGAAGTTTGCTTGGGTCGCAATCATGGGGGAAAGCTCCAGGTTCCAGTGAGCCATGCCGCTTCGGCTGTATATGTAGTGCCCGCTCAGGGAATTCATTTTGGGGATGCGGGCGGGTTTGACACCATTCATGATGAGGGACGCCAAGCGGGCGGCAGTGATGCCCTCCTGGTGAGCCGAAATGGTGAAGCCGCCAATCGCTTGCTGCTTACCAATGTTAATATCCCAAAAGGAAAAGATGGGAACCCGGCTTTGATTAAATGCCCTCGTAATGAGTTCGTCCGGTGCGATGTAGGTGCCCTCTGTGTCTCGGATGGTGTGGTGGGTCCCAACGATGATTGCATCGTACAGTTCGTGGGCCTGAACTACCGACTGCAACCAGGTGTCTTTGTCGTTGGTAAGGACGATGTCCAGTTTGGAGCCATATATTTCGGCACTTCTCTTGTCGCCGAAATATTCATTGACTGCGTTTCGCATGGTGGGTGAATCGTCCATTAATACCAGAAAGTGCTCATCCACTTTCAGTACTTTCTGCAGATGACGGATGCTCTCCTCAAAAAATGGCCGTTCCAGCAAGCCGGCGACCAAATCGTGTTCAAGGGTAGGGTGCTGCGCCGGACCGCCGTTGACGCCCAGGAATACCACCGGAATCTTCCGTTCAACCAAGTGGTTGGCCATCAGGGAGAATGCGTTGTCATCTCCAAGAATGGCAATGTCAGGCTGGATCTCGGTAATGGATTGTTGGAGGCGGGCTACTTTTTGGGGCCATTCTGATTTCGGTAATCGTTTGGTGTCGAGGGCAAGCACGCGAATATCGTGGTCCTCGCCCAGCACTGATTGGATGGCGGCAATATAATCGGCGTCCCATTTGTAGCCTTGATGATAGCTTTCGATAATCACCACGGTTTTGCTGAAACACAGGGGGCTTACCAGCAGAAAAGCCAGGAGGAGCGTACGCATTGGGTGTTCCTTGTTATTTTCCGAGTGAAGTCTGCACCCGTTCTTTCTTGTTGAAAGCGCTTGTTATTATCGTTATTCCACTACGCCAAACAGGAACCGTGCCAAATTTATAAGTTAATGTTTTATAACGGTATTTGTTGCAATGGCAGGCATCGGAATGGGTTTATTGGTGCCGAGTGTCTGGTTTCAAGGACACAATGACCTGGATAGGGGAAAGCTTGTCTTGTTAATCGGACAGCACTGTCCTGATCTCCGGACTTTGATGGATTTCACGATCTCCGTGTTTCAGGCATCTTTTTCTGAGTTGGCAGCTTGGCTGGACGCCCAGGCGAACCCGAGCAACCCGACAATTGGGCCGGGAACCAGAAGCCAGGCGGCGTCCAGACCGATATGATCGAACAGCGCAGTGGTTGCGGCTATCGATACCACTGAAATTGCAAAGCCGATGGAGTTCTGGATCGCCAGTGCGGCACCGACCACTTCTTTCGGGCAAGCCTGGGCGGCCAGAGCGGAGAACTGGGGCGAGTCCGCGATCACGGTGGCGCCCCAGGCAAGTAGAAGGACTCCCAGCCACATGGCGGGTAAGTCACGCCAGAAAAGGGCAAACACCACAGCGCAAACGCAGGAGGATGCCAGCGCACCGAGCGCGACCTTTGTGCTCCCAATACGACGTGACAGAAATCCCCCGACGAGACACCCCAAAGCCCCAATGCCTATGATACTGAACGCCATGCCCGATAATCCGACGGCCGAGTACTCACTGAGCAGTGCCGTGTTGGCCACAAGCAGTGGTACTACCGTCCAGAACGCGTAGAGCTCCCACATGTGCCCGAAATAGCCCAGAGCTGCGGCACGAAATCGATTGACCTTGAAGGCGTCAAAGACCGTCAGCTGACGCTCGGAGGTGGTGCCCGACGCATGCTTCGCCTGACCTGTACCGGGTAAATGGGGCCCGTCCCCAAGCAGGTGGATAAGGAATGCACCAAGCAGTGCAAGCATCGATGACGCAAGGATAACGTACTGCCAGGGAAGATCCGCACCGGCTTCTCGTAATGCATGGGGCAGTGCGGTGCCAAGCGTCAACATTGCGACAAGCTGGGCAAGGGCCTGTCCGGTCCTTTCAGGAGCCCAACTGACAATCAACTTCATGCCCACGGGGTAGATACCCGCCAAGCTAAGGCCGACCAGGAAGCGGAACACAATGCCACTGGCCAAGCCCTCCGAAAACCAGGCGAAGCAGGCATTGAATAACGCGCCGCAGGCTGCACTGACCACGAAAATGAGACTCGCACGATACCGTTCTGCCAGGCCTCCCAAAGCCATGATCATTGTGCCCAGGATAAAACCGCCCTGAACGGCGCTGGTCAGCCAGCCAATATCAGCAGCACTGATTTGCCAACTGGTCATCAGAGTGTCCGTGGCACTGTTGGCGCTGAACCACAGCGATGTTCCGAACAGTTGAGCGAGGGCGATTGTCGCAACGGGGCCAAGCCAGCGCAAAAATCTTGAAGGGATGGGGGGAGCCCCCTCAAATTGTCCAGACGTCATAAGTGCGCTCCATATCCGTCGCGGCCATCAGTGTAGACTGACCGGCTGGCACAGTATACTGATGCACCATTCGTCATTTGTCGTAGAACCTGGGCGCCAGATGAAATGGGCAGGAGTGTGGCAGGTTTTCAGTGTTCGCTGGAAGCGTGGTACCTTCGGGCAAGACTTTATCGTTGGATATCAGAAAACTAAAGCGGGTGGATAGACTTTATGGACGTAATAATCATCGGCGCGGGGATTATGGGGACCACTTTTGCCACGTTGGCAAAAGAGCTGGCTCCTGAGTTGAACATCACCATCCTGGAGAGATTGGAGAGCGCTGGAGAGGGTAACTCGTGGGTGTTCAACAATGCCGGCACGGGACACGAGGCAAACTGCGAGCTGAACTACACGCCGGTGGATGAAGAAGTTATCTCCGTCGAAAAAGCCTTGAAGATCCATGCGCAATTCAATGTGGCCAAGCAGTTTTGGGCGCACCTGATCAAGAAAGGCGCCATTAAGGACCCCAAGACGTTTATCAATCAGACCAAACACTGCACCATCGTGTCTGAATCCTCAATCGATGAATTGCGACTGCGGTTCAAGGAAATGTCCGCTCATCATTTTTTTGAGAGTATGCGTTTCTCAGAGGATTTCGACGAAATCAAGAGCTGGATTCCCTATCTGATGGAAGGGCGTCCTCGCCATGAAAAAATGGCGGCGACTGTCATAGAAACAGGCACGGACGTAAATTTCGGTGCTCTGACCCAACAAATGGCGAAACATGCCGCCCAGGATCTCGGTGTGAAGATTGAGTACGGCACCCACGTAAAACGCGTGCACAAGAGCCCAGCAGGGAGCTGGCTTGTTGAAACCGAACGTCACGGAGCGCCCGTGCGTTACAAGGCCGATGTGCTGTTTGTTGGTGCGGGTGGGGGTGCATTCCCAATCCTGAAGAAAAGCCACCTGCCATTTGCAAAGCGGTTTACTGGCTTTCCAGTTGGTGGGCGTTTCCTACAGGCCCCGATCAGTGCAGAGCAGGCTGATCATTACCGGGCAAAAACCTACGGTAAAGCAAAAGTGGGCGCGCCTCCCATGTCTGTGCCGCATCTGGATCTTCGGGTGGCGGATGGCCAGCACTACTTACTGTTCGGCCCTTTCGCCTCCTTCAAGCCCGTTCTTGAGAAAGGCCGAGGGCTCTTTGACTACCTTCGGGCAATGCGCCTGCATGATATCCCAGGTCTGCTGAATGTCACTCTGGAGCACTTTCCGTTGGTGAAATACCTGGTTTCAGAG
The DNA here is from genome assembly GCF_056857915.1 of Marinobacter sp. B-12. Taxonomy (NCBI): domain Bacteria; kingdom Pseudomonadati; phylum Pseudomonadota; class Gammaproteobacteria; order Pseudomonadales; family Marinobacteraceae; genus Marinobacter; species Marinobacter sp. B-12. Next base: position 4,012 of record NZ_JBSXOB010000034.1, on the reverse strand, counting down.
ACCTTCAAGGGCGAGAAGAGCATGTTCGAAGAGCTTGAAAGCTTTGCGCCCGGCCTGAGCAGAAAGTTTGACTGGAAACCGGTTCACGCCGGCCAACGGGTACAGATTATCAAGGACGGCGATCTGCAGATGGGAACGGAAATCCTCGTGTCCAAGGACAAAACGTACGGAACGTTGTTGGGGGCATCGCCAGGGGCATCGGTTTCGCCGGAGGTTATGCTGCGGTGCCTGGAACAACTGCTACCGGCCATTTTTACCAAAGAGGAGGCCAGGAAAGCGAAGAAAGAGATTTTTCCTGAAGATGATCTGGATACCCTGGCCACAAATCCTGATCGTTATCGGGAAATTCGTGATGCCGTTAATAAACAGTTAGGGATAGTTTGAAGTAAGGCGTTCCATGATTCCGGAGTTACGGGTCAGAATCATGGAGCGCCATATGGAGATCTCCTGAATGGGCGGTGACTGCCCTAGACGTAGAAGTCCAAATCCTCCTGGGCTTTCAACAGATCCCGCATCTTGATGGGGTCATCGCCAAAGAAGAAGACCAGGCCCCAGTGAGTGCCGAAGGCGGACCGGTCAGGAACCGTTTCTTCCACCGGTGCAACGAGTTCGTGTGACTCAAAATAGGGGTGATCAACACACTCCGGAGGCATTTCCAGCTTGCTGACCACGCGGCGGCGCGGATAAACACCGAAGCAACCGGCATAGCCCTTGGCATCGACCACTTCGCGTGGGAAGAACTTTTCCACTTCCTCTTTGGTGCTCTTGGGATCAAACACCAGCATTGACGCCTGGTACGCGTTGAACCCATACGCACGTTCAATCAGCTCAAACGCCTTGAAACCGGGTGGTCGATAAGCAACCTCACCAAAGTACATTTCACCATCAGCAGTAACGAAGTACTCCGGATGAATCAAGCCAAACTGAATATCGAACGTTTTGATCAGCAACTCAATCTGCTTGGTAATGGCATTGCGCCAGCTTTCGAGTTGCTCGGTCGCCGGAACGAAAACGGAATAGCCTAGCGTTACGTACTCAGAGATATTCAGAAACTTGATCTTGCCATCGTGAATCCATGCCTCAACGGCAAACTCCCAGCCACTCAAGTGGCTTTCCATGAGCAACGGATAGTCTTCCGCTGGAATGTTGTCAATTTCCTCAAGCGTACGGATCATCCGATGGCCGAGACAACCAGCCTTGTCAAACGCCTTAACGTGAATCGGGTCGTCCGGGTCGCCATCCAGTTTCAGCAGGGTCTAGTTTACACGCTTCATGAAACGGACGATGTCGTCTTTCTCGTGGGCCTCCTCGAAGATCCCAACCCGAATGCCGCCAAGCTGGGCACGACGCTTCATCAAAGCCTTGTCACGGAACAGAATCGACTGCCCGTACATGCGAGGGCTATTCAGGAGCACTGAGTTGATCGCCCCGGACCACTCAACGGTCTCTTCAAACAGCGGTATGGCAACATCAACGCCTTCCTCTTTCAGCCTTTGAGCAATCTCCAGGGACCGATCATTCAAACGGATAAAGTCCCAAGGGATAAAGGGAATCTTGTTTGCGGTACAGAAATCCGTAGCCCATTCTGGAGCAACTACGATGTAGCGGCGGTCGAACTTCTGTGCGGCCTTGATGGCATTGACGCTCCAGCCAAGCAGCGCGATATAGCCTTTATTCGGATCCTTTGGGGTTTCGGTTCCCTTAACAGAGTCCATGTCTGGATCGAGCCAGGCAGCCACATCATTTGATAAGGGCGCTTCTTGTGTTGTCGACATGTGTCGTTCTCCTTGCAACTTGCCGGCTTTGGAATGTAAGTGATTGAAATTATTGATAGGCAAGTATCGTGAGTTAATACATTCTCTCTAACAACATAGTCGCTATCGCCCCAAAATGAAAAGAATGCGCCGGAATCATCCGTTTCGCCATACGAACCATCTTTCACCCAACTAATATTGAATGAATGCTCAAAAATGCCTAGAGTATAAGTTCCTGAAACAGACCGCCGGAGGCCCCTAATGATCAAATTCTATTTCCACCCCAGACCCAACCCGATAAAAGTAGCCCTGTATCTTGAAGAAACAGGCACGCCTTATGAGTTGGTTCCCGTCGATACCCTCAAGGGCGAGCAACACAGCCCCGAGTACAGGGCTATTAACCCAAACGGCAAAACCCCCGCGATCGAGGATGGTGGCGTACGGGTTTTCGATTCCAACGCCATTTTGCTCTACCTGTCTGAGAAGAGTGGGAAACTGGGCGGAGCGCCCGAAGATCGGGCAGAGCTGTTGTCATGGATGATGTTTTTGGCCTCTGGCCTGGGACCCTATTCTGGTCAGTCAGTGCATTTCCAACATGCCGCACCAGAACAGATACCCTATGCCGTCAACCGCTATCAGCGCGAAGCACAGCGTCACTATGAGGTGCTTGATACGCATCTGGCTGATCGCACGTATCTGGTTGGCGAAGAATTCAGCATTGCGGATATCGCCGCCTGGGGCTGGGTTGATAAAGCTGGGGTCGTGCTCGGAAATCCGGAGCTGGCCGGCTTCCCGAACCTGAAGCGGTGGTTTGACAGCGTCAACAGTCGTCCGGCAGTCGCACGTGCCAGGGCTGTCGGCCAGGACGTTCCGTTTCAAACCGAAATGGATGAGGCCGCACGCCGGGCACTTTACCCGCAAAACTACCCTGAGCAGGCGTGAAATGATTGATCTTCATTACTGGCCAACCCCCAATGGCCATAAAATTACGATCTTTCTCGAAGAAGCGGGGCTTGAATACGATATCCACCCGGTGGATATCAGTGCTGGCGATCAATTCAAGCCATCGTTTCTAGCGATTTCACCCAATAACCGGATGCCGGCGATCGTTGATCATGCGCCGGCCACCGGCGAAGGGTCGCTTTCCGTTTTCGAGTCGGGAGCCATTCTGCTGTACCTGGCAGAAAAAACAGGCCGCTTTCTGCCTACGGATCCTCGGGGCCGTATCACCGTCATACAGTGGCTAATGTGGCAGATGGGTGGGCTTGGCCCGATGGCGGGACAGAACCACCACTTCGTAAAGTACGCGCCGGAAGAAATTCCTTATGCCATTCAACGTTACGTGAATGAGACCAATCGGCTTTACGGCGTGCTTAACCAACGGTTGGATGGACGCGATTGGGTTGCGGATGACTACTCGATTGCGGACATGGCGATTTATCCATGGATCCTGCCGCATGAGTCGCAAAAGCAGAATCTGGATGATTTTCCGAATCTAAAGCGTTGGTTCAATGCCATGCAGAAGCGACCGGCTGTTGTCAGAGCTTATGAAAAGGGAGCACCGTGGTCCAGTCGGCCGGCCGTCACGGAGGAGGGTAAAAAAGTGCTATTTGGCCAGGCAGCCAGTCGGCAGGAATAGGGGGCACACCCGATTGCCCACCAACGACTGGAGGAGGGCGTGCATACGACTTGGCCAGCTTCGAGCTTATAGGATAAGATCGTTGTTGGTCGCTAAGTCTGGATGACTCAAGTTATCCGCAGTGTCCAGGGAAAGACAGGAGTGCCAAAGGAGGTGACTTGTAACTATGGACATTCTTGATGATGAAGTGCTCAAGCGTTTAGCAACTGACACATCAAGAGGCAGGTTTCCTGTCCTGATCGCAGCATTTTTAAAAGAGATCGAGAAGTGCACTGAACAGTTGAATGCTGCGGTTAGTGAACGGGACGAAGGGAAAGTTCGTGAAATCGCCCATGTTCTGAAGAGTGTTTCAGGGACATTTGGTGCCACGCGCCTTTATGAGTCATCAACGCGTATCGAACAGGCTGCGATTGAAGAAAAGGCTTGTCACAATTTGGCTTTGATAGATCACCATTCGAAAACGGTGGGTGATACTGTATTGGAGCCTGTAAACCAAATTGTGTAACTGCCCACGACTGAGTAATCTTTTCAAAAGGATACCATCGTGGGTACACAAGTGGATCAAGAAAAACTCAAAGCCATGGCCGCAGAGCTGGCCAAAGACATCAAGTCCGAGAAA
>NZ_JBSXOB010000033.1:0-2690 GCF_056857915.1 Marinobacter sp. B-12 | reverse complement strand
GTACATCAAGGTTCATAATGAGACACTGGCCAAGCCATTCCGATGGCACAAAAGCGCCGAATCCATTATGACATCGGTCGCGAGGGCAAAGCTGAGTTTAATCGATAATAAGTCATCGAATTAACCGCACGGAACACTAGTATCGCAGACACCACATCATCACTACGCTTCCAGCAGCAATGTCAAAAGAAGTGTCAGTAAATCCATTCATACCAGCACAGAATAATTAATAGGACATGACTCCTTTTCCTGTCCCTGAGTGCGTCCTCAAGTTCTTTTAAACCGATATAAACATTAGCCGGGTGCGGGCTTCAGAACAACTGTTGGATTTAGCGGTACATCTATGGATCGCAGGTGTTTAAGTCCACTTACCCACGAGAGGCACGACCCAATAAAGCGACCGCCGCAGTGGTCCCGAGAAGATTTCAACCCACGGGTACATGAAGAGCGCAACCTGCCGGGAATCTTGTCTATATCTACCTATGGTGGTTTCAATCCACGCGCCCGCGAGGGGCGCGACCTCCAAAATCCTGTGACAAATGCCAAGTATCAAGCGTTTCAATCCACGCGCCACGCGCCCGCGAGGGGCGCGACAACCCAAATTAATCGTTGGCATTAAATAATCCGTAGTTTCAATCCACGCGCCCGCGAGGGGCGCGACCTGATACGAGCCGGCCCGCATGACGACCTCACGCGTTTCAATCCACGCGCCCGCGAGGGGCGCGACGTCGCCAATCTGCATTATAAAAACGTGCCGAAAGTTTCAATCCACGCGCCCGCGAGGGGCGCGACTGTTCGCACCTACAAACTGTGGACTGCGAAAGATGTTTCAATCCACGCGCCCGCGAGGGGCGCGACCGTTTCGGATTTTCAGAAGTTTATGAAGCGGTTAAGTTTCAATCCACGCGCCCGCGAGGGGCGCGACGAGCGGTATTGGGTTGTTGGAATAAACGGTTCGCGTTTCAATCCACGCGCCCGCGAGGGGCGCGACATATCGAGATTTTCTCGATATTCATTCACTTCCGTGTTTCAATCCACGCGCCCGCGAGGGGCGCGACTGCCGGGGCAGCAACTTCCTGCGCCGCCGACTGTGGTTTCAATCCACGCGCCCGCGAGGGGCGCGACAGAAGGCGGTCAATATTGTGGCGTGGGATAGGAAGTTTCAATCCACGCGCCCGCGAGGGGCGCGACCCCTTCAGGACGACGGAGGGAGCGCCGACAGCGTGTTTCAATCCACGCGCCCGCGAGGGGCGCGACAGACTGCCTGCCAAAGCTGCGCAACGTGCCTAGTGTTTCAATCCACGCGCCCGCGAGGGGCGCGACACGTACTGGGGCGGATGGATTTTGAGGCGATTGTGTTTCAATCCACGCGCCCGCGAGGGGCGCGACATGGGCCGGGCGATTGGCTGTTGCGATGTGACCCTGTTTCAATCCACGCGCCCGCGAGGGGCGCGACAGTGGTGAGTATGAGCAAACGACACATAACCAGAGTTTCAATCCACGCGCCCGCGAGGGGCGCGACAGCCGCGCCTTGGCCTCAAGGGCTGCATCGATCTGTTTCAATCCACGCGCCCGCGAGGGGCGCGACGGAAGCTCCCGCGGTACTGTTTAAGGATGTAGCGGTTTCAATCCACGCGCCCGCGAGGGGCGCGACCAAGACGACGGACCCGAGTCCTGCCCTGATGGCGAGTTTCAATCCACGCGCCCGCGAGGGGCGCGACCCATTGACCCGCGGTACGTCCAGATCGGGCGACAGGTTTCAATCCACGCGCCCGCGAGGGGCGCGACCGGTCATCAGCTTCACGTCCACCCACGCCTTGATGTTTCAATCCACGCGCCCGCGAGGGGCGCGACTCGGTCAGCGCGGCATGGCCCACGTATGCCAGGTGTTTCAATCCACGCGCCCGCGAGGGGCGCGACTGGAGGACAGACCGTGACACTGAATGACGTACTCGTTTCAATCCACGCGCCCGCGAGGGGCGCGACTGATACGGGAGTTGGTGGAGCAGGTCGGGCAGGAGTTTCAATCCACGCGCCCGCGAGGGGCGCGACATCACCGATGATGTCACCGCTGCCACCTGCGCGAGTTTCAATCCACGCGCCCGCGAGGGGCGCGACTTAATGTTCCGCTGTCAGATCATTAATTTTATATGTTTCAATCCACGCGCCCGCGAGGGGCGCGACTCGTTAAAGATTTTGTCCGCGCCTTCTTCTACAGTTTCAATCCACGCGCCCGCGAGGGGCGCGACAATCAATGGCGTTTTTCCCATTGTCTACTTTCTTGTTTCAATCCACGCGCCCGCGAGGGGCGCGACCTTATACAGTCAGGAATTTGCGCCACCTACGATAACGTTTCAATCCACGCGCCCGCGAGGGGCGCGACGCTTATTGCCGAGACGCCCAGGCGCGTCTGAAAGTTTCAATCCACGCGCCCGCGAGGGGCGCGACCACGTCCTCGACGGCTTTGGCGCGGCACTCATCAAGTTTCAATCCACGCGCCCGCGAGGGGCGCGACGGTGACAAGGGCGGATTGCACAAGCGCTATTGAGTTTCAATCCACGCGCCCGCGAGGGGCGCGACCGCACCGATGGCATGCGGCTAGTTACAAGGATGTGTTTCAATCCACGCGCCCGCGAGGGGCGCCACGACGAGGCCGCTGAATCCGCTATTTTGGCGGCCGGAGGTTTCAA
>NZ_JBSXOB010000032.1:0-82582 GCF_056857915.1 Marinobacter sp. B-12 | reverse complement strand
TGCCACATCACCAGGTCCACGGGTTGTTCGAGCACGTCTTCGGGGGCAATGTCGGGCGAGGTACTGGCCAGCTCCAGCTTGCAGTAGCAGAGACTGGAAAGGTGCTCGGTCAGCTCGAAACGGGCGACCACGAACAGGTCTCTGGGGAGTTGGCCAAGGGTGGCCGTGAACTGCAGTCCGGTTGCCTGGGGCATGTCTTCGATCCCTGAAGAAGTGAATATCTCTTGCTCGTCCTGAGCGAAGCCTGAATTATATACGCAATAAGGCGACCATTAACAGGCTGCCTGCCGATCAATAAACGGCTAGTATCCGGTACTGTTGCTGTCCAGCTCGAACACGAAATCCGTCGCCCGGCTGACTTCGGTGGAAAACTCGCCCGAAGGCAGTAATTCAAACCACCGATATCCCGGCGACTTATCTTCCACCGAAAATTCCACAGAGCCCGCTGTAAACTGTATACAGGTGGATGGCGTCGCCAGCAGACGAACGCTATTGCGCGTCTGATCCAGGTCCTGGTGAATGTGCCCCCAAAGCACAATCTTCACTTGCGCAAAGCGATCAACCACACGCCAGAAAGCGTCGCGGTTGTGCAATCCGATCGGCGACATCCACCGGGTATCAATTTCAACAGGGTGATGGTGAAGAGCGATCAGGGCTGGTAACTCGGGGTTTTCTTCGAGGGTCTTTTCAAGGAATGTCAGCTCGGATTCCGCCAGCTCGCCGAAGACCTTCCCCGGCACAGAGGTATCCAACAATACAAACTGCCACCCACCCTGAACAATGTGACGTCTGTCTGCCTGAATTTCCGATGCAATACTGGCCAATACCGGCGAATCATCGTGATTGCCTGCCATCCAGGCGGAGCTGCATTGAAACGCCTTTAGCTTTTCACCAAAAACCCGATAGGCTTCTTCGGTGGCATCCTGAGCAATATCCCCGGTGGCGAGAATAAAATCCGGCTGGCCGTGATCACGGAGTACCTGTGCGATGACAGCATCCAGGCTGTCCCTCGTGTTAACGCCCAGCAATTCACCTGCCGGGTCAGCCATCAGGTGCGGGTCAGTCAGTTGTAGCACCCGTAGGGCACGCTGGTCGTCGTTCTCTGTCATGGCACTCGTGGTTCTTGCGTTTGCGCAACACACTGGTGATGCAGACCTACTGGCAGGTTATTGAGTTTTTTCGCCTACATCCAGAATATTCATCACATTCTGTTCAGGCTTTCCCAGACAATTACCGATTTTGACAACTCTCGCACAGTCTACGCGCACTCTATGCCATTGGATGCAGGGCAAACATACAACCTTAGTCCACGCCCTCCCCCGCCGACCATGCAGCATGTTCCATGGGAAGATGTCCAAAACGCAGGCAGTAATCCAGCCAGTCAGCCAGGAAGCTGTTGACCTGCACCTTCTCGTCCGGGTGATGCATGAACCGGTTCGGATAGTCGTTCACCGGCGCAATCTGCCGGTCGCGGTAACAGCTGATCACTTCCGCCATGGTGGCATCGTGGTAGACCCGAACCGTCAACTGGGGATTATTCAGCCAGCGCCCGGAGTTGTGAACCTGCTCCAGCAAGAGGGTCTCGGTAAACTTTGTCGTCTGCAGCACTTCAATACGAACCCGGCCCAGATACTGGTCCTCACGATGGAGTTCAAATTCGCAGACGGGACGGCCCTTGGCCTCCAGTTGCCGCAAGCGATGAAGACGCATGTAGTTGCCATCACACAGCGCGCCGAAACGTCGTAAATCCGGTACGTAGCGCCGGGGTTTCATTACCCACTCTGTCATATCAGCTCCAGCCCTCCCGCAAGCGCGGTCGATTCAACTGCAACCACTGCAGCGCGATGATCGCGGCAGCGTTATTGATACGTCCATCATAAATCATTGCGATGGCTTCGTCGGCGTTGAATACGTGAGCACGGATATCTTCATGTTCGTGTTCCATACCAAACAGACCACCAGCCGACTCGGTGCTGATGCGACCGCAGTAGAGGTGAATCAGTTCCGTACTTCCGCCGGGAGACACCAAATAGTCACAGATCTTGTTCAGTGGCTTGAAGGTCAGGCCGGCTTCTTCCTGGCCCTCTCGCTGGGCGACATCTTCGGGTGACTCACCTTCCTCGTTCATGCCGGCGACAAGCTCCAGCAGCCACGGGGACTGCTTCCGGCCCAGAGCACCGAGGCGAAACTGTTCGAGAAGAACAACTTCATCACGATCGGGATCGTAGGGTAGTACGCAGGTAGCGTCGCCACGGATGAACAATTCGCGAGTGAAGGTTGGCATTTGCCCGCCGTCAAAGCGCGGGTGTGTCAGCCAGAGTTTGTCCATGCGGAAGAAACCATGGAACACGGTCTCTCGTTTTTCGATTTTTACGTCGCTGTCTTTAAACTGGAACGGTTCGGTCATTTCAGATCTGTTTTTGAGAACGATTCTGAACGATAGCCGGTGTTTTGGTTTGGGTGCAAGCCTTGTTGCGGACTGACTTGGGTGCAAGACCACGGTGGGGCTATCCTCCCAAAACACGCTCAAGCCCATCCATGGGGCGCTTGGGCTCCGCCATCCATGGCTCCGCACAGTTTTGGGAGGATAGCCCCACCGAGGCCCCAAGCTTCAGGGAAACTCAGAACGTCAAGCAGCCGCGAGCCTTTGTCCCCTTTGAAAGCAGAGCACTCTCACAAATAACGAGTTTTCAAGTAGCGATATCTCGGAGTCAGCATGGCCGGGCAGGTAGCCCTGTTCAGGATTGTGCGGAGCCATGGATGGCGGAGCTCAAGCGTCACATGGACGTGCTTGAGCGTATCCTGAACAGGGCTACCTGCCTGGCCGAAACACCAGACCAATAAGGCTAAAAACCCAAACTAAACCTTGTCATAAAGCTTAGACCCAGCCTCCACAAACTCCCGGGATTTCTCCTTCATGCCAGCATCCACCGCCGAAACCTCATCAAGCCCATTTTCCTTGGCATACTCCCGAACTTCCTGGGAAATCTGCATGGAACAGAACTTCGGGCCGCACATGGAGCAGAAGTGGGCCACCTTGGCGGAGTCCTTCGGCAGGGTTTCATCGTGGAAGGCACGAGCGGTGTCCGGGTCCAGGCCGAGATTGAACTGATCTTCCCAGCGGAACTCGAAGCGGGCCTTGGACAGGGCGTTGTCGCGGATCTGGGCACCGGGGTGGCCTTTTGCCAGATCAGCGGCATGAGCTGCGATTTTGTAGGTGATGATGCCGGTCTTTACATCGTCCTTGTTGGGCAGGCCCAGGTGCTCCTTCGGGGTAACGTAGCAAAGCATGGCACAGCCGTACCAGCCGATCATTGCCGCGCCGATACCGGACGTGATGTGATCATAGCCAGGGGCAATGTCCGTGGTCAGTGGCCCGAGCGTGTAGAACGGTGCCTCATCACAGCATTCCAGCTGCTTGTCCATGTTTTCCTTGATCAGCTGCATCGGCACATGGCCCGGCCCTTCGATCATTACCTGGACATCGTGCTTCCAGGCAATCTTGGTGAGTTCTCCCAGGGTTTCCAGCTCGCCGAACTGGGCTTCATCGTTGGCATCGGCGATGGAACCGGGGCGCAGACCGTCACCGAGGCTGAAAGCCACATCGTAGGCCTTCATGATTTCGCAGATGTCTTCGAAGTGCTCGTACAGGAAGCTTTCCTGATGATGAGCCAGACACCACTTGGCCATAATGGAGCCGCCGCGAGAGACAATGCCGGTAGTGCGCTTGGCCGTCATGGGCACATGGTGCAAACGCACGCCCGCGTGGATGGTGAAGTAATCCACACCCTGCTCTGCCTGTTCGATCAGCGTGTCGCGGAAAATTTCCCACGTCAGGTCTTCGGCAGCTCCGCCTACTTTTTCCAATGCCTGGTAGATCGGTACGGTGCCGATGGGAACCGGCGAGTTGCGGATAATCCATTCACGGGTTTCATGGATGTTCTTGCCGGTGGACAGGTCCATGATGGTGTCGGACCCCCAACGGGTGCCCCAGGTGAGCTTTTCAACTTCTTCCTCAATGGAAGAGCTGACCGCCGAGTTGCCGATGTTGCCGTTGATTTTCACCAGGAAGTTGCGGCCGATGATCATCGGTTCTGTTTCCGGGTGGTTGATGTTGTTGGGAATAATCGCCCGGCCGCGAGCAACTTCGTCCCGTACAAACTCAGGAGTAATTTCCTGCGGCAGAGACGCTCCGAATGACTGTCCCGGATGCTGATCTTTCAGGAGCCCCTGCTCCCGAGCTTCCTGCAACTTCATATTCTCGCGAATGGCGATGAATTCCATTTCCGGCGTGATGATCCCTTTGCGGGCATAGTGCATCTGGCTGACGTTTTTGCCCGGCCTGGCCTTCAGCGGCTTGCGCTCGTCCATAAAGCGGAGAGGGTCCAGCAGGGGGTCTTTCATACGGCGACGCGTGAATTCCGAGGTGTAATCGGATAGCTGCTCCACATCTCCGCGCTCTTCAATCCAGGCGGAACGGATGGGCTTGAGCCCCTTACGCAGGTCAATGGTGGCTTCAGGATCGCTATACGGACCGGAGGTGTCATAAACGGCGACGGGCGCATTTTTCTCGCCACCCATGTCGGTCGGCGTGTCGCCCACAGTAATTTCCCTCATGGGCACTCGAATATCAGGTCGGCTACCCTGTACGTAGATCTTTCGGGACTGGGGCAGCGGCTTGATGGCTGCAGAATCGACTTTTGCTGAATCGCTGAGATAGGAAGGTATTGTTGTCATAGTGCGTCCCCGGGTTGATTAGGTATACGGGTCGCGTATGACGGGCAGTGATCACAGAACGGTTCTGTGTCGTTGCAGCATATTGTCTCAAATCCCTACGCCGGTATTATCCGGATCAGGTTGCGGGTTCTGCCTGGCAATCTCAGCCGGCGGTCAGATGTTCTGACGCCAGCACCCCGTCAAGACGCGAATTCAATGTAATTGACACTTACAATCAGTGCCGACTGCAAGTGTAGAGCTCAGGCTGATTATTGTCCATAATGGCGAGCCTGAAACGCTCAACGGCTATCTGAACATATGTGGCCAGGTATTCCAACACGCCGGGTGATTCACTAACAGGAGACATCATGAAGAAACGACTGCTTTCCGGGCTGATTGGACTGCTCGCAGCCCAGCCAGCACTATCCATGGATCTGGTTGAGACGTACGAGAAAGCACTCTCCTATGATTCCGGCATTGCATCGGCTCAGTCTCAGTTCCAGGCGCAGCGAGCAGCCGTCGACGTCAGTAAAAGCTCCCTGCTGCCGCAAATCACGGCGACAGGGTCAGTAAATCACACAAATTTTGAGCCCCAAAATGCATTCGCCGACGCGGGGAACGATGAGTTGGCGCGACAGTTTTTCTCGGGTGACAGCTACCGGGCTTACCGCTACGGTGTGGAGTTGAGTCAGCCTATATTCCAAGCTCGTGACTGGTTTACATACGAAGCTAGCCAATTCCAGACAAAAGCAGCTAAGGCCCGATATAACCTAGCTCAGCAACAACTAATTTTGGATGCAGCAACTGCCTATTTCGATGTTTTACGAGCTCAAGATACGGTTACTACAGCGAAAGCAACTGAAGTGGCCATCCAGCGCCAGTATGACCAAGCACAGGAACGTTTTGAAGTGGGGCTTATTGCCATAACCGAAGTATACGAAGGTCGGGCAAGCTATGACGATGCCCGAAGCCAGCGCATCGCTGCTGACAATCAACTGAACATTGCAAAAGAGCAACTGGCGCGATTAACTGGCAATTACCCGGTTACTTTGGAAAACCTCCGGCAAAGTTTCCCTCTCGGGCGCCCTGAACCAGCAGATCCCGCTTCCTGGGAGGCGAAAGCTCTCAAACAAAACTGGTCTCTTCAGACTACCCTCTTCGAGCTCAATGCAAACCAATCTGACCTGAAAGCGGCCAAGTCAGGCCATTTGCCGACGCTTGAGCTAAGCGCCTCCTATCGTGAAACACGCCTCGACAACGCTTTGTCAACAACGCAAGAAGGTAGCGAGGGCATCATCAGCCTGTCCCTAAATATCCCTCTCTACACAGGAGGAGGAACGCAGGCTAGCGTGCGTCAACAGCGCTCGCTCGTGACAGCTGCCGAACATGACTTGAATACAGCTCGCCGCGATGTGCGCGTAAACACTCGCAGCCTTTTCCTAACCATTAACAACAACATCGAGGCTGCCAATGCTCTTGAGCAGACCATCATTTCCCGCCGCAGTGCGCTCGACGCCACTCGCGCTGGCTACGAAGTCGGCACACGGAACATCGTGGAAGTGCTGGATGCGGAACGGAACTATTACGTGGCACTGCGCGACTTTGCCAATGCCCGTTACGACTACGTGATTAACACCCTGAACCTGAAACAGGCAGCTGGCACCCTCAGCCCTCAGGACCTGGTAGATCTGAACAACTGGCTGAGCGCATCAGCACCCGGGATTGAGGCCATGGCGAACGAGCAGGAAACCATCGACAACCTCCCCCAGTAACCCTATGCAAACCAGGCCGGGGCACCGCCCCGGGCCCATGGTGAAACGCCTGCATCACGTTTCAGACTCTCTCTACAATTCCATCGACCACTTTCTCGAGCGCACCCCGGTTGGCATTCACAACTGCCAGCGCGTTGTGGCCCGCCTTTTGTGCAGAAGACTTGTCCGAAAAAAGATTGACGACGCACTGGGCAAGAGACTCCGCCGAATTCGTCATATACAGCCCTTGCCCCGAATCAAGGCGCTCATAAATGGTTTCGAAATTGAATATGTGCGGGCCGGAAAGAACGGGTATTCCCCAAGCGGCAGGCTCCAGCGGATTGTGGCCGCCGCGCTCAATCAGCGAGCCGCCCACAAAGGCCAGATCTGAGGCGCCGTAAAGCATTAGCAACTCACCCATGGTGTCACCGAGATACACCTCGTGCCCTACCCTGTCGCCCCCGCCATTTCCCGATTGCGACCGACGGTCAAGAGAGAGCCCCATGGAGTCAACGAGCCTGGCCACGTCATCAAAACGTTCCGGATGCCGCGGCACGATCATCAGCAATGCGTTCGGGAAATGCTTGAGGATTTGCTGGTGAGCTTCCAATATCTGGCGATCCTCACCTTCATGGGTACTGGCCGCAATCCACACCGGTCGGTCAGCGCCCAACGCATCCCTCAGCCCCGAAGACTCGGTGCGTACATCGTCCGAAACTTCAACATCAAATTTTATACTACCGGTCACCGACACCGATTCCGGCTTGGCGCCAATATGCAGGAACCGACCAGCATCTTCTTCTGCCTGCGCGGCTATCCAGCTAATACTGCGGAGCAGCGGGCGAACCAGTGAGGACACCCGTTCATATCCACGCGCGGAACGGCTGGAAAGGCGCGCGTTAATCAGAAAAATGGGCACTTGTCGTTGGCGGCTAAGGGCGATCATATTAGGCCAAAGCTCGGTTTCCATAATCACAAGCGCCCTGGGGCTTACCCGGTCAACAAAACGGCGTACCGCACCCGGAGTATCATAGGGCGAGAAAGCATAATGCACCCGGTCACCAAACAAAGCCCTGGCACGTGCCGAACCGGTCGGGGTCATCGCGGTCATCAATATAGGAATATCAGGATTACGCCTCAGCAAGGCTTTCACCAGGGGGGCGGCGGCTATGGTCTCACCCACCGATACGGCATGAACCCATATGACCGGCTCATCGAAGGCCTCCACGTAGCCCAGGCGCTCCTGCCAACGCACGAACGCTTCAGGATTGGTACGCCCGATCCACCACAACCGCAGCAGCACAAACGGCAGCGCAATGCGGAAAAAAAGGGAGTAAAGAAAATGAAGCATGGTAACTCCGGGCCGGATCGATGCGGCGGTCATTCTACATAATGCGGTGGCCGGCGTCTGCGACCACGAATTCATGCTTTTTCGCAACTTGCGGATATTGCGGCTTTAGCCAAGGATAATGGCACTGCTAAACTCCGCGTCTTGCCGCTGAAAATCATCAAGGACTGAACGAGTGAAGACCGCTAAACAGAAAACTCGCGACACCCGCTACACCAGTTACCTTCATCCGCGCTGGTGGCCAACCTGGATGGGGGTCGCCGTCATGTGGCTGGGTGCCCAGTTACCGCTGAAGTTGCAATGGTGGCTGGGTAGACGGATTGGCGAACTCGCCTATCGCTTTGCCGCCCGTCGCAAGCATATCACCGACGTGAACATTCGCCTGTGCTTTCCGGAATTATCTGAAACGCAAAAGCAGGCACTGGTGAAGGCGTCTTTTCGCGCCAATGGCATCGGTGTAATGGAACTAGGACTGGCGTGGTTTCGTAACCCCACCAGCTTCATTCCAATCACAAATGTCCACGGCCTGGAGCACTTAGAAGCAGCCTTTGCCAAGGGTAAGGGCATCCTACTATTGGGTGGCCATTACAGCACCCTTGACCTGGGCGGAAGCCTGGTCACCGAGTTCATTCAAGCCGATGTAATGCAGCGCGACCACAATAACCCGCTGATGAACGCGGTGATGACCCGCGCCAGGGAACGTCGCTATGGTATGGCACTGGACAGCAAAAATTTGCGAGGCCTTCTGAAACAGCTGAAGAACAACCGTATCGTCTGGTATGCCACGGATCAGGACTACGGCCGTAAAGGTATCGTCTTTGCCCCATTCTTCGGGGTGCCGGCGGGGTCCATCACCGCCACCTCACGCATTGCCGACCGTAGCGGTTGTGCCGTGGTGCCGTTCAGTCATTTCCGGCGGGAACACTCGCCAGGGTACGATATCTATTTCCATCCGCCACTGGAGAACTTTCCTTCAGGAGACGACATGGCAGACGCCACCTTGGTGAACAAGACCATTGAGAACGAAATTCGCAAACACCCGGACCAGTACCTCTGGATGCATCGCCGCTTCAAAACCCGCCCTTCCAGGCAAGATCCGAACCTGTACAGCAAGGACGCAAACTGAATGCGCTCCGACGTGGGCTCACGCACCCCGGTTGTCTGGCTACTGACCGATAATAAGCCCGGCCATCGCAACCAGTTGAAAGGGCTGGGCAACCGACTTCGGGTGCTGGCCGGCGCCAGCGTGAGAGAGATTGATGCGACCGAAGCACCCCTGCCCTTGTGGCGGGCGCTGCTTGGAGTTGCCCCGGCCATGGATAAAACTCTGGGAACACCAAACCTGATTATCGCAGCCGGTAGCGGTACCCATCGCCTGTTGCTATCCCTGCGCCGGCTCCGGAAGGTAAAAACCGTGATTCTGATGAAACCGGGTTTCCCCCTTAACTGGGTCGACGCGGCCATCATCCCGGAACACGATAAGATCGCCCCAGCCAGACATATCCTAGCCACCGAAGGCGTCATAAACGCGATTACGCCCCTGGCCAGAATTACCGACAAACCCGAAGGCCTTATTCTCATTGGCGGCCCCTCGCCCCATTTCGACTGGGATGATGACGTTATTCTTGGGCAGTTACACCAACTGATGGGGCGCTACCCGGAATGGCGCTGGACGATCAGTGGCTCTCGCCGTACACCCGAAAACCTGTTGATGCGACTGAATGACCTGGCAGGTCCGAAGATCACGGTCGCGGATCCCAAGCGAACACACGCGAGTTGGCTGCCCCACCGACTCGCGGCCTCCCGCGCGGCGTGGGTCACACCAGACAGTGCGTCCATGGCTTGCGAAGCTGCCACCTCCGGCGTGCCTACCGGACTGTTCGAACTCGCGCCCAAGAATAACAGCCGGGTCGCCCAGGGCATGGCCAGCCTGGTGGAGAAGGGGTATGTTGCGCAGTGGAGTGACCATGCCTCGGTTATGGCCGGAAATTTGCGCGGATCGCAGGAGCTTTGGGAGGCTGACAGGGCCGCAAGATGGCTGATTGCACGCTTTCTAAAGGGAGGCAAACGTTGAGGATTCTGCAAGCGTTACCCGCGCTATACAGTGGCGGGGTTGAACGAGGCACCGTGGAGTTCGCCGCCGACCTGGTGAAACGTGGGCACGAGTCCTATGTGGTTTCGAAAGGCGGGCCCATGGCGGAGCAGCTTCGTGGGCAAGGCTCGGAACACATTTTCATGCCCATACACCGGAAGAACCCGGCGTCGTTCGGGCAAATTCTGCCCATGCGCAAGCTGCTTCTGGAGCTGAAACCGGACATCATACATGTCCGCTCCCGCATGCCAGCCTGGATCATTTTCCTGGCACTGAAGACCATTCCAGCCAACCAGCGCCCGGCCGTTGTCTCCACCTTTCATGGCATGTATTCCGTGACCCCATACAGCGCCATCATGACCCGGGCTGATCACATCATTGCCGTGTCCGGCTGTGTTCGGGATTATGTGCTGAACAGGTACCCTGTGCCGGAGGAAAAGCTGACCGTCATCCAACGGGGCGTGGACGTGAGCGCTTTTCGACAACGGGAGCTCAGCCCACAATGGCTGGACCGCTGGTTCCGGCAGTACCCACAGCTGGCCCAGAAAAAGATCGTCATGATGCCCGGGCGCATTTCCCGCTGGAAAGGCCAACTGGACTTCCTGGCCATGATGGCGCAACTGGTGCAAAAACGACCGGATTGTCACGGCATCATTGTCGGCGGCGCAGAACCTGGTAAGGAGCAGTTTCTGGAAGAGCTGGAAAAGGAACGTGCCCGCCTGAACCTGACCGACAAGGTGAGCTTCCTTGGCCAGCGTAATGATATGACGACCCTCTACCTTCTGGCGGACGTGGTTTGCCACATGTCCACGAAACCAGAACCCTTCGGACGCACCGTGACCGAAGCGCTGGCCTCGGGTACGCCTGTGGCGGCTTTCGACCGGGGCGGTGCCGCCGAAACGTTACGTGCCTGTTTCCCAGAAGGACTGGTACCGCCCGACAATACACAAGCGTTTGCACAGACCGCGCTCGCGCTTATGGACAACCCCCGGCCTGAGATAGAGATACCGTGGCGTTTCCGGCTGGAAGCACAGACGGAAACCACGCTGCAGGTTTATGAAAATCTTCTTGCGCGGAGAACTGCGCACCAATGAACTCGCAAGGCCCGCTGACAATCGCGCTGATAATCGCCACGCCCGGCACCGGTTGGGGCGGTATGGAAACGCACACAGCTGACCTGGCGAACACCCTTTCGACAAGAGGCCACACGGTTCACGTTCTGGCACACAGCCACTACAACGAACGCTTTGCCTCGCCGGTTTATTTTCATCCACTGCCCGTGCAGATCGGCCGACACAACCCCTGGCTGCACTACCGCCTGCGGCGACTACTTCGCTCCATCCACCCGGACATCGTTCATGCCCAGGGTAACAAGGCCGCAAGCTTGATCAATTCAGTACGTCATCTGAACAGTGCAACAGTGGGTACGCTTCATGGCACCAAGCGCTCCCATAAGGGGTTTGAGCAGCTAAACGGCGTAATTGGTGTCAGCCGTGACATTACCGACACCATTGCACACGCCAATGCTCGGCTGATCCATAATGGCTTACCGCCTGTGGACACCTCCGACGCTGAAAGCACGGAGGCCCCGATCTTCGAAATTCCTGCAGAACGACCTCTCCTGTTAGCCGCAGGCCGTCTGAAACCGGTAAAGCAGTTCGACCGGCTGATTCGCGCCTGGGTCAGGGCCGACTGCGGTGGCAGTCTGGTTATCCTGGGTGATGGTAGCCAACGTGCCCAACTAGGCACCTTGATTCAGGAGCTGGACGTCTCAGACCGCATACTGCTTCCCGGCCATGAATCCCGGATGAAGCCCTGGCTCCAGTCCGCCACCGCCTGCATCATCAGCTCCAGCCGCGAAGGCTTCCCCTATATTATGGTGGAAGCGCTGATGACGGGTTGCCCGGTTCTGTCAACGCCCGTCAGCGGCGTGAGGGAGTTCCTGCCAGAACAGGGTATTGCAGCGTCTGACAGCATTGAGGATCTCGCCACACTGATCCGCACCAATCTCAGCGCCCCAAAGGTGCTAACGGATTCCCAACGCGGCAGTTTTCTTCGGGCCCGGGAGCAGCTCAGCCTTGAGGCGATGGTATCGAAGACAGAGGCTTTCTATCGGGACCTGTTGGCCAGTACGTCGACAGAGCGCTGAGCACCGTATCCGCCAGGAGTCGATGCCCCGTTTCGGTAAGGTGGGTTCCGTCTGCCATCAGGGATTGGGCTTTCTGCTGCCATAATGGGCGGTAGGCATCAGCAAAAAACGCATTTGGCTCGCGTATGGCTAACTCTCGCAGGCCCTCATTGTAACGCTCAATGCGCGGGTTCCGGGGTGGGTCGAGGTTTGGCGGCGTGGCCACCAACACAAACAGGGTGTCGGGAGCCGAGCGCAGCACACGCTCAATATTGCCAAGATATTCGTCCAGTGGCACTTGCTCCACCGCGCCGAAACGATCCTGCAGGTGGAAACGCCGGGCCCATTTCTTCAGTTTCTTGACCAGTTTACGGACCAACTTCCTGCGGGGACTGTCCGGGTAGTAAAGCACATAGGGGGCACCGCGAAAGGTGAGCCAGGAATCAACGAGTCCGTACTGAATAAGCGACAGTTGGTAATTCCTGGGCGGGAAGGCCTCGGCATACTGAAGCAGCTCACGGGTTGTGCTCATGGTGTGGCCGCAATTGGTCAGTGCCAGACCCAATTGCTTTGCAACGATCTGCGGCCAGACTGGTTCATGGTAGTCTTTCAGGCCCTCGGTATTACAATCACCGTAGGCAATACAACCGTTCATAACATGGCTTCCCGAGGCTTCCATTGTACAAGGCAATAAAACGAGATCCGGATACGATCCATGATTAACCTGTCAGGCATTGAGCCATTCGCCTCTGGCTACAACAGACACTGCTACCGACACCCGGATGATCCGGCATTGTGTCTCAAAGTACTGCGGCCTGAAAACATCGAAGCACGGTTCCAGCGACAAGCGTGGCCAAAGAAAATGCTCGGCAGAGCGAGGATTGATGACAACCGTCAGGAACTCCGGGCGCATCAACAGCAGGCCATCCGGGCACTGATCAAAGACGGCCACAACGAATTGGTCTGGGCACACCTGCCGCAATTTCATGGCGCGGTGGGAACCTCACTCGGCCTGGCAAACATGAGTGAGCTCCTCTTCGATGATCACGGCGTCCCGGGCGAAACGCTCGAACACTACCTGAAACACCGAGGGTTTGACCAACCGATTCGGGACGCCGCAGACCGCTTCTGCAACTGGTTACTCGAAACCGGCATCCTCACCCGAAACCTGCTGCCCCACAACCTGGTTATCATCGACAGGGGCGGGCAACCGGAGCTATTCCTGGTTGACGGGCTCGGCGCCCCCGCCATCCCCGACAAGCTGGCCACTCTCCCCGCCTGGCGACAGCGATACATTGGCCGGCGTATCCGGCGCTTTTACCTGAGGATTGATTGGGAAACCGGAGACCAAAGCACGAGCTGGGAAGCCTCGCAGAAGCTGTAATCGCCAGCTGTGACATTCACCAACCTTGCCGCCCACGCCGGATGGTGGTAGCTTCCGCTCATCTCATTGATAGTCCTCTGGATTATGGCTATGTCCAAAGCATCATTTTTGATCACTCTTCTTGGCCTTGCCGGCAAACTGCCGCTACGCGCAGCTCAATTGGCTGGACGCCTTCTCGGCACTGTCGCATGGACCTTTAAAACAGATTCACGACGTGTCACCGAGATCAACCTCAGCATTGCCTTTCCAGATTATACGGACGATCAACGTCATAGCATGGCTCGCTCCAGTCTCCGCCATACTGGTCAAACCATGATGGAAATCCCATTGATGTGGGAGTGGCCAGTAGAACGCTGTCTCGGGCTGATTCAGGAAATAGAAGGTGAGGAGCTGCTGGCGAATGCAAAGAAGGACGGCCGCGGCTTACTGCTGCTAGCCCCGCATCTCGGCAACTGGGAACTCACAGGACTTTACTTTTCATCGCGCTATCGTATGGCGGCGCTGTATAGTCCTCCTAACATTAAGGAGTTTGAGGACTATATGATTCGGGTCCGCGGCCGGCTCGGCTCAGAACTGGTACGTGGCGACCGTCGTGGCCTGGCACGACTTATTGCCCTTCTACGTGAAGGCCAGGTAACTGGCATTCTTCCAGACCAGAGCCCACGAGGAAAAGGAAACGCCTACGCGCCTTTTTTTGGTATGGACGTGCGTACCATGACCCTTGTTTCCAAGCTGTTACAAAAGTCCGGTGCCAAGCCTTTGATGACCTATTCTGAACGCCTGAAAGACGGACGGGGTTTTCGACTGGTTATCCGTGAGTGTGAAAACGGCATTTCGGACTCGGATCCGCTCATCGCTACAACGGCTCTGAACCGCTCGATAGAGAATGTGGTCAGAGAGATCCCGGAACAATATCAATGGGAGTACAAGCGATTCCGTCACCGTGTCCCCGGAGAAATCAATCCCTACAAACCTGATCGTGTATGCTGACTCGATGGCAAAGGTCTGAAATGTGTCGACTATGGCTAACATAAATACTAATTCGCACACCCACCGTCTTGTTGCACTGCTGCTGATGATCGGCCTTGGGGGCGCGCTTATCTCGTCAAGTGTGCTCTCGGCAGCAACTTTGATGCTTGCCAGTGTCGGCATTGCTCTCTTGGCACGCAAATCACTCCTGAAAGCAGGCTGGGAGCCCCCAAGAGAACTGCGCTTAATCCACTTCGCTTTCTGGTTTTTCGTCTTTGTCAGCGCTTACTCATGGATTGTTGAAGGGTTCGATTATGAAGGTGGTAAAACACTCGGCACACACGCTCGCTTTATTTTGTTCTGGCCACTCATTATCGCTCTAAGCCATGTTCAGCTGCGCGCTACCGCTGTGTTTACGGCCATCGGATTAATTTCCCTGTCCGCTATCGGTGTACTAGCTATTGAGCTGCAGACAGGTGCGGCATCGCCCATCGACCTTCAGAGCTCACGGTTTGGGGGCGGCATCAACCCAATCAGTTTCGGCAACATTGCGCTTTTGGGAGGTATGCTCACCCTGGTAAGCGGATTGTTTTTCCTGCGCAACAAAAAACGATTCCTGGCGATGCTCTTTATCGCGGGGAGCGCCTCAGCCGTGCTGATTTCCCTGCTATCCGAAACCCGCAGCAACCTCTTGGCGCTACCTTTTCTGTTTCTCACTGTTATTCCATTACTTGGTCGAAAGCTCCAACTAGCAACTATCTTACTTATTCCAATCTTGACCCTCAGCGCAGTTTTTTCATCTGATCGGGCGCCGCAATCAATCGACGCTGCACTAAATCAGAGTGGCCTCGACTCGGGAATCGAACTCCGCTTGGAGCTTTGGAGCCATGCCTGGCATATGTTTGCTGAAAACCCCTGGACGGGCGCTGGGCTGGGCGGATTTAGCCATGCCATGAGGTCTGCGGTTGAAAGCGGTACGGCATCGCCAGCCCTTCTGGACTGCTGTGTTGGTCATGCTCACAATGATCTGCTCAATAATGCCGCGACGAGCGGCATTCCCGGCGTCCTAAGCTGGACCTTTCTGATCTTTATTCCTTTGGTAATATTCGGCCAACACCTGCGTAGCAACCACTTCCCGGCCGCGCACGTTGCTGCGGCCGGCACCATGGTCACGGTGGGCTACTTTTTCTTTGGGCTAACGGAAGCCACCTTTAATCGCAGCCTGTTTCTGACTTTCTATCTATTGATCATTTCAGCACTGGCGGCCACTCTTATTCATGAATTAAAGGCGTCATACGTTCGCAAGCGCAGGTGTCGGGTATCCACAACCGTCATCACCATGAATGAGGAGGACCACATCGCGGACTGCCTGGCGTCAGCCAGAAAGGTCTCCGATGAAATAATTGTGCTGGACAGTGGCAGCTCCGATCGCACTGTAGAGATTGCACAGCAATATGCCGACATTGTTGAAACCACCGACTGGCCAGGCTTCGGCGTACAGAAACAGAGAGCTCTTGAGAGGGCAACGGGCGATTGGGTGTTGTCTCTGGATGCCGACGAACGCATTACTGAAGAGTTGGCCCGCGAAATAAATCACCGTTTGGCCAACCCGGATGCCGATGCTTATAAACTTCCCTGGGCCGTTACGATCTATGGGAAAAGACTGGACTTCGGTCGCAGCGGGCGCGCTCCTCTGCGCCTTTTTCGCCGTGAAGGCGTATCCTTTTCCGATGCGTTGGTCCATGAGCGGATACTTATCCCTGAAGGCCGCAGCATAAAAACACTCCGAGGACGACTCACCCATTACACCCATCGTGACTTTGGGCATTCTCTGGAAAAGAGCGCGAAATACGCGTGGCTGGGATCCAGGGAAAAACACCGTCGCGGCAAAAGAACTCGCACAATGGTTTATCCGACCCTAAGGGCGATAATGACGTTCATACAGGTCTACTTTATCCGTTTTGGTTTTCTCGATGGCTCTGTGGGGTACCTAACGGCGGTCACCTATGCACAGGTGACGTTTAATAAATACGCCGGCCTCTGGACACTGGGCCGAAACAAACACCCTGTCGAATAGCTATCGTCTTCACATAGTAAAAAATCTGTACTGATTGAGCTCGGCTGCGCTGCCAACGCAGCTGAAAATCACTCAGTTCGGCACACTCATAATCAAAGGTGAGTCTTTGTCATCCAGACTTGAAAGCATTGTGGCCAGTCAACGTTTCAGCCAATTGATGGTGGCCACTATCATCGGTTTCGTGCTGTTCAAACGATTCTATCGGGATATCGGTGACGCCTTCTTTATCATCACCTTTATTGGCACCTTGTTATCCATTTTCTGTAATTTCGAGAAGATTAAAAAAGACCCGATATACATCGCATTTTTTGTCTCCATTGCCATTCCCCTGTTGAGCTGGATCAACAGCATCATTGCCATCCCCGATCTGGCGATGCCAAAACCGTCACCGTTTTTCTTCTACAGCTTTTTCATTTTTTGGTTTATCGCCTATTGGACGAGAGGAAATACCAACATAATCGCTGGAATCCTGATCGCTTATTGCTTGAGCGCGCTGGGAATCTTTGTCAGCAACTCGAGTGATTTTTTCGGGGAAATATACGCCGGAATTTCCGGTTCCCGTATTGATTTTAATGTGGTCAATGCTCAGCACACCTCGTTATTTTCAGGATTTGGTTTAATTGCATCCATTTTTTTGCTCCTTGCCAGAACGACAACCTCAAAACACCTGAAACTACTAAAATCATCGCTCGCCATCGTTTTTTTCCTGTTTTTCCTTCTGATTACCGTTATCACCCAGTCGCGCCAGGTTTGGCTTTCCTTGCTCTTGTGTTTTCTAGCGGCCCCTTTAACCCTGAAACTCCTGCCACAGTCACGTATCTCAACAAAAGCTGTGGTGCTTTCTTATATCGCTTTGTTTTTTGTACTGATGGCGCTGTCAACATCACAAATCGTCTCCAAAAGGATCAACGCTGAAACTGACAACATAAAAAATGCGGCAACGTTGGACATAGAATCTATTCCTAACAGTGGCAGTGTCGGTATAAGGATTAACCTGTGGATCGAAGCCTGGCAGTGGTTCAAAATGCGGCCACTACTCGGCAGCGGCGAAAATGCCAGAGAGTTGGTTATCTCTGAATCTGACAATTTTTCAGACACAATGAAATCCCATTTTAGCCACCTTCACAACTCTCACGTCGAGAGCCTGGTCAGCTTTGGGTTGGTAGGTACTGTGTTTATTTATTTTCTGATCTTTTTCCCCGTGATCAGGGTTTCAAAGAGTCCCAGAAGCGTCACTGGCAATACATGGCGCATATTCGCAACAACGACGGCGATATTCTGGATGACCGTCAACTGTTTTGAGTCATTTTTCTTCTCCTGGAACGGCATATATGTCTTTTCGGTGTTCTACGGCATTATCTATAGTTTCCAATTCAAAAAACCCGCCCTCGTGTAAGCATCCCCTAAAATCGCTGTTTGAAGCAGATGTACGCCGAGCTAAAGGCCTGCATTATGAGCTTCTGAAAGGGAGTGATCAGAAAAAGCTGTAAAGCTGGCTATTCGACATAACTTGGTGCATTTCCTGAACGACCTAGCACCTTGGGTGCTATCCGGCGAATCAACATTCGTCCGCCACGTAATTTAATCGTGTTTACAGCATTTCGAAACGCAAGGTTGAGATTTGACATTTTCTTGATGAATCCTTCAACAAACTCTGACTACTCCCTCAGTACCCTGTGCGGAACACTCCAAAAGCTTCGATTGCAAAGGTGTTTCGAGCGGGATGAAAAAAGTTCCTTTCACAAGAATTAGCGGATTTATTGCAGCTGGAGGAATGGCAACCCTTTTTCACTGGGCTGCCATGTCCGGTTTGGTTTTGCTCGGGATGAGCCCGGTCACCGCTACCTTCTCTGGGAGTGTCATTGGAGCTGTTACCAATTACGGATTGCAACGGACGCTGGCCTTTCCAAATTCCCGGCCACATATTGAGGCTATATGGCGATATGTTTTTTCCTGCTCGCTTGCATCTCTTCTGAATGTTCTGATTTTTTTCGTGTTGCAACAACTGTGTGAAGTTCCCATTGCGCCTGCACAGGTTCTGACCACCGTCATGGTCGCCGCATTTAACTACGTCGTATACCAAAGGCTGGTATTTCATGAATAAACCTCTTAGTGCTTCTAACGCCTCCAACGAATTAGCCCTGCTTTCGCTGGTGGTTCCGGTTTTCAATGAACGATCAATGCTTCCTATATTCTTCGATCATGTCTTGCCAATTCTCGCGAGTCTGGACATGCGATCAGAAATCATATTGGTGGACGATGGCAGTGAAGATGGCGGTGCCGAATTCATAAAGACAGTCATCAAAAAAGAGCCGAGCATCCGGCTTGTTAAACTGAGTCGCAATTTTGGTAAAGAAGCAGCGGTGACAGCCGGACTGGAGAATACAAGAGGCAATGCCGTAATCGTTCTGGATGCCGATCTCCAGGATCCGCCTGAGCATATCCCAGAGATGGTCGGGGCCTGGAAGTCAGGTTTTGATGTTGTTTTGATGCAGCGCAGATCACGGGTAGGAGAGAGCTTTTTCAAGCGCTTGAGTGCCCACCTGTTTTATCGATTACTGAATCGGACCAGTCGAACTGAGATACCGGTCGATACAGGCGACTTCCGATTGATGAGCAGACGGGCAGTGGATGCTCTTCTTCGGCTCAAGGAGCGCAACCGGTATATGAAGGGTCTCTTCGCGTGGGTTGGCATGCCTACAACTATCATCAAGTACGACAGAGCGCCCAGGGCCGCTGGCCAGAGCAAATGGGATTATCCGGGTCTGGTTGGCCTGGCTCTGGAAGGGCTGACCTCTTTTTCTGTTTCACCACTCAGATGGGCAACGCTTGCAGGTTTGATAGCTGCCTCCGTCGGCGGCTTGTTTGGTGCTTGGATCGTACTAAAAGCAATACTGCTTGGCGATCCGACCGACGGTTACCCTTCCTTGATCGCAATTGTCAGTTTTCTTGGAGGTGTGCAGTTGTTGAGCGTCGGTATCGTCGGTGAGTACGTAGGCAAGACCTACATAGAAACAAAACAGCGCCCCCTCTACCTGACCGAAGAAGTGGTCGAAAACCGTGAGGTGCGTAACCGGGACGAAGTAAATACCTTCAGAGGCGTCAAGAATGTTAAAGCGATTTGAGCCTTGGTTCTGGGTAGTGGCCGCAATATTGTTGAGTCGCTTTATCGGGATGATACTGTTTCCTTTTGTGGACACAACGGAGCCTCGATATGCCGAGATCGCCCGTTTGATGGTTGAAACCGGAGACTGGATTACTCCTTGGTTCGAACCTGGCGTTCCGTTCTGGGGAAAACCCCCACTGTCATTTTGGGCTCAGGCGGCTTCTCTGAAGATATTCGGGCCGTCTGAATTCTCTCTTCGACTACCTGCCTGGATTGCCTCTGTTGGAATCATCTGGTTGACCTGGCGTTTTGCAAAGCATACGCAGGGCGTTGCGGTCGCTCGATGGTCTGCTCTCGTCCTTTCCACTATGGCACTAACATACATCAGTGCCGGTGCCGTAATGACCGATACCTTTCTGGTGTTCGGAACGACCCTCTCGCTTTTGAGCTTCTGGTTTGTGATTTCTGGGCAACCGGCTTTTTGGCGCTGGTGGTTTTTCGTAGGCCTGGCGATTGGATTGTTGGCAAAGGGGCCACTGGCTGTCGTGCTGACCGTTGCACCTCTAGCAATTTGGGCCGCTGTCTTTAGACAGCAACTGGAACCCTTAAAGAGAATGCCCTGGGTTCTCGGATCGCTGTTGACCGTCACAATTGCTGCACCGTGGTACTTTCTTGCAGAGCTAAAAACTCCGGGATTCCTAAATTACTTTATTATTGGTGAGCACTTTAGCCGCTTTCTGGATCCTGGATGGGCGGGCGATTTGTATGGCAGCGCTCATGACCGACCCAAAGGAATGATTTGGGTATTCTGGCTTTGGGCGTCATTTCCCTGGGGACTTATTGGTCTGGTTGGCTTTGGTGTTGCGGCGACACGTGGCCAGGCAAGAGATATTGTCACGAGCGTCACTCAGGATGCCCCAACGCTGTATCTATTGTTTTGTGCAATTACGCCAATGATGTTCTTCACCCTGGCAGGCAATACACTTTGGACGTACATACTTCCCTCTCTGCCGTTCTCTGCAATCCTTATTGCTGGGTGGGTGTCGCACCTCAATATCCAGCCCTGGTCACGGGTCAGGTCAAGCGCGGTATTTCTGGCTCCTGTGCTCATTACCGTTTTCGTGTTCTTTGGGGAGAGCGGAATAGTGCCGCTTAAAACCGAGAAGCAACTGATACGCCGCTATGAGAGCATCCAGCAGGAGGGAGACAGCCCCATCCTCTACGTTGGGAAGATGCCATTTTCTGCACGCTTTTATTCATCTGGCGAAGCTGTTGAAACGACACAGACAGAGATCGACCGTGCCATAAAAGATCACGAATACACGAGAGTCTTTACTGCAATACCAAAGAATGCGGTCGATGAAGTCCTTGATCAGCACTCAACTAAGGCTCGAAAGGTGGGAGAGAACCTAAGATACCAGCTATTTTCTGTCGATCCTCAACCGAGTAAGAGTGAAAGTAGCGCTATGCGTCAACCAACAAACTCAAAGAACGGTTAATGTCGATATGTTGAAACTATTAATCGTCGAAGACCAGGTCAACCTGGCAGAGAATATTTTCGAATATTTAAGCGGGGACCATTATGCGCTGGATTATGCGGCAGATGGGCTGACGGCATTACACCTTGTGGCAACTCAGGCCTATGATGTTGTCATACTTGATCTGATGCTTCCGGGTGTGAACGGTTTCGAGATTGCCAGAAGAATCCGCGAGGATCTGCAATGCCCAACTCCTGTCATTATGATGACGGCACTTGGCGACATTAATGACAAGGAAAAAGGGTTTGATTCCGGCGCGGACGACTATCTGGTCAAGCCCTTCGAACTGAAAGAACTTAAATTACGAATTGAGGCTCTTCATCGCAGGCACGCTCCTCAAAAGCCAATACTGAAGGCGGGAGATATTGTATTCAATCCGGGGACACTGGAAGTCGAGTTTCATGGTTTGAAGGCAGAGGTTTCAGGAACACCCGCCAGGTTATTTGAACTGCTCGTCCGCGCGTATCCAAGCTTTCTAAGCCATCAAGCTCTGTGCGACGCCCTTTGGGGCGCGGATGATGATTTTGAGGGGAAAAGTCTGAGAACTCACATATACATTCTCAGGAAATCTCTGAAGGAAAAACTGGGTCAGGGGATGGTAAAGACCGTTCACGGACGTGGATACAGACTGGAACCACCGAATGCTGAATGAGAAAACATCAGTGAAGCCTTCGGTGGCTGCGCGCCTGGCTCGAACCATTTTCATTCTGATCTCGGCGGCGACCGCAACTGCAATGTTTGCCGTTGACTTTTTTATCGATGATGCAGATGACACCATCCTTAATCTGGAGTTGAAGGAAGACGCGGAATTTTTCAAAGAACAGCTGGAAGCGGGAACTTTCCGTCCAATAAAAACGCCCAGGCTTGACGTTTTCTTTCTCCCGGCAGGTGAGTCAGAATCCCTACTTCCTCTCTACTTTCAAGACCTCACGCTGCCCTACGCAGATGAATTTGAGGAAAATGGTGTTACCAAGCAGGTCTATGCCAAAGAGCTAGAAGATCCCGCTGGCCGCCTCTTTTTGGCTCAAGACACGACCACCTTGGAGAGCAGGCAGGGGCTTATTCAATGGACTCTCATCGGCATTACCTGCGTTATGTTTCTTGCGGCGTTTTTCTTTTCGCGAGCTTCTGCAAACTATCTTGTCCGGCCTCTTAAAAGGTTGACCCATGAAATCCAAAGCATTGAACCATCGAAGAGTATGCGTCGATGCCACAGTGAATATCGCGACCGGGAGTTTGCCGATATTGCACATATATTCAATCGGTTCCTTTCAGAGCTTGAGAGCCACATCGAGAGGGAACGCTCTTTTGTAAAGCTTGCAAGTCATGAGCTTCGAACTCCCTTAGCCGTCATTTCTGGAGCCCTTGAAGTGATCGGCCAACGAGGAGGCCTCTCGGCAGCGAACCAGATAACGATTAACCGAATTCGCACAACAACCAACGCGATGAAGGATGACATCGAAGTTCTTCTCGCGCTTGCCCGAAGCGAGGATCGTGAAGAGCCAATTCAGAGATTCTCGGTTCAACAACTCGCCAAGGATCTGATCGCCGATCTGGAGCATGGCACACCCGAGTTTCAGGGAAGAGTGACGCTATCCTGTGAAGAAGTGGGGGCTATCGTTGCGAGCCCATCATTGGTCCGAATGCTTTTACGGAATCTGATTCAGAATGCGCTTCGCCACACACGCTCGAACGTTGAGCTGACCGTGAAAAACGGGGAAATCGTAGTACGGGATTTTGGCGCGGGGCTGTCCGCTGAAAATATGAAGACTTTGTCTGGAGCTGATCAGCGTCTGTTCGACACCAAGCAAGTCGGTAATTTCAGGAACTCAACGTTTGGGTTGCTGGTTGTTCGATTGGTAGCGGATCGTCTTGGGTGGAGTCTTGAACTTGTGCAATCTAATCACCAAGGGACGGAGTTTCGTATCCATACACAGGGATCATTGCCTCATGATTAAATTAATAATCAGGCACTTAATGCGCAGTGAATTAACAGCCTCAGATTCGATTAAACCAGCGCCAAATGTGTTGGCAAAATCCTCGCATCTGAACATCTGTACTTCTGGGCTCGAAAGATTACCTTAAGATCGACCTCGAAAGAAATATTTCTGCCAGGTATAAAGCCGTCCCCAAAAACCGAGATGCTTCGATTTTAAAAATCCAATTCCAGGAGCACGCCCCCAACTATGCTGAAACCAGTGGATTAAATAACTGTTGTCTGGAGCAACAAATTTCATAGGCTCCTGTTGATAGCCATAGAAATATTCCACTGGATAGAGCTTACAACACTCAATCTCTTGCAGCCCTTTATCAATCAGTAGACTGGTCACTATTTGGGGGCCAATATACAATGGCGACTCCCATATCGAGCTTTCATAAAAATCAATCAGCGCTGCCAGGATCCTGGAATTCTTTTCCGCATATATCGACGCGGTTCCGAGGAAATCCTCGTTTTCATAACCAACGGAAAACTGCACGCCGAAAAAAAGCGGAAACGGATTTTTCCGAATGGTAACGTCGGTATCAAGGTAGAGGCCACCTTCACTCTGAAGGATTTTCAGCCTTAGATAGTCGGATACGAATGCATACAGCTTTTTTTGGTAGCACATCTTTGCAAATACGCATGAGTCGATCCATTCGTTGATCGCCTTGTCGGATTCTGTCCAAAGCCTGAACTCGTAACCCTGCTTTGACCAATCATCAATACAGGCATGGGCCAAAGGCG
The DNA here is from genome assembly GCF_056857915.1 of Marinobacter sp. B-12. Lineage (NCBI taxonomy): Bacteria > Pseudomonadati > Pseudomonadota > Gammaproteobacteria > Pseudomonadales > Marinobacteraceae > Marinobacter > Marinobacter sp. B-12. The sequence continues at coordinate 58,748 of NZ_JBSXOB010000032.1, read as the reverse complement.
GCATTCGGCGCCCCAACCAAACGGCATGTATTGTTTTATTCATCACCCCTACCTGACAGCCCTACTCGAATTCCCATATCGCCCTCTACTTTGACCCAAATTTTCTATTGTAGACATACCGTTGAATCCGCTCACCCAGAGTAAACAGCTCTCTGAGAATTGTGACCACGATGGATCTGCGATGTGTTTTTTCGGCGTAACCGATCATCGATTCAAATCGATGATCGTGAAAAACAAAGCCCGGCTCAACGCCGCAGCACAGCACCTTATTTGACCAGTACCGGTCCATATAGATATCAACCGACAGGAAAACCGGTCTCATCGACTCTAGAAATTTTTCTGCGGCGCCTGGGGTTAAGTAATACCCCATAGTGCTCATAGGCCCTTTGGTATAACGAAGCAATCGAAATCCTTTCAACTGAGCGTATTCAAATGCCTTGTGATTCCGTGTTTTGTTTTCGAACAACCTGACACAACCAGCTTCTTGAGGCAGTTCCGCAATATTCTCTAAAAAAATCTTGAATAAACCCTCATCAAACGTGACATCGTCTTCCAGAATCACCAGGTTCTGATTGTCCTGAAGGCACTTTTGCCAGATTCTGTAATGGCTGGCAAAACAACCAAGCTGCCCCTGACTTAAAGGCGCACCTTTCACCTTCAGTCTTTTTTCCTCGTTGTAGAATGGCTCAATGGGGTTTGGATCGCGCTGGCCATCTACCCCCCAGAAAAATTCGAAAGGAATTCCGGCGCTGTCCAGGAGGGACTTGATGCGAGCTTGCCGGGCTTTTGCCCGTTTCAACGTGAGCACGATGACTTTAACTGGGCAGGTCCCATCCGACATAGATTCTATCCCTCTGACGTACAGGTATCAGCGCTCGCCCGACTTTCTCAGTTCCCGTTTGAGTCGCCGGCGCACTTTGATTTTCCGAAGGATATTTAATGGCTTTCGCTTAAGCCCATTCTTCCCGCCGGCAAAGAACTCATCAACCGCATCGATAACGCGAGCACTGGCATTGCCGTCACGGAACTCATGCAGATCATCGCACAGAGCTCTTGCTGCTGACATGAGCTCAGGGGGGCGAGCCATCGCAGTGTCCAGCGCTTGTTCGACGCGTTCAGGCGAGCTGACGTCAATCAGGTATGGGCCAGGCATTTTAGTGTTGAGCGTCACCACCGGTCGGTCCAGAAACATAAACTCGAACATGATCGAGGACGTGTCGCACAACATCACGTCCGCCTCTGGCAATATCGGCAGCAAGTCTTCGTGGCTCTCGACAAAACGAAGGTTTGGCCCTGCAAGCGACCGATACTGATCGGTAATCGCCGGATCCATCTTAGGGTGCAGTGTGACAATAAACCGCCAGCGATTACCTTGAGACAGGCCTGCGATGGTACTCAACAACTCAGGAGCTGCGGTCACGGAGCGGCTGAACGTGGACGCAAAGAAAACGACGGGGCGCTCGCCATCTTTCCGCAGACGCTCACCAGTGTGCCGATTATCGAACAACGGATCTAACTTGGGCCAGCCGGTTTTGGCAACCGAAAAATGCTTATACTGCCTTGCCAGCTCGCCAAACTTTTCGGTGTCTTTGCTTGCGTGAGTACAGTAGAGATCGAAAAAACCCCGAATCCGGTAATGATCACTTTCGTCCTCACTGCTGTGCCCTCTTTTGTTACGAGCCAAGCCGTGAAACACCTCAACTTTGATTCCGGGGAAGAAATACGGCACCCAGTCGCCCGGCACAAAAGTGGCACAGGCATCATATTCCATAACGTCTTTCACGGTTGTCAGACGGCGTTCACCCGGTAGCAGAGGCGCTGCAGAGCAGCCTGCCACAAACCAGGCGGCATCATCGCCCCGTTTGCGTATTTCTTCCTGTAGGGGCCGCAGAATGGAATATGAGTAAGGCTGATTAACAAATAAAAGATAACGACGCATTCAGAGTTTGCCCGCTAAAGCATTATAAAGCTCACCGGTCTGTTGGACAGTTTTCGAGGTATGGAAATCACTGGCTATCCGCTCTCTGGCGGTACGCCCTAACTGTTGTAACAGGCTGTCATCCCGATACAGGCGCTCTAGAGCACTCGCGAGGGCGTGTGAGCTTTTAGGGGCCACCACCAGCCCGCTGACTCCGTCCACGACAAGTTCAGGCATTCCGCCAACACTTGTTACAATCGGTGCGACACCATAAGCCATCGCTTCGATCACAGCCCGCGGCAGCCCCTCTCGCTCCTTGGAAGGCAAAACAAAGACACTGCTGGCTGCCGCGATGGCCGGCGCATCTCTGCGAAAGCCAGTGAAATGAATACGTGAGGAGCAATTAACCGACTCTGCCTGGGCCCGGAGTTCCTTGTTCTCAGCCATATCGCCCACAAGAATCAAGTGCGCCTCAATGTCATCAGGCAATTTGCTAAAGGCATCTATCAGAACATCATAGCCCTTGCGGGGAGAGTTACGACCGGTGCAGCAAACCACAAAGGCACCACTCGGTATATCAAACTCCCCCAAATCGGCAGGCTCATCTTGATACCACTCCAAATCATGCCCCTTGTAGATCCTTTGCAGCCGACTTTCCGGGAGGCGAAGGCCAAGTAGATTAATACCCGCCAGATAATCTTTGATTGCGTCGGCCACACAGACAATACGACTTACCCTCGGATGAAGGAAAGTAATCCAGGATTCCGGATTCAGGAAGCTGACATTCCCGATAATCCCACGATAGGCAACGATCTTGATCCCCGTTCCTTTCGAGGCTCGTAACCCACACGCCAGGGCGCGTGGATTATAAGCGTGAATAATGTCGTATTGCTTTTTGCCCAGTTGCGATTTGATGGCAGCCGTTCCGCCTTTATCAAACCGATTGGGCAGCGCCATTGGCTGCACAACCAATCCCTCATCCACCAGTCGCTGATAATTCCGCCCCTTCGGGTTACACATTACATCCACATCATATCCGGCTTTCTTCAGGCCAATGAATAGCTCGGTTTCAGGGCGATCACATGCGTCGGTCAGACAAAGGACAGCCGGCAGCGGCCCGGTTTTTTGCGTTTCACTCAAGCCTCTTGACTCCCATTATAACCGTTCATTAAAAAATACCAGGCGCGCTCCTGGGCATTCACGCCTGCCAGTTTCCGAAGAGACCGAGCCAACCGCTCGAGGTTGGCAGATTTCCAACGTGCCGACGCCAGTGACGGAACAATCCGTCCCTTATCGAAATCAATCAAGAAAAATTCCCCCTTGCGGACCAGAACGTTAAAACAGTTCAGGTCCGCGTGCTGTACGCCAGCATCGTGGAACCGGCGCAGATTCACGCCAAGATTCCTCCATCCGTTATCATCCAGTGATCCGATCAGGTCGGCTAGTGGCGTAGTGTCGTCAATCCGTTCGATAATAATCGATGCCTGGTAATGCAACGGCGAAACTTTCCGATACCACGCCGCCACTGGTTTGGGCACCGGCAGTTGCATCTCTGTTAGCCAGTTGAGCAGGCGAAATTCAGCAAATGAGCGAACATGTTGCTCTCCCAAAAACACATAAGATGACCGGGAAAACCTTGTCATTAATCCGCCGCGCAGGTATTTCCGCAGTACAATCTGGTGGCCGCCTGCGTCAACAAACCATGCGCCTCCACGCCCTCCGCTACTGACTGGACGGGCACGCTTTCCCCAGTATTCAGGACTGAACCAGGCCTCCGACACCTGATCACGATAATCCGGATGGAGAAGGAAGGCTGAGTGGTTATTCCGGACGCAAACTTCAGACTCGGCCATGCTCACCTTAATACAATTCAATAGCCAAAGAGACGGACTGCGGCTCGCCCTGAGACGGTAACCAGCGAGTAAGTTAGAATACACAGCAGTTTATCAATGAATGACACCAAAGCTCTACATACATGCCTTCTGCCCTGGAAACGGACCATAACTTGATTAACTCCATCTGTATATTGCGTCTATCCGCCATTGGCGACGTCACCCATGTCATTCCCGTGGTATTGAGCCTTCAGGAACAGGTACCAGGCGTTAAGATCACCTGGGTGATCGGCAAGATTGAAGCCAAGCTGATTGGTGATCTGCCCGGCGTCGAGTTCGTTATCTTCGACAAAAAAGCCGGTCGCAAAGGGTACGCTGATTTGCGCAACACCCTCAAAGACAGGAAATTTGACGCGTTACTCCACATGCAGGTGGCCTTCAGAGCCAATCTTGCGGCAGCGATGATTCCGGCCAGGGTGAAGGTTGGCTATGACAAGGCGCGCAGCAAAGACCTTCACAGTCTGTTTATTAACCGGAGAATTGCCCCCGCAGCACAACAGCACGTACGGGATTGCCTGGCGAGCTTCCTGGAGCCACTTGGCCTGGAACCCGCCGCACCAAAATGGGTCATCCCACTGACCTCTGAAGACCATGAGTTCGCTGGGCAACACCTCGCCGCGGACCGCAAAAACCTCGTAATCAGCCCCTGTGCCAGCCACACACTTCGCAATTGGCCTGCCGAGCGCTATGCACGTCTGGCGGATCACGCCATCCGCACCCACGGCATGAAAGTAATCCTGGTGGGCAGCCCCGCGCCTTTTGAGGCGGAATTTTGCACAGCGATAGAAAGCACTATGGAGGAGCAAGCGCACAATATCTGTGGTAAGGATACGCTGAAGCAGCTCACTGCCTTATTGCAAAGCGCCGACCTGGTCGTCGCACCGGACACCGGGCCGGCCCACATTGCCAGTTCAATAGGCACGGATGTATTGGGTATTTTCGCGGCCAGCAATCCCTATCGTTCCGGCCCCTACAATTCGCTGCTATGGTGCGTAAATCGATATCCGGAAGCGTTGAAGCAGTTTACCGGCAAGACCGTTGAGCAGGCTCGCTGGGGCGCCAAGGCGGAATTCGAGGGGGCTATGGAGATGGTGACAGTGGAGGACGTGACGGGGATGCTGGATCAGTGGGTTGCTCAGCACTGACGCCGTGCGCCCTCTCCCGCGAGGGGAGAGGGCATAACAACTCAAGTCGCCGAAAGCACCGTTTTACTTGGGGGCAGTGTAATCCTGGTAGGACTTTTCTTCTACAAATCGTGACCCCAGGGCCAGGTTCACGTCCTTCTTGATCGCAGCGCGTTTGTCATTGGTGACGTATACGGCACGAGCCAGTTCAATAAACTTTGCGCCGAAATCCTGAGCAGCTTCCTGATCACGAATGTCGTCTTCGATTTCCCAAAGCGCCTCGTTCACTTCTTTAAGTTGCTTGCGCAGATCTGCGATGGCTTCCTGATCCTGAACGGCTTCGTTCCAGGTGGCGCTCAGTTCGTCCAGCTCGAGCCGAACATTTTTGACCTTTTCCGCGTCTGCAATGCGTTCAGACTTGATCTCCAGAATGGTGATCTTATCCAGCACTTCGCCGAAGGAGACCGGCACTTTGATAACGTCTGCCATTTGCTCTTCCTGCAGGTGTTGTTAGTGGAACACGGCGTTAGCCGTTGACCGCTGTCAGCCAGTGTGAATGCGCAGCGCTCTTGCCCTTCACAGCATCGAAATACATACCCTGCAACTTTTCGGTCAGCGGGCCGCGCTTGCCAGCGCCAATCAAACGTCCATCCAGTTCGCGGATCGGCAGTACTTCGGCAGCGGTGCCGGTGAAGAAGGCTTCATCCGCAATATAGACCTCGTCCCGGGTGATACGGCGCTCTTTTACCGGAATGTTCAGCTCTTTCGCAAAATCCAGAATGGTCTGGCGGGTGATGCCTTCCAGGCAGGACGTCAGTTCCGGCGTATGCAGGACTCCGTCACGCATGATGAAGATGTTTTCGCCCGAGCCCTCAGCCACGTAGCCTTCGTTGTCCAGCAACAGGGCTTCTTCGCAGCCACTGGCAATGGCTTCGTTCAGGGCCAGCATGGAGTTGATGTAGTTACCATTGGCCTTGGCCTTACACATGGTGATGTTGACGTGATGCCGTGTGTAGGAGGAGGTGCGAACCTTGATGCCCAGCTCCTTTGCTTCCGGTGACATGTAGGATGGCCAGCTCCAGGCGGCGACCATGACATGAACCTTGAGGTTGTCGGCGCGCAGCCCCATACCTTCAGAGCCGAGAAATACCATCGGGCGCAGGTAGGCTTCGTCCAGGTTGTTTTCCCGCACTGCGGCAGTCTGTGCCGCATTCAACTCGTCCTTGCTGAACGGCATGGTCATGTTCAGGATATGGGCGGAGCGGAAAAGACGATTGGTGTGATCTTCCAGCCGAAAAATTGCAGCACCCTTTTCAGTGCTGTAGGCGCGGACACCCTCGAAACAACCCAGGCCGTAGTGCAGAGTGTGGGTCAGCACGTGAGTTTTGGCTTCCCGCCAGGGAACCATTTCACCATCCAGCCAGATCAGGCCATCGCGATCAGCCATCGACATTGTTTCTGCTCCTAAAGCGCTCTATTCGGAAAACCGGCATTCTAGCAGGAAAACTCGGGCTTACGAAGAGGCACAATGACTCTTCCATCAACCCAACATAACCCGATTCCACATACGTTGGATGTAATCACGTTCTTCGGGAAACGCGTCACCCGCCACCTGGCTGTTCAGGTTCTGCAGTGCCCGCCGGTGTATGGTGGAGCGCAGGGTGATGAACGTTTCCCGGAGTTTCTCGGTGTCTTCCACCGGCAAAACCCCTGCCCGGCCCAGTTCCTCCATCTGGCGAATATTATCGGACCACTGCGTCAATTCAGGATGCTCGGAACAACAGGCCAGCATCAGGTACTGCACCATGAACTCGATATCGATAATGCCACCATGGTCGTGTTTGATATGGAAAACCTCTGGTATCTTGCCTTCGATTTGCGGGGTGCCCAGGGCTGTGCGCATTTTCTCGCGCATGCCGACCACCTCTTCTTTTAACTTGCCCTGGTCCCTCTGCTGACACAGGATGTCGGCGCGCAGCTTTTCAAACGCTTCCAACGTTTCCCGGCAACCGGCCACACCACGAGCACGGGCCAGCGCTTGATGCTCCCAGGTCCAGGCGTCCTTACGCTGGTACTTCTCGAAGGCAGACAGGGTACTGACCAGCAGCCCCGAACTCCCCGATGGTCGCAGGCGCATATCCACTTCATAGAGTTGGCCAGACGGCGTCTGGGTGTTGAGAATGTGCACGATACGTTGCCCGAGCCGAGTGTAGAAAACGGCGTTGTCGATGGGCTTGTCGCCATCCGTTGACTGTTCCGGATCGGCATCATGGATAAAGACCAGGTCGAGGTCCGAGGTATAGCCAAGTTCGATACCCCCCAGCTTGCCATAACCAACGACGGCGAAATCGGTGTCACAGGCAGAGCCATCCTTGCGCCGGGGGTAGCCATGGCGGCTGACCAGGTTGGCGAACGCCACGTCGACCACATGGTCCAGCACCACTTCGGCAATCCACGTCAGGTAGTCACTGACTTTCATTAGCGGCAGGGTTTCCCGTATCTCCGAGGCGGCCACTCGCAAAATGTGGGCTTTCTTGAAGTGCCGCAGAGTTTCCATCTGCTCTTCGAGATCTTCATAGGGAATACGCAGCATCTGCTGGCGCAGGTCATCCTGAAGTTCGGTTTTTGCCGGCGGGCTGTACAGACTCTCTGCGTTCAGCAACTCGTCGAGCAGCAAGGGCGTTTCCGCCAGTTGGCTTGCGATCCAGGGGCTTTCACTGCACAGGCGAACCAGTTGGGTCCTGGCTCCCGGATTCTCCAGCAGCAACACCATATAGGCGGTTCTGCGCAAAATCGCTTCAACCAGTTGAAGAACCCGCACCAGCGTCTGGGACGGCCTCTCCACGTGAGTAAGCGCTTCCAACAGCACCGGCATGAACTTGTTCAACCGCTGCCGCCCTTGGGTTTGCAGCGTTTGCAGGGTGCGGGTCCCGCGCAGGTCGCTGAGGGCGGAATAGCTGCCTTCGGCATCCTCGAAACCATGGTCACCGAGCCAGGCGATTGCCGCTTCCTCATCCATTTCCCCCAACCAAAGTTCTTGCCAGCCTTCATCAAGCGCCGCCATCTCGTGCTCTTCATCTTCGATGGCGATGATATCCGCGAAATGCGTGGCCACCCGTCCGCGGTGCCTCTCCAGTTCCGTAATGCAGGCTGCCCAATCATCAAATCCCATGATCAGCGCCACACGAGCTCGGGACAGATCGTCTTCCGGCAGCAGTTGGGTCTGCTTGTCTTCCATACCCTGGAGGGCATGTTCAAGATTGCGAAGGAACACATAGGCCTCCTTCAGCTCCTTCACCACCGGTGACGGCAGCAGCTCCAGCTCTTCCAGCTCCTTCAGGATCACCAGCAGTTCCCGCTGCTGTAATTCCCGCTCGCGGCCGCCCCGGATTAATTGGAAGGCCTGCACCACGAATTCAATCTCGCGGATGCCTCCGTTACCGAGCTTGATATTATTTTCCAGCCCTTTACGGCGCACCTCCCGGCTGATCATGGACTTCATGGCACGCAGGGACTCAAACGCACTGAAGTCGATGTATTTGCGATAGACAAAGGGTTTCAAGCTATCCATCAGCACTTGTCCTGCCTTCTGGTCACCGGCCACAACCCGCGCCTTTACCATCGCATAACGCTCCCAGTCCCGCCCCTGGTCCTGGTAATAGGTTTCCAGCGCGGCGAAACTCAACGCTAACGCCCCACTCTGGCCATAGGGGCGCAGGCGCATATCCACGCGGAACACGAAGCCGTCGGCGGTGATCTGGTCCAGCGCCTGGATCAGCCTCTGGCCCAGGCGGATGAAAAACTGCTGGTTGTCAATGGAGCGGCGCCCGCCACGGGTTTCACCCTTCCCGGGGAACGCGAAGATGAGATCAATATCAGACGACACGTTGAGCTCGTGCCCACCCAGTTTTCCCATTCCCAGAACAATCAGGGGTTGCGGGCCTTCCTTACCCGTCGCCGGATTTACTCCCCACGGCGTTCCTGATTGCTCGCAGGTGTCTTCGTACAACCAGTCCAGGGCTCCCTGGATACAGGTATCGGCGAAGTCACTTGTGGCCGCCATGGTTTCGGCAAGGTCTGCCCAACGCATCAGGTCCCGCCAGATAATCCGGAACTGTATTTCCGTCCGGAACCGCCGCAACGCCGCCTGGAGACTGCCCTCATCAACCACTTCTGACAGGAATTCCTGCCAGCGTTGGCGCAGGTAATCCGACGTTGTGGCCTCAGCCAGGGGGCGGGACTGACATAACGCTGCGACCTGCTCCGGATGACGCTCAAGAGTGCGCCTGACGAACAGGCTGCGAGCGATGGCCTGCGCCACATCCTCATCGGAAACACCACCCGGAGTGCCCAGAAAACTGGGCACTCCTTCGGGAAATACCGAAGACCAGACACCTCCAACCTCATCTTCCAGACTCTTCGGTAAAGAGCGCCAAGGCTCGGACATAATGCAAACCCCTGTGTCTCTGTTATATTTCCCGTACTGTATAACGAACTCTCCCCCGACTGAACCGTTGTAAGGACACCGATGCAGAGGAATCGCCGGCCGCTGAACCCGGAACATCAGCTTTCCCACCTGCCTATGTCCGGCATTATCCGGTCACGCATCAAGCGGCTTTTCACCATTCTTGGCGGGCTGCTGGTCACTCAGGTAGTGATCATCTGGGCGGCAGAGGACCTCACGCTGTTCGAGTCTGCGTGGATGACCATGACAACGCTGGTTACCGTGGGCTACGGTGATTATGCGCCAGAAACCATCATCGGACGGCTCAGCACCGTTTTCCTGATGTTCATTGCCGCCATCACGCTGCTGACGCTTATCGTCAGTGATTATATTGAATACCGGTTCTACCGCCGGGAACGTATCTTAACCGGACGCTGGATATACGCCATGAAAGACCATATCGTTATCGTCAACACACCGCAGACGGGTGGAGAGCAGTATTTTTCTCGCTTTGCCTCCCAGATGCGGGCCGTACCCGGCTATGAAACCGTTCCCATCATCATACTGACCAGCCAGTTTCCAAACGGGCTGCCGCCCGAACTGGCGGACAACGGACTGGTTCATTTTCATGGTTCCGGTAGCGATCCGGAAGCTCTCAAGGCGGTGCACGCTGGTTCTGCCCGACATATTATCGTGTTGGCCGCCGACGAATCCGACCCGACCTCCGACAGTCTGACGTTTGATATCGCCCACAGGCTGAGTGAGTCGAACCTCGGCCAAAAAGTCACGGTGGAGTGCGTGCGGGATGAGAATCGGGATCGCTTTACTTCTGTGGGTGTCCGTACCGTTATCCGGCCGGTTCGAACCTATCCGGAGATCATGGTGCGCTCGGTAATCGCCCCAGGGTCAGAGAAAGTCCTTGAGGATCTGTTTAACTATCAACACGACCACCCTCACCGCTACGAAATTGAACTGGACGACCTGAACTGGGCGGATATTGTTAGTGCGCTGATCCGGCATGGCATCGGCACCGCACTGGCCTATATTGACAACAATAACGAAGTCGTTTGCCATCCGCCGACCGATAAGGAAATTGAAGGTAAGGGCCTGATCGTTCTGGTGAAGTCCAGCGAGACACCGGACGTGGAAGTGGTGAAAGAGGCCCTGTCACACTATCGCGACTTTATTAACAAATGGCACAATTTGCAGAAACAGGCCTCCCAAGGGGATAGCAACGCCGCCAATGCGGCCGACCAGTCGTAAACTATGACGCCGCGATGGCCAGTTGTAGCTGGCCGAGCTCCTTACTGGTTATCATATCTCCAATGGTATCCCCTTCTGCCAGTGCACGGAACACGCGCTGATAGAGGTCCTGGACGCCGCGCTCGCCAGCCATCCGACCTATTGCGGCAAAATCATCTCCATCCGCGGGAATGGGCTGGCCTGTAAGCCATGACACGCTCAGGAGAAACAGGAATTCATTCACCGACAGCTCTGCATCCGACACCGCTTGCGGAACCGGTTGATAGAGCCCCGCAAGGTGATACCCTTGCTCCGCCTTGCTCACAAGGTTCAGAAACACCGGTACCTCATCCGCCAGACGTCGCGCCCACGCGAGCAACAGCGAGGCGTCTCCAGCCTTAAGCTCAAATTCAATTTCGCTGAGCGGTCGGGACTGCTCACCTGCCACGATTTCCCCGGAATCAATGGCTACTTCAATCAGGCTTTCCCCTTGCTCGATCATGACCACACGACGCTGGAAGTTAGTCTCAAACACCGGTTTCAGTTCGGCAAGGTTCACGTTCTGACCCACTGGCGTATCAGCGAGCAGCCCCATATTGAGCGTGGTACCGATCAACGGCCACTCCCACTCCTGACGACGATGGGCACCATCAACGAACTCACCACGGGTTTTCAGAGTCTGGATGTGCTTGCCACCCGCTTTACGAATTCGCAGGGCAATCTTCTGGCTGTTGAGATCCCCATCGGGCGTGTCGTAGTACGTGTTTCCCAACTGCAGAGTCTCTGACTCCCTGGTGTTGGGCTCACTCAACAGCCACTCAACGGCCCGATCCAGGTCAGGTTTCGCCACGCTGAGCTTGATTTCCAGTTCCAGGGTCATCGCCCCTCCTGCCTTGGGAAATATAATATCAGCATACATAAAAAAACCGGCGGCCCGAAGGCCGCCGGTTTTTGACTACTTACATTGATTAGCTGGCTAGCTGATCAGAAGTAGTAAACACCACCAACGGCCAGCGCAGAACGCTCGCTTTCGTCGGCAACGCCGTAAACGCCGTCGTCACCGTTGCCCAGGTAACCTTCAACGTAAACGTACATGTGGTGAGACACGTTGTGCAGAGCCTGCAGAGTAATAGTGCTACGCTCGGTGTCGCCTGAATCATCAGCTACGTCCAGCTCATAAGTCGCGGCGAACTGGTTCGGACCAACGGCGTATACAGCGTGAACGCCGTAGCGATCGCCAACGTCTTTACGAGTCTGGTACTGACCAGTCAGGCTCAGGGCGTCCAGGCCTACAGTGGCACGCAGGCCGTAGGTGTTTTCATTGTTCGGGCCACCAGCGCCGTCGTTAGAATCCATGGCTACTGCCACTTCAACATTGTCAACCGCATAGGTAGCAGCCAGCTGGTAAGGGTAGGACTTCTTGTCACCCTTATCGCCAAGATCGTTGACACCATCATCGTCTGCGTCTAGGTTATCCAGGTCGCCATTGATCTGAACGGCAGCGCCCAGAGTCAGGCCACCGAAAGATGGAGTCTTGTACTGAACCAGATCGCCTTCGCCCGTTTCGTATCCGCCACCGAAGTTATAAGCAGCAAACTCGTAGAAGTTGGCAATTCTGTCAATAGCGCTTTCGTAGGTGGAGTCGTCAGAACCAACCCAAACCTGGCCGAAGCTGTCGCCTTTCACACCAATGCAGGCCTCATCAACGTCTTCCAGACCGCTCTCGCGATCCTTATCGTCAGCGGCCAGGCCATAATAATTCATCTTTCTTCTTGTCAGCGAAGAACCCGCCATGCCCTTTACGGCTCAATCATTTACGCTGCTTTTTTAAAGCAATTAGCGACAAACCTGTTTCAATGCAATGATGTCGCACTTCCAAATTTTTAACCGGGCCTTTTAAGCTCAATTGAGCTTAAAAGGGAAACTATTTATGCTATTAACTGCCATCTGTTTTCGCGAAACTTACCCATCAAATCCAAGGCCAGAAACCATTAACTTGTTTTTCATCAATAAATTAACGGAGAAAAATGCTTCATGCACCAGTCAAAGATCTGGCTTCCTGGCCAGCGCCGCACCAGAAAAGACCACCGACAGTTGCAATGCGTCGCTATAGGGCGACACCTCAACGCCTCCCGGGTACACCTCTGACCTCCAGAAGAAACGTAACCGGCCCATCGTTTAACAAGGCCACTTTCATGTCCGCGCCGAACCGACCCTGACCAACCCGATCCGCGCCCAACTGCGACTCACACACCGCCACGAATTCATGAAACAATGCTTCCGCGGATTCCGGGCGCGCAGCCGTCGAAAATCCCGGACGGGACCCGGACCGGGTATCAGCAGCAAGCGTAAACTGGGGAACAACAAGGAGGGAGCCGCCCATATCGAACAGGCTGCGATTCATCCGTCCCTGGTCGTCGGGAAATACCCGGTAGGAGAGTAATTTTCGACACAGTTCCCGCACCGTGCAGGAGTCGTCTGACTTCTCCACTCCAAGCAACAACAACAGCCCCGAACCAATCTCGGAGATGATCTCATTGTCGACGGTAACGCTGGCGTGGGTAACCCGCTGTATCAGCCCTTTCATCAAGCTCCCTGCGCAAGGACTCAGAATTCGGAACGAAGTTTATCCACGCACCAGGCTCGCCGCAACCTTCTTAATGTGACTTTACGTATCCCTACCTTCAAGCTGCGCAGCGACCTCATCGACACCACGCATCAGGGCATCAATGATGGCGGGCTCGGACGCCGAGTGCCCAGCGTCCCGTATGATCCTCAAGCCTGCTTCCGGCCAGGCCTGGCTCAAAGCCAGAGCGTTATCCAGCGGGCAAACCATATCGTAACGGCCATGGACAATGATGCCAGGAATATCCTTGAGTAACGCCGCGTCACGTACGATCTGATCATCTTCCAGAAACGCATTATTCATGAAGTAATGGCATTCGATTCGGGCCAGGGCAATGGCCACATGGGGATGCCCGAAGTGCTCAACCACACGCGGATTCGGGTGCAGGGTCGCACACCGCCCCTCCCAGATGGACCACGCCTTGGCAGCCTGTATCTGCTCCAGTTCGTTGCTGCTCGTCAGGCGACGGTAATAGGCCGCGACGAGATCACCACGCTCACCCTCCGGAATGGGCGCCAGGAAATCCCGCCAGTAATCGGGAAACACGCGGCTTGCGCCCTCCTGGTAGAACCAGTGGATATCTCTGGGCCGACACAAAAATATTCCTCTCAGAACCAGACCAAGCACTCTGTCCGGGTGCGACTGGGCATACACCAGGCTCAACGTAGCCCCCCAACTGCCGCCAAACAGTATCCATCGGTCCACCCCGAGAAAGGTCCGCACTGTTTCCATGTCGTCCACAAGATTTTGCGTGGTGTTTCCAACAAACTCCGCCAGAGGCCTTGAACGGCCTGCTCCACGCTGATCCATCAGAATAATCCGGTAGCGCTCGGCATCGAAAAAACGGCGGTGATAGTCCTCGCACCCACCACCCGGCCCACCGTGGACGACCAGAACAGGAATGCCATCCGGATTGCCGCTTTCTTCAACAAAAAGCTCATGAGGGGGATCAACTGCAATGCGATGTTGGGCGTTAGGCTTGATATCTGGGAACAGGGTGAGCATGAGGCGCTCCGGAAAGAGGATTTAACCGGAGTTTAGCTGAAGAGAACAAAAAAGGGGCGGGCCATATTGGCACCGCCCCCTCTATATCGAGCACTGAAGATTACTTCTTATGGGCGCGCTTACGCTCGTTCTCGGTCAGAAGCTTCTTGCGCAGCCGGATCGACTTGGGCGTCACTTCCACCAACTCGTCTTCATCGATAAACTCCAGAGCCTGCTCGAGGGTATGCTTGATCGGCGGCACCAGGCCGATAACCTCATCCTTGCCAGACGCGCGCATGTTGTCCAGCTTCTTCCCCTTGGTGGGGTTAATCACCAGATCGTTGTCACGGCTGTGAATACCACATAACTGGCCTTCATAGATTTCCTGGCCAGGATCCAGGAACAGCTTGCCCCGGCTCTGCAGTGTTTCCAGCGAGTAAGTCAACGCAGCACCCGTCGCCATTGACACCAGCACACCGTTTTGACGACTGGTGACATCACCGCTCTTGATAGGACCGTAATGGCTGAAGGTTGAGGTCAGGATACCCGAGCCGGATGTCATGGTCAGGAAGGCGTTACGGAAACCGATCAGCCCTCGCGCCGGAATCGTATACTCAAGGCGCATACGGCCCTTTCCATCCGGCACCATGTTGGTCATCTCACCCTTGCGGAGCCCCATCTGATCCATCAGCGCGCCCTGGTGCTGCTCTTCGATATCGATGATGACGTTCTCATACGGCTCCTGCTTGACACCGCCGATCTCACGGATAACCACTTCCGGGCGCCCTACTGCAAGCTCAAAATTCTCCCGGCGCATATTCTCGATCAGCACCGACAGGTGCAGCTCGCCACGACCCGATACCTTGAACTTATCTGCAGACTCACCTTCCTCAACTCGCAGAGCAACATTGTGCAGCAGCTCTTTTTCCAACCGCTCTTTGATGTTGCGGCTGGTGACAAACTTGCCTTCCTTGCCACAGAACGGTGAATCGTTGACCTGAAAAGTCATGGAAACCGTTGGCTCGTCGACCGTTAGCGGCGGCAGAGCTTCAACAGCGGACTGATCGCATAAGGTGTCAGAGATGTACAGCTCATCCATGCCGCTGACACAGATAATGTCGCCGGCCTGCGCTTCGTCGACTTCAACCCGCTGCAGCCCCGAGTGGCCCATGATCTTGAGAATGCGGCCCTGGCGCTTTTTGCCGTTGGCACCAATCGCCGTCACCGGAGAATTGGTTTTAACCTTGCCGCGCATAATGCGGCCAATGCCAATGACGCCCAGGAAGCTATTGTAGTCCAACTGGGAAATTTGCATCTGGAACGGACCGTCCCGGTCAACGTTGGGCGCAGGCACGTGATCAACGATGGCCTGAAAAACCGCGTCCATGTTGTCGTCCAGCTTCTCATGATCCATTCCGGCAATGCCGTTCAGGGCACTGGCATAGACAATCGGAAAGTCCAGTTGCTCATCGCTGGCACCAAGGTTGTCGAACAAGTCAAACACCTGATCCACCACCCAATCCGGGCGAGCCCCGGGGCGGTCAATCTTGTTCACCACAACGATCGGATGCAAACCCGCGTCGAATGCTTTCTGGGTGACGAAACGGGTTTGCGGCATAGGGCCGTCAATGGAGTCAACCACCAGCAACACACAATCGACCATGCTCATGACACGCTCGACTTCACCCCCGAAATCGGCGTGACCCGGGGTGTCCACGATATTGATGTCGTAGTCATGCCATTTCAGCGCCGTATTCTTGGCCAGAATGGTAATACCACGTTCTTTTTCCTGGTCATTGGAGTCCATGACACGCTCGTTTTCGAGCTCTTTACGGTCCAGCGTGCCGGACTGACGAAGAAGCTGGTCAACCAGCGTGGTCTTGCCATGGTCAACGTGGGCGATGATGGCGATATTACGAAGTTTATCAATCACAACTATAATCCTGCAGCATGCACTGAATGACCTGAGAGGTCTTCAGTAAGCGCAAAGCCCCTTACATGCCGTCTCAAATCCGTAAAATGAATTTCATTTGCCAGGCTGGGCAGCCCGGGTGCACCCTGATGAAACTCAGCGGTTACACTGAGCATCCGGGGCGAAAATGAAGTGGCGCGCAGTATATAGCAAACTCACTTGCGTTTATATGAAGAAAAGTGACTATCGGGCCACCTTCGCACACGCACCATTTTGACGCATTATGCCGATGAACGCACCATTTTAATGCACCACAAGAGGGCGATTTGACTCCCGCTATTAAGGCGATCGCTCCAAAACAGCCCGAAAACTCTCCAATTGCGCTCTTGTGGAGCATGCTCAAAAAACTGGCAAGGCTATTGCTTTATCCTCAGTAGCCGAATTTGCAGGTAAGTCGGAACAGCTTTTGATAAGCTTCCCAACCTGAAAGAAAGATCGGGGGTCAGCACCGCTGAACGATCCGGCAACAACGCACACAGAAATCGCCCGCACTGCGGGATAACTGACGGAGCTTGCACAATGTCCAAGACGATTGATCTGATCAAGGAACACGAAGTCAAATGGGTCGACATGCGATTCACTGACAGCCGCGGTAAAGAGCAGCACGTGACCCTGCCCGCAACCGAGGTAGACGAAGAGTTCTTCGCCGACGGCAAAATGTTTGACGGGTCCTCCATCTCTGGCTGGAAGGGGATCAACGAATCCGACATGATTCTGATGCCGGTCGACGAAACGTCTGTCCTTGATCCTTTCACGGAAGAAACGACCGTTAACATCACCTGTGACATTGTGGAGCCATCCACCATGCAAGGGTACGAGCGTGACCCACGCTCGGTTGCCAAGCGTGCCGAAGAATACCTGAAGTCAACCGGCATTGCTGATGGCGCTCTGTTCGGCCCAGAGCCAGAGTTCTTCGTGTTCGACTCCGCCAAGTGGAAAGTCGACATGCAGGGCTCAATGTACGAACTGTACTCCGAAGAAGCAGCCTGGGTTTCCGGCGAAGATTTCGATCGCAATAATATTGGTCACCGTCCTGGCGTTAAAGGCGGCTATTTCCCGGTCCCGCCGGTAGACAGCCTGCATGACCTGCGTGGCGCGATGTGTGCTGCCATGGAATCCATGGGCCTGGAAATTGAAGTCCACCACCACGAAGTGGGTACTGCTGGCCAGTGTGAAATCGGCGTTGGCGCCAACACCCTGACTCGCAAGGCTGACGAAGTACAGATCCTGAAGTACTGCGTACACAACGTCGCTCACGCGTACGGTAAGACGGCCACCTTCATGCCCAAGCCAGTGGTTGGTGACAACGGTTCCGGCATGCACGTACACATGTCCCTGAACAAGGATGGCAAAAACCTGTTTGCAGGTGACGGCTATGCCGGCCTCAGCGAAATGGCGCTGTATTATATAGGCGGTGTTATCAAGCATTCCAAGGCCATCAATGCCTTCACCAATGCCTCCACCAACAGCTACAAGCGCCTGGTTCCGGGTTTTGAAGCTCCGGTCATGCTGGCCTACTCGGCCCGTAACCGCTCTGCATCAATACGCATTCCTTACGTCAACAGCCCGAAAGGCCGTCGTATCGAAGTACGCTTCCCGGACGCTTCTGCCAACCCGTACCTGGCCTTCGCAGCCCTTATGATGGCTGGCCTGGACGGCATTCAGAACAAGATCCATCCTGGCGATGCCATGGACAAGGATCTGTACGACCTGCCAAAGGAAGAAGCCCTGAATATCCCGACCGTTGCCGAAACTTTCCAGGAAGCTCTGGACAGCCTGGAAGCGGATCATGAGTTCCTGACTCGTGGCGGCGTCTTTACTGAGGACATGATTGGCGGTTACATCGACCTTAAGCGTGGCGAAGTTGAAAAACTCAACATGACCACACATCCGGTCGAGTTTGAGTTGTACTACTCCTGCTAAGCTGCTCGTAAATACAAGCAGCCCAAGTAGTAGTCAGAGAAGCCCCGCCTTGCGCGGGGCTTTTTTTGTGTACGGTCGCACATTTCGACCAGCCTTAACGGAATGTAACCAAGCTGCTGGGTAATGGCGTTGAAATACTCAGGACGGGCACTGATAATCGGGTAAAACAATCAAACAGGTTGTCTCTATGAACGTACGGCTCGCACTACTCACGGGCATTGTTGCCCTTGCGGCATTTCCGGTTTCCGCGGAGGTCTATCGTCAGGTGGATGCTCAAGGGAACGTTACCTATACCGACGAACCCTCGGAAGGCTCGCCTGCTGAGGAGATCAAGGTCAAGCCTGTCACCACGGTCACCCTGCCCAAACTCGAAGCGGTTAGAGAACCCGAGCGGTTGCGTGAAAAAGTGCAGCAGGAAGGGGCCGTCTACGATAGCGTCCGTTTTCTTGCGCCGGGCGACGATCAGGCCTTTCACAGTGGCAGCGGCGATGTGGAATTTCGCGTGACCAGTTCACCCGGTCTTCGGGGCAGCCACAAGTACGAAGTCACTCTCGACGGTCAACCAGTGGGCCAGAGCGCTTCCGGAAGCGTTATGGTGCGTAATGTGTTTCGCGGCACCCACGATGCCGGCGTCAATATCGTCGACAGCAACGGAGTTACCGTCAAGAGCGGCGAAACCATTACGTTCACCATTCACCGGCCCAGCGTCAACAACTGATGCACCATTCCGGCGCTCCGACCGTCTCAGGCCGGGGCGCTACACAAACGCAAACCTGTAGCGGTTAGCGAACGATCACGCCACTCTTGCTTGCCCTGTTTTAGTGCGACCGCACCATAAAAAAGCCATACTCTGATCATTCCCAGGGCGGATATCCGGGGGCAGGCTGTGCGCAATTATACTTCTGCACTACACCACAGCGTGTTCACAGGCCTGCGACCCCGCATGCCCGTATAATGCCCACGTTCATCCTCCTAACAGCCAATGTGGTTCGCTTTTTGCAAAACCACCTTAGCAACCCGCAAGGCCTATCAAAAGGGACAAACGAATGGCAATACCGGCCGGATACAAAAGCATACTGGACAGCCTGACCACAGCCGTACTGGTGCTGCGTGACGGATTGCGAATCCAGTACCTGAATCCGGCAGCCGAAAGCCTGTTTGAAACCAGCGTAACCAGAAGTAAGGACGCCCCGATCAACGACATCCTGATCGACTCTGAGGACGCCCTGAAAACACTGCATGCGGCGGCCGAGAACGGCCAGTCGTACACCAGACGCGAAGCGGAATTCATACTGGCAAGCGGGCTGCGTCTGACGGTTGATTATTCGGTATCCCCCATAAGCCTTGAGCCAACGGAACTGTTGATCGAAATCCAGCCCAGAGACCGCTTGCTACGGATCAGCCGGGAAGAGGACATTATCTCCCAGCAGGAAACCACCCGGATACTGGTCCGGGGCATGGCCCATGAAATCAAAAACCCTCTTGGTGGTATTCGCGGGGCCGCCCAGTTGCTGGACCGCGAACTGCACAACGAAGACCAGAAAGAATACACCCAGGTAATCATTGCAGAAGCGGACCGGCTGCGAACCCTGGTGGATCGCATGCTCGGCCCGAACAAGGCGCCAAAACTGGCGCCCACCAATATTCATGAGGTTCTGGAGCGCGTTAAAACCCTTCTGGAAGCCGAGAGCCGCGGCCGGCTGAACTTCCGGAGGGATTACGATCCCAGCCTGCCGGAATTCCAGGGCGACAAGGAACAGCTGATCCAGGCTTTTCTCAACATTGCGCGTAACGCCATGGAAGCCGCGTTCGAGAACCTGGCAGAGATAACCGGCGACGAACAGCCGACCATCACCTTTCGCACACGCGCGTTGCGACAGTTCACCATCGGCCACAAACGCCATCGCCTGGTGTGCCGCGTGGATGTGATCGACAACGGCCCGGGCATACCACCGGACCTGCTGCAGAACGTTTTCTACCCGATGATCAGTGGGCGAGCCAGCGGCACGGGCCTCGGCCTGTCCATCACCCAAAGCATCATCGGACAACATCACGGGCTTGTTGAATGTGAGAGCGAGCCCGGAAAAACCGACTTCATCATCTTCCTGCCCCTGGAGGAAAACCAATGAGCCAACCGGCAAACGTCTGGATAATTGACGATGATCGCAGTATACGCTGGGTGCTGGAGCGCGCCCTGAACCAGGCCGGTATGCAGCCCCGGGTATTTGAAAGTGGCGAAAGCATCATGATGAGGCTGGAACACGAACAGCCTGACGCCATCATCAGCGACATCCGCATGCCCGGCGTCGACGGCATTACCCTGCTCTCCCAGATCGTCGACGCGCACCCGGACCTGCCGGTGATCATCATGACCGCGCATTCCGACCTGGAAAGCGCTGTAACCAGTTACCAGACCGGCGCCTTCGAATATCTTCCAAAACCGTTTGATGTGGACGACGCCGTTGCGCTGGCGAAGCGGGCCGTGGCTCACAGCCACGAGCGCAGGGCCACCTCGGAACCGCAAGCGGAAAGTGCCCAGCGGAATGCCGAAATCATCGGTGAAGCACCCGCGATGCAGGAGGTGTTCAGGGCCATCGGCCGGCTGTCCCACTCCAACATTACCGTCCTGATCAATGGTGAAAGTGGTACCGGTAAGGAACTGGTCGCCCAGGCCCTTCACAACCATAGCCCCCGGGCCAGCCACCCTTTTATCGCGCTAAACATGGCCGCGATTCCAAAGGACCTGATTGAGTCTGAGCTGTTTGGCCATGAGAAAGGCGCCTTCACCGGCGCGGCCGCCGCAAGACAGGGCCGCTTCGAGCAATCCAACGGCGGCACCCTGTTCCTGGACGAGATCGGTGATATGCCCGCCGACACCCAGACACGGCTATTGCGGGTACTGGCCGATGGTGAGTTCTATCGGGTGGGCGGCACCACGCCCATCAAGGTGGACGTCCGCATCATCGCCGCCACGCACCAGGATCTGGAAAAGCTCGTACAGGCGGGCACCTTCAGGGAAGATCTGTTCCATCGCCTGAATGTCATCCGGGTGCACCTGCCAAAACTGGCGGAACGCCGGGAGGACATCCCGCGGCTGATGGAACATTTCCTCAAGAGTGCAGCCCGGGAACTGGCAGTGGAAACCAAAATACTGCGCCCGGAAGCCGAGGAATACCTCACCACCCTGCCCTGGCCCGGCAATGTCCGCCAGCTAGAGAATACGTGCCGCTGGCTGACAGTGATGGCCAGTGGACGCGAAGTTCACATCGACGACCTTCCCCCGGAGCTTGTTCAGCAGGCAGAGGCTCCCGCAACTGGACAGACCTGGCAGGAAGGCCTGCGCAACTGGTCGGAACAGGAACTCAAACGCGGCCACAAAGGCATTCTGGATACCGCCGTGCCGGAGTTTGAACGAATCATGATTGAGACGGCATTGAAACACACCGGTGGGCGACGGCGTGATGCCTCCATCCTACTTGGCTGGGGGCGGAATACCCTGACGCGGAAGATCAATGAGCTCGGGATGGATCATCCGGAGGGAGAGGAGGACTAACGACCTCGCTGAAGCTAACGAGGCTAACGCTCTCCCCAGTAAATAACCCGATCGTTGCCACGGTAGACACCGAATGTCGCGATGGCGGTAGGGTCTTCCTTGCTGCCATTACCGTCGAAATCGTCCTGCCAATAACCCGGCACCGGGTACCTCACCCGAATGCTCCCTGTATTGCCTTCACCGGGTGCTGAGAGCACAATTTCTGAGCCTGATTGGGGAGCGCCTCCTGCCAGCATTCCCGTTGCGCCATCCACAACGGTGTTAGGCGGCGTATCGGTAATCACCGCATCTGCGGTGCTGTATACCCAACAGTTTTCATCAGCGTGGCGCTCAAACCGGGTCCCGTTCCAGATCTGCACTTCGAACGGCACTCTCAAATCCATGGTTTCCGGTCCATAGGCGTTTTCCAGAACGAGTCTGCCGTAGCGTATCGACGTACCGGTCGATTGAAGCGCTGGCAACTCGGAGGCCGGCATCGCAACGCCATCACTGTCGACAATTCCAGTCAGCTCCATTTCCAACTCTGCGTTGAAAGGCGCAATCCGGGCGTTGGCATCACGGGTGTAAACGAACTCATCAGCCCCTGCCTCGTAGATCATAGTACCGTTGCCATTGGATACCAGACTTGGCATATCAGCTGTAGTCATTACCTCCAAGAGTGTGCCCTGTGTACCAACTTGGCTCAGGTCTGACACTGGATCATTGCGACTGAAGTCCGTTACCGAAAGCTTTTGCCACCCCTCCCGATAATTCTGCGTGATTGGGCCAGTACCGTTGGCATCGTAGGCCCGCGCAGCGAGCGAAAAATTGGGGGGGATATCGTAGCCAAAGCCCTGGCCCGTATAATTAAAACCGCCGCATAAATTTTCCAGAACGCCATCCATCTGGTTTTCCAGTGAAAACTGTTCGGGATAGAAACGTCCTACCGGGCCCGAATCACCCACCAGTGTGATCGTACGGCCCAGGTAGGCACCGCTGAAATCCACTGCAACCTCGATGACGCCCACCTCATTGTAACTGGCCGATCCTGTCACCGAACCATTCGAAAAACCACTGAGAGAGCTCAGCCCTGCCAACCCTGGATCCGAGGCACCTGCGGGCCCCGCCGCCAGGTACCCATCAACTGTCACAGCAGTATCGAACCCATCCACAGTGGCGTTATCTACAAGGTTGGCATTGTTAGTTGCCACACCGTCACTATGGTCATCAGGCTGACCATCGTTATTGACGTCATCGGCGTTCTCGTAACGAACCGCTCGCACCTGCACATCAAACGGCCGGCCTGCTGCCTGGAATGCTGCCCCCCCAGAGGTATTCCCCGCTGGATTTCCGGGCACTGTCACGGCCAGACCGAAGGGTCTTACTGTCAGCGCACTACTGGTTCCCGCCAACGTCAGTGGGGCGTTATTTTCGTCCAGAATCAGGCCTGTTTCGCTATCCTCCAGTTCAAGCGCGTAATAGCCAACATCTGTGGCGTCCAACCGCAACTCCGCCAGCCCCTGGTTGAAATCAAACGTCAGGTTCGTTGCGGCGGGGCGAGCTGAGAGCAGCGTTGTGCTTCCAGCGCCGGCGCTTAGTTCCGGAGCAGCTGAGCCCGGGTCGGACGATTGGCGGGTGAGCCATGCTCTCAGATCAATTGGGCCATCGAAGGCCTCGACCCTGCCACACTCGTTACTGATTGGATCACGTCGCAGAACCTCTGCCTGCAACTCATGAGGACGCCCCGCAATCAGATCTGACCCGAAACTGTCAGTCAGCGAAATGACCAAGGCGTTTTCGCTGAACTCCACTACCTCTGAGGCTCCAAACTGACCTCCAGAAGTATCTCTGACATGGATGGTTAAACGATCTGCCCTGCTGTTTGCAAGTCCCAGAGTGATCGCTCCGTTATCGGCTGTATCAAACTGATACGTCGCCTGGCCATCGTCATCAGTATCGGGCAAAGGTAAGAGCGCCCCTGAAGCAGACACCCTTTGCCAGTCTCCATGGTCCGAGCTGGTACTGAGCCCGATCATTCCCTGATAACCGGTTAGCAAGTTATCGCCAGCGTCTTCTGCCTGAATCTGTACATCCACCGGAGCACAGACACTGGCCGTCGCAGCGACAGTGACCCGGAAATGGTCCAATACCTGTGCACATGGACGTGTGCGATTTGCTTCACGCAGGATCGCGGCGTCAGACAAAGCTCTGCCATAGAGCCGCACCTCGTCAATCTGTCCTTCAAATTCTCGTCCCGCGAACCCCTGATCCGCACCAATCTGAAAGGGATCAGTCGTCAACTGCAAAGACTCGCCGGTAAACGTCGCACGCG
This sequence comes from Marinobacter sp. B-12, assembly GCF_056857915.1. Lineage (NCBI taxonomy): Bacteria > Pseudomonadati > Pseudomonadota > Gammaproteobacteria > Pseudomonadales > Marinobacteraceae > Marinobacter > Marinobacter sp. B-12. The sequence continues at coordinate 34,759 of NZ_JBSXOB010000032.1, read as the reverse complement.
CCTGTTCGACTCCATCAATCACCATGCGCTGCACACCGTCGCGCCGCGAGTAGATAATGGCAGTGTGAACCCAGGTATTTAACGGCAGGCTAGAACCGGAGGTAAACGACCGCGAGCCACCGCCATCAACCGTCCACCACCAATACAGTTCGCCACTACTGTTGAGATGAAACTCGTAATTCTCATCCTTCGACACGATCGTCTTATAACCCCCCCCCGTTGGCAAAGCTGCGGTGTTGATCCACGCCATTAAGGTGAACTCATCACTCACAGAGAGCTCCGGGTCGTGAGGAACGTCCACAAATGCCCCCCCCGACAACGTTGCGCCGTAGCATACTTGCGCTGGTTCAGATCTGGCACCACTAACGCTGCGGCCGTCGAGGCCAGTGCCCCGCAGTTCCTTGACCTCACCGGGCGTACCATCCCAAGTCGGCCCTTCCAGTGCGTATACGGCGCGAAGTGAAAAGTCCGCAGCGAAGTCCTGAGAGAAGGCCAGAAAACTCGCCCGTTCGGTGGTGTGACTGAGATCCTGATCAATGGCCCAATCCTCTTCTATTTTAAGATCAACACTCGCGGTACTTACTGAACAGCGACGAAGCCAGCCACCGTCGCCACCATCGCGTGTCGCCTGAGAGCCAATCACCCTCGGAGGTCCAGGATACAACTGCAGGAAGCTCACTGAGTCACAGCTGACGGTACCGCGTATCTGGTCAGCTGTGACTTGGGCTTCAGCACTAATTGTCTGACCATCGTTATCCACGAAATCGCTAATCACGCCCTGTTCTACCGCCAGATAGGCGGCGATTTCCGGGCTGGAAATTGAGATGCCTACGGCTTCTGCACGCTCCAGAGCAATATCCACACCGGTGGGTCCCAACTGGTCCTGCGCAACTGTAAACCAAGGATCCGAACGACCGGCTGGAGCATAGAGTTCGTTCGCTGCAGTCTGGAGATGACTGATAACAGCGGGCGTACTACTGAAGGAGGTTAGAAAATTGAGTCGTGTCCAATTAGGATCCAGCACATTAAGGAGAGGGTCTGTTTGCAATGGCAACTGCCCTACTTCCATTCGCGTGCCGTCCGGGAAACGGTGTTGGCCATAAGTAACAGCGAGGTAGTGAATCGTTGTGGGCTGGTCGGCTCTGGGAGGATACACAGGTGCCAAGGGCGGCTCCGCAGGAAAAACCTCAAAGCCTTGCTCGGTGATGTTTCTTACTCGTACTGAGGAAGGTTCAGGGTTGTTGTCGTCGCTCAAAACAAACACGGCCGGTGGCGAGGGGTAGACCTGGTCAAAGGTGACCGTCGTTGACTGCCCTCCCGGAATTGTCACCGAACGTGATTCCAGCATTAGTGGCTCCGGCTCCGGCGGCTTGATCTCGGAGTCGAAAATAAAAGCGTCGGAAAACGCGATCAAGCTGACGTCGTCTCCCTGGTGGCTGCGTTCGCTGTCCTGAGCTTGATCCTGATCGATAACGAGACCCAGCGAATCGCCCGATAGCGAACACTGGCGTAACCAACCTCCATCGTCATCACGGCGGCCAACCTTGCTGGCCAATGCAACAGGAGTATTCCCGAAGCTGCTGGTAAAATCGAGGTTGCGGCAACCATCATCCCAGCCACGAACCGCTTGGGTATCGATTCTGGCTTCAAATAGAATATTGACGTTGCCTATGGTGGTAAACGAAGCGTTGTTCTTGCTGTCGAAGGCGATGTAACCAACCGTTTCCGCCTCGTCCAACGGATCGAAAAAATAATTTGAGCTATTCCCGGCGCGGCGATCATAGACCTCACTTCGCTCAAGGGCATAGTCAAATCCCCCGGCACTCACGCTCTGGAACACGGTCGTCAGCCAGGGATTGGAAACATCATCCGGCACCGCGTTGGTCTCGTTGTTCAGGGTTTGGATGGCCCCAATGACTGCGGGCTGCCCGACAAACCCGCTGGTGAAATTATGACTGCCCCAACTGGTAGCACCGCGGCCATTGAACTGCACATAGTCGTCACCAACAAGTGGCCTGCTGGATAGCAACCCTGCCTCAATCGCTGTCCCATCTGGCAAAGTGTGGCTGCCCGGCTCAACCGCTATGTAACTTACGGTCATGGAAGCGTGAGGGCCGTCCCAAGAGAACTCCTCCACCTGAGCCATCTGAAAGCCAGTCGTCGTCACGTTGTCAATACGTAACGCTGAAGAGTGGAAACCATCGCTGGTTGGTAAAGCGACGACCACCGGCGGTGCTGAGTACACCTGTTTGAACGAAAAGCTGAATAGTCCGTTCTGACCGCTCGTCGCAGGAAGATCAATCGTTCCGCTCTCCATCTTCCATGCATGAACGGGCAGGGGCAGGGACACCAATATCAGCAGAAACAAGATGCGAGTGTAAAATCCAGACACAGTCATCGAACTCTGACCTCCACCGTCCGAGAGGCGACTTCTGTGCCCGCCCCACATTGGCCGACGCTGACCAGCGTATAAACCGTTTCCAGTGCTGGACCTCCCTCGATGTCCGCCTGCACCGAGGAACAGCTCAGACTGGCGGAGCAACTATTAAGCCCGGACTGGGCAAAACTCAGTGAGCCGGGCACCGATCCACAACCGCCGCCACCGTAGAGCGCTTCAGTTACCGCCGCCTGGGCGCCACTTTCAGCGGCATAAAACGCTCGCTGAGACAGGATCTGCTGGCTAATAGCCACGCCGGTAATTTCCTGCTGCTGCGCCATGCTGACCACAATCAAAGCCAGTACCGTGATAACGAACAGGGCAACAGGCAAACCCGCGCCACTTTGTCTGCTCCAGGATCGTTTAGGGCACATTACGGATCTGTACCTCCTGGCTGACCGTGGTGACCTCGGTACCGTCTGCACTCTCAAGATCGAAGGTAAACTGAACGACGGCTGCCCGCTGAAATGTGGCCGGTATAACCCGGAAATCCACCGTCCCGGTCACGCTGACAGCCAGCACCTCTGGTGTACCTGAGGGAGGGCCTGACTGTGCAAATGTTGGAGAGTAACCACTGTACCGATGCAAAAATTTTCCACTTTGACAGATACTTACGGGATCGCCCACCACAAAAATACGTCGCGCAGGTGAGTTGGTGTTGAATCGATGAGTGGAGGAGAGGGTAATGGTTGCAGGGAACACCGTATTATCAATATTAGAGATGGTTGACGACACCGGCCCAGGATCTGACCCAGTGTAAAGATCGCCAGTGCTAGTGCCGTAACCATAAATAACCGCCCTGTTATTGGCACCCGACGGAGGTTGCGCAAAGGCGGCAATGTCAATCTGATCAAACCCCGGACCCTGTGTCCTACCGAGGTAGCTAGTGCCTGCCACAAACGGTAACCATTCGATACAGGAGCCAGTCGTTCGTACCGAAAGCGGAAAAGCCTCACGGAGCTCCCTAGTTAATTGCTCGCTGATTACTACAGCCTGCAATGCCCGCAACTGTCTTCCACTGACATCCAGTGCGCCCTGAGTCGACAGGCTTACGAACCTTACGGAAACGATAGCCACAATGCTCAACAGCACGATCACCATAATCAGCTCTATCAACGTGTATCCGCGGTCCGCCATCAATAATTCGCCCTGTAAACGGAAAACACGTAGCTATTGTTGCCGGGATCGGTCACCGTCAGATCAATTCGCTTTGCCTCATCCCCCGCCAGGCCGATCTCATCACCGGCACAGGTGACGACAACAGAAACCCGGAAATTCGCATAATCGGCTGCAAGCGTCGTGCCTTCGGCATTTTCCGGGGCTGCACCGGAAATCGCATTGTAGTCGTCAACATCGTCATAGTCCTCGCGGTTGTCCTCTTCCGTGTCGATGATGCAGCCCGCCTTCCTGGGAACACCGCCAACGGGCGTGTCTTCGTCAAACCGCCGACTGATAATCTCATCCATGTATATCTGGGCAAGAGCCACCGCTCTGGTCTGGCTCAGCGGATCGGCACTACGCCCTGAAACAAGGGCGAATGCACCCACTACGCCGGCAATGGCGATGCTGATAACCACAATAGTGATCACCAGTTCCACCAGTGTGGCACCCTGCTGCAATCGCTCGTACCTGTCTCGAAGAGTCATCGGCAAGCCCCACCATAAACGGCACCCAGCGAGCTGAGGCAAAGATTGAACGTGCTATCCCCAATGATGCGGAAATTGATATTCGCTCTCACCATCGGCGATACCACTCGCCCAAAGTCATCAAATTCCACCGTTAGGCCGCCAGCAGGAACATTCGTATATGGCGCGTTCTCTACGCTATAAGCTAGTGTTGAGCCATTGCGCGATAGAGAGAACTGAGATGAAGCTGTAGTAAAGGTGAACTCATCGTCAGTCTGACGGATGATCAGTGTGTCAGAGCTGTTTCCTGCCAACGCTGCCTGCTGTGCAAGCAGCGTGGCGGAAGAAAGTTGCTGTGTAACCAGCAGGGGAGAAAAGGCAGAACGACCTGAAAACAGACCAGCCCCGAGCGCCGATAATACGCTAATCAGGATGATGACCATAACCAGCTCAACCAAGGTGAACCCCGAGGCTCTAAGGGCTTTTCTCATTTTGTGCCCCCTGTAGGTATTTAGCTAAGCTGGCCGGGCTCACAGACCGACGATTAGGCGCAGAGAATATTGCATCTGTATCAATACAGTCTTCTCAGACTCGACCTTAACCGTTGCCAAACTCGCACTATCCCGGGATTTCTTAGCAGCCGGTCACATCAGCCGCCACCGCCGGCGCAGCGGTAATTGGACCAGTATTGTCCGTGTCTGCGGTCGCGGCTTGATAGGTCACTTGGCAGGTACCACCAGTGTACCCGACAATAGTAAAGGTCGCGGTTGTGCCACCAGTAGCGCCAGCGCCTGCAATCGCATAATCGTTTGTCGTGTCCACATCTGCGGCTGCAACGATGCCACCCGCATTCGCTGTGGGATACCCGTTTACCATTGCGACTGTTTGGCCATCAAGATTGACGCTAGTGCCCAGAGCCGCACCGTCTGCAGCCTGACGGGCATGCGCGATTGCAGAGGCCGACTTCAGTGCACCAGCAAGCCCCTGCATGGAAGCGGCACGAGCATCACCACCAAAATCCGCAAACCTCGGCAACGCAAACGCCGCCAAAATCCCGAGAATCACAATCACCATCACCAGTTCGATAAGGGTGAAACCTTTCTCTTTTCTTGCGGCCATCTGGTTCATCATATTCATGGTCTTCTCCTGCTTTTGCTGCCTATAAAAGGATTAATTGATAACCCGAATCACTTCGCCAGAGTCGGCGTCGTATTGAATGTTGTCGGTGCCACCATCGAGGTTGTACTCGTAGGTGCACACAGACCCACTTGAACTTGCTGTGTAATCGGTTGTATCGCCCGACGTTGCGACGGTCGGCGCGTTTGACTGCATCAGGGCCAGCCAGAGGTTTTGGCACTCTGTGGCACTCATGGCCGTCGGGTCGGTGTTGCCACTCACGCCCGTTGGCCAGCCATCGGCGCTCACGTCGACGTTTTCCTCGCCAAAGCCGGGAAGGTCGGTCTGTGCACCAGCGGCGCCACTGGCGGTCCATTGGGCACGAACCAGTGCAACAGCGGCGGCGTAGGCGCCCGAGGTGCCCTGGATGCTTGCCCGGTGGGCCTCGTCCGACAGTTCGGCGAACCTTGGCAACGCAAAGGCTGCAAGAATGGCGAGTATGGAGATCACCACCACCAGCTCAATCAGGGTAAACCCCTTTGTCTGGCGGGCATTTATTGTCATTATCCTCATCGCGTGGCCTCCCTGAGGCTTGTTATCAATGTTCGGCACGATCGTTTGTCTCCACCGGCTGTAACCTCAGTCCGGACTGGAGATCCTGTCCATCAAGGCGCCCGTTGCCATTCCTGTCCGTGAACTCTACCGCCACAACCCAGGCCATGGGTGTGTCGACGCTTCCCTGTCTGTCCCCAAGGGATATCGGCTGGCGTGGTTGAAATATAACCCGTCCCTCCGCGCCTGCTGTGTCTTTTTTGTAGCCTTTATCGCCGGTTTGTAACCGCTTGAAACACCATCGGCCCGGCTCTGGCCGACCGTCATGACAGATTCCGTCATACCAGGCCGGTTCCGATCCGAACCACTCGAAAGGGTTTCTGCCCACCCAGGCTCTGAAGTCGGCCCCTTCCTGCAGGCGAATCTCGGCTCCTTTTACGACCAATACACTCCTGATCTGGTTAAGCATCAGCCGTGTACCTTGCTGTTCTGCCCTGCCGGCTTCGCGTTCCACGACTCCCAGCAATACCCACCAAAGGGTCAAAAGGATGCACAGGGCAACCAGAAATCTCAGCCGATGTGCGTTGGTCAGCACCGACATCGCCGAATACTTCTGACTGGTCATTCATCCACGCCCCATGGCGGCCGCCCCCAGGTCCCATATGGGCAGGAACACGCCCAGTGCAAGAATGAGAACCAGAATGCCCATGGCCACAATCAGTATCGGTTCGATGGATTCCGCAAGTCGTTTGAGGCCGTAGTCCACATCTTCATCGTAAAAATCCGCCACGTTCACCAGCATGTCGTCCACCGAACCGGTTTCCTCTCCCACCGCAATCATCTGCAGGATCAGCGGCGTGAACATATCGCTCTGCCGGGCTGTCCGCAGGAGGCTTTCACCGCGTTCAATACCTACCCGCATTTCCTTGATGTGTCTGGAGATCCAGGCGTTATCCGTGGCGTCTGCAACCACGGTCAAGGCATGGGTCACGGGCATGCCCGCAGACAGCATACTGGCGAAGTTACGGGCAAACCGGCTTAGGGTGATCAGCTCCAGCAGCGGCCCTATAATGGGCATTCTCAGTTTGTAGCGGTCCCAGGTCAGGCGTCCCTGCTCGGTGTTTTTCCACTGCCTCACCAAGAGCGCCGTTGCGGCCATACCGAACAGTACGATGTACCAGTAGCCCAACAGGAAGTTGGAGGTGCCGACAAGTACCTGGGTCAGGAATGGCAGGTCGGCGCCCAGTTTGTTGAATACCGCCGAGAACTTAGGAATCACCAGGAAGTTCACCACCATCAGAGCCGCAAACAGGGCAATCACCACGAAGGTGGGATACCGCATGGCCTGCTTGAGCCGCCTTTTGGTGTCGCGTTCCAGTTCGAGGATCTCAGACAGCCGCTTGAAGGCATCGTCCAGTTGCCCGGTGTTCTCGCCCACGTGGATCATGGCTATAAACAGATCCGAAAACACCTTGGGGTGCGACTGCATGGCGGTGGCCATCGTGGAGCCGGCCTCAAGACGATCCGTTACGTCGTCCAGCACTTCGCTGAGCGCGGGCGAGCGCGTCGTATCCGCCAGGCCGCGCATGGTTCGTATCAACGGGATGCCGGCCTTGGTCAACGCATGCATCTGACGGCAGAACACAATCAACTCGTCCAGGGTGATTTTCTTGCGGAACAGCGGCAGATTATTCAGCCGATCGCCGATGGAATCGCTTTGTGCCTGCTCGCGGATCGCCAGGGGTGTGATGCCCCGCCGCATAAGTTCGGACGCTGCCGCCTCGGGGCTCGGCGCAGCCAGAGCACCCTGTTGCACGGTTCCCCTGCTGTCCTTACCCCGATACGTAAACTGCATCAGGCACCTCCCTCATTGGAGGCAAGATTGTCGGGGCCGCTGCTATCAGAGGATTGAGAGAGCACCGGCACGTCTTCGAGGGACACTTCGCCCTCAGACGTAGCCGCCACCCGGGCAACCTCTTCCAGGGTGGTAATGCCCTGCAAGGCAAAGTCCATCGCACACAGACCAAGCGGTCGGAAAAGGTGGCTTCTGCGGGCTTCCCGGGTGAAACCGGCGATGTCCTGGCGGCGCAGCGCGTCCAGCATCCCCTCGTTCATTTCCAGCATTTCGTACACACCCAGACGCCCCCGGTAACCACTATTGCTGCACTGGTAACAGCCACGGCCATGAACAAATCCGGCCTCCAGGTCCAGCGGATCAAGATCGAACTGGTTCAGCCAGACTTTTTCCTGACTGGTGGGCTCGTAGGCCTCGCGACAGTTCTCACAGACCTTGCGCACCAGCCGCTGGGCAACGACACCAAGCAGGGAACTGGCCACCAGGAATGGCTCCACGCCCATATCGATCAGTCGCATGGCGCTGCTGATGGAGTCGTTGGTGTGCAGCGTCGAAAGCACCAGGTGGCCAGTCATAGCCGCCCGCAGGCCAATCTCGGCGGTTTCGTGGTCTCGCATCTCGCCCACCAGAATCACGTCCGGGTCCTGGCGCAGCGCGGCGCGCAGTACACTGGCGAATTCCAGTCCGATTTTCGGGTTTACCTGTACCTGGGTAATGCGCGGCAGCCGGTACTCTACCGGGTCTTCTGCGGTGATGATTTTGACTTCCGGGCGGTTAAGCTCGGTTAGCGCCCCATAAAGGGTTGTGGTCTTACCGCTACCGGTCGGTCCGGTGACCAGGATCATGCCGTGGGGCTTCTTGATCATGCGGCGGAAGTTTTCGAGCAGCGTTTCCGGCATGCCGGTGACGTCCAGGCTCAACATGCCCTGGCTCTGGTCCAGCAAACGCATGACCACCGACTCGCCGTACTGAACCGGCATCGTGGAAACCCGCACATCGATGCTGCGGCCCTTTACGCGGATATTGAAGCGGCCATCCTGGGGAATCCGCTTCTCGGAAATGTTCAGGCCAGCCATCAATTTAAGGCGTAGCACCAGAGCGGAGTTGACCCGCTTTTCCTTCATCACCTGTTCCTGCAGCACGCCATCCACCCGTTGGCGAATACGTACCACGGTCTCGTCAGGTTCAATGTGAATATCGGAGCTGCGGGCTTGAACGGCATCTTCAAACAGCGTCTGCAGAAGCTTTACCACAGGTGCTTCCGCGCTTTCAGACTCGGCGCTGAGGTCCGCCAGGTCAAAAGCGTCGTCACCCAGCTCGTCTTCCAGTTCTTCCGCCAGCGAGGCAATTTCGTCAGTACGGCGATACACCAGATCGAGGGTATTCAGTAGTTCGCTTTCTCGCACAACGGCCTGCTTGATCGGCTGTTTCAGCACCCGCACCAGTTCGTCGTAGGCGAAGATGTCGAGCGGGTCAGCCATGCCTACCAGCAGCTCACCGCTCTGTTCCGCCAATACGATACTGCGGAAACGGCGAGCCATGGCTTCCGGCAGTTTCTTGACCAGCTCGTTGTTGAACTGGAAGTGGCGCAACTGAACGAATGGCACATCCAGTTGGCGCGACAGGATGTTGAGAAGGTTGTCCTCTTCCACATAGCCCAGGTCAATCAGGGTACGGCCCAGCTTGCGCCCGGTATTTTTCTGTTCACGCAAGGCAGTCATCAACTGTTGCTCAGTGATAACGTCGTTCTGGACCAGCAGGTCGCCTATGCGGATTTTTTTCTTTGCTTCAGTCATGGATCATCCTGCCCGCAATGCCTGCAGGCGTTGCTCTACGTAGTCGGCCAACGACCGGGGCAACCCCGGAAGTTCGGCTGCCTGCCGGTAGGCCCTGGCCGCTCCGGCCCGCTCGCCCTGCGTTTCCAGGGCAATCGCCAGCCCCACCCACCAGGGAGCCTGACTGTCATCCCAGGCAATCAGTGCCGCCCAGTGCCGGGCGGCTTCTGCACTATCACCCTGTTGTTGTAGCAACGTTGCCAGCGTAACGCGGTATTCGGCATGCCCCCCCACGGGCGGAATGCTCGACGTCAGTGTGTTTAGGGCCGCACCCAGATCATTATTGGCGTGCAAGGCCCTCGCTCTGAGCAAACGCAACGCCGGGTTTTGTGCGGTAACCTCGGCGGGCAGCCAACCAAGGGCCTGATCCTGCTTGCCATCAACCAGCAACGCCCTGGCAACAACATAGCGGCTGCGGGGAGCACCCTGCTCCCGGATCAGGGCGGCAAGACGACGCTCTGCGTCGGTAATACGGCCCTGCGCCACCAACTTTTCCAGTTCCCTCGCAGCGCTCCGATCGGTCGCAGCAGGCGTTTCCCGCACCTGTTTCACGTCAGCAATGGCAGTCTGTTCGGGTTCCGCTTCCTGAGTTTCTGTCTCTGTTGAGGACGGTTCTACCTCTTCCCTTTTCGCCACCGAGACGGGAGAGGTCTGGGCCGGCACTTGTTCCGCTGTGTCGGGTTCCGTGATGCCGGGTTCCGTGGTTTCCGGCGGCAACGGCTCTGGCGCCTGGTTTTGTGATGCGAGTGTTTGCGGGGTGGATGACTGTATTTGTACCGGTTCCGGCTCAACCATCGCTGGCGACGACACGGGCTTTGCGGCTTCTGCCGGTTCTGCGGGGGCAGAAGAGGAGTCAACCGAAAACAGCCAGTAGCCACCAAGACCTGCGACAACGATCGCCACAACTACCAACACAATCAAAAACACGGGCCTGCGATTGCTGACCGGCGACTGACCGCCAGCATAGACCCCGGATGCCACAGGCCGGTCCTGGCTCTGTTCGGCGGCTCTCAATGCATCATTGAGCAAACTCATAGCCACCTCACCAGAAGGCTGGGCACGCGGGCGCTGTCAGTGTCCCTGACAGCCTGCATCACGTGCCAGCGGCTCACCTGCCGGTCGCCTCGACCCCACGCCGACAGCAGGGACTTATGGGCGATAATATTGACCAACCGCGGGATGCCGCCGGATGAGCGGGAAATCAAACGCAATGCAGAGGGCGCAAACAGATCACCGCCGTTGTACCCGGCCTGGGATAGACGGTGCCTGAGGTATTGTGCCACCGACACCTTATCCAATGGCGCCAGACGGTACTGAAAGGTAATCCGTTGCCGTAGCTGCCTCATGCTGTCCTGCTGGAGTATCTGGTCCAGTTCCGGTTGTCCGAACAGCACTACTTGCAGCAGCCGGGTACTTTCGGTTTCCAGGTTAGTCAACAGACGCAGGGCCTCGATGGTTTCCTCGGGCATCGCCTGGGCTTCATCAATCACCAGCACCACCTGCCGCTGATCCATGGCCAGCGCAATCAGGCGCTCGCTCAGGGCTTTCAGTATCTGGTGGGTGTTGGCGCAACGCGCAACGTCCACACCCAGTTCCTCGGCCACAGCCTCGTAGAGGGTCTCCGGTGTCAGGTGAGGGTTGGGGATGTAGGCCGTATGGGCATCGTGCTCCAGTTCATTGAGCAACAACCGGCACAAAAGGGTTTTGCCGGTACCGACCTCGCCGGTGATCTTTATAAAGCCTTCCCGTTCACGCAAGGCCACCAACAGCAACTCCAGCGCATCGCTGTGGCTACGTGCCCGGAGGAAATACCGGGTGTTGGGCGTCAATGCAAACGGTGCTTCCTGCAGTCCGAAATGAGCTTCGTACATGCTAGCGCCTGGCTTTCTCCGGTTGGGGTTTCACAGACTCGGAAGACTCCAGCAGCTCCCGCAGAACCCGCATCCGGTCGCGACTGGCTGATACATCCGCATTCATCTGCTGGCTGCCGGCAACCACGGGGCGCAACAGGATGACCAACTCGCTCTTACGAGACTGGAACCGGCGCTGTTTAAACAGTTCTCCCAACAGGGGAATTTCACTAAAGAAGGGCACTGCCGAGTTGTTGTCCTCGCTGGCGTTCTGAATCAACCCGCCGATCACCACAATCTGGCCACTCTCGGCACGGATCACACTGTCGGTCTCGCGAACCGTGCTGAGCGCCAGGGGAAGGGTGACGTCCCGATCTCCCACCGTGATCACCTTTTCCTGATCATTCACCTCGCTCACGGAGGGGTGCACATGCAGGGTAATGGCGCCGTCTTCTGAAATCTGTGGGGTAACATCCAGCGAAATCCCGGAGAAAAACGGGGTCAGTTCCACTGAGGTGGAGGTCCGGTCAGTGGCTGTCACCGCCGAGTTGTTGTTGTTGAAGTCGATGTCCGTTACGAAAAACTCGTCAGTGCCAACCTTGATCACCGCCTTTTGATTGTTGACGGTCGAAATTCGGGGGCTGGAGAGAATCTGCACGTTGCCCTGCTCGCCAAGCAATTCGATCAACCCGGTAAAGTCGCCCGCCCGAACACTGGCCGAGAACAACCCACCAATATCTGAGGTAGTAATCACCTGCCCTGCCAGAGCCTGTGCGGTAAAGTCTTCTGGCAAGCCATCTGATGCGGTCACGCTAGACGCACTCTGGATATCCGCCCAGTTAATGCCTTGCTGATAGCCTTCGTTCAAACCAATCTCCAGGATCTTGGCTTCCAGTACCACCTGGCGCTGCATGATCAACTGAGTTCGGCGAAGGTACTCCTCCACCTGCGCCAAGGACTTTCCATCGGAGCGCACCATCACCAGTCCGGCGCCGGGGTTGATGATCACCTGATTGCCATTCTCCGACCCTACGATCATTTGCAGCGCGCGCTGAATATCGGTCCAGAAATCGGACTCGGTCTCGGTGGAGATTCGGGTACCCACAAGGTTCGCAGTGTCGGCGTTGTCAAAATCACCCTGCGACGCGCCCACACCGGTTGAACTGTCACGTGAGCTGCTGACCTGCCCTGAACTGACACGGGTCTCAGAGCCGCCACTGCGCTTGAAGTGCAGGTAGTCGATTGGAAACATCCGAGTTTGAACGCTTTCAGTCTTTACCTGAAACAGTCGCCCGTTGCGCTGAATATCCAGGCCATAGAGGTCTCCGGCGATATCCATAACTTCGGGGACAGTCACGTCCCGGAGCCTCAGGTCAACAACCGCGTCAACACCGGGATGAACCACTACGTTATACCGGCTACCTTCCACCAACGCTTCGAAAAACGGGCCGGCGGCAAGACCACGGGCATCGACATCGAACCGCTCCTCGTCATCCGTGTCAGCAGACAGCGACGGCATCAGGGCCGCACTGACTTCTTCCGGAACACCTGCCCGTGCAGCCTGCTCCCGCTCGGCACGCTGCAACGCGGATTTGGCTTCGGCCTCCGCCAGCGCGTCATCAATCGACTGTGCAGCGTCCGTCGAGGTGGCCTGACTGGTGCGCATCAGCGGGTTGTTGCTGCAGGCGGCCAGTGAGGTTGCCAGCAGCACGGTCAAAAACGTTCGATTCAGTGTCATAGCAGCTCGTTTGTCTGTCATTGCGAACTCCGCACTTGCGGAAGGGGTTCAAGGCGTAGAACGCGCACTCTTCCCTGATCAACCAGCTCAACCCGGTCGGGGTAAATCCGCCGAATGCGAACCCCCTCAAACGCCTGCCCTTCCCTGCGGGCCTCTCCATCGATAACCGCCAACCTGCGATTATTGCCAATAAATATCGATGCCAGCGAAAACTCCCTAGCCGGTTCCGACTGTGGCGCACTGGCGGAAAAGCCGCTCGGCCGGGTTGGGTCCTCAAGTGCAAACGCATACCCGGAAGCCAACATCAATATGATCAGCAGCATCCTCATTTCAGACTCCCAACCAGGCACGATCCAGGCTCAATGTCCGAATCCGAACCCGGATCTCGTTGTCCGGATATTCACTGACATCATAGTCAAGCAGCACCCAACCGAGGCGGGCGTCCATGGCTTCAAGGGTCTCAAGGTAAGCCAGCACGTCCATATAGCCTCCACGAATGGCGATTTCCGCATCGTGCGCGAACAGCAACGGCTCACGGGTTTCATTGTCGTCGTTGCTGTCAGCGTTTTCTGGCATGCCTGGTCCGTCTTCAAATACGGGCACAGGTGGCATCAATTCAACACCCAGCAGCTGAAGTTCGTCCTGGGCCGCCAGGATGTCCCGCAACAATCCCACCATGGCCCTCGGCGCGATCAGCCGCCCGGTGGTTTCGGCCAGCTCCTCATCAAGCTGTTCAAGACGTTGCTGGCGCGCAGCGAGCCTGTCCCGCATTTGCTGAGACGGGTCGGAAGACAAACGCGCGGTCAACACCTGTTGCTGCTCGCGCAACGACGCCTGGGTGTTGGCCAAAGAATCCAGGCGAGATCGGAGTTGGTCGTTGCGGCCCATCACCGGCGCCACGCACACTTCCCAGCCAACAAAAAGTACCAGGACCACGGCGGTTACAGTCATTATTGCCCGCTCGCGAACAGGGCGGTCGTTGAACCAGGCAGCGCCGCTATCAAATTGCTGGCGAAAATCCTGTTTCATTCTGCACCCTCCCAGTTCCTGTCCGTGGCAACCTGAAACTCAATCCAGCGCCCGTCTTCCTCTCGGTCAAGCCGGAAGCTACCGAAGGTCTTGCCCACAAAGGCGGGCTCCCCGCTGAGCTTTTCGAGGTATACCGGCACGAGCCGCCCCGTCTGCGACCTGCCCGCCAAAGCAACATTCCCCTGATGACCGTCCAGACGGATGTGCGTCAGCCAGAGCCCTTGGGGTACCTGTCGGGCCAATGCCGACAGCTGCGTTGAGAACCCCGCTGCCTCGCTGGTCACAAGGTCTTCCACACGACTCAGCAATCGCTGCCTTCGTGCCAGCGTCGCAGTTACACGCTCAAGGGCGGCTTCAACCTCAGGGTCGGGTTGGCGGGCTTCCGCTTCGGCGGTCAGTTGCTCCACCGAGCGCTGTAGCTGATCGTTCTGCGACTGCCGCGAATCGACCTTCGCCTGCAAGTCCGACGCCTGATATCGGACAACCCCTGCGGACACCACAATCACAACCAACGTCAGGGCCAGAACGGAAAGCGCCATCCGGGCCTGCAGCTTTTGCTTTAGGGGGCGGAGTTCGTCGGTATAGAGGTTGACCTGCTGAATCATTTTGCCCCCTTTCCGGTCGGGAACAGGCTTGCGCCCCAGGCAACCAGACAGCGGCTATCAAGGGGCTCATCAAGGCCGTAAGGTTCCCAATCCAGCGTTTCAACTGTGGCGGCCACATAGGAGGCAAGCATGGAGGGCAATGGCATCAGGTTATCACGCGCCACCAGGCGAATGACGGCAGGAGGCACCTGTCCCAACTGGCTTTCGTAATAATCGAGGGAGCGTTGCATCTCAAGGGCCAAAGACTGCACGGCGTTCTCCTGCCGCGTTGCATCCCGAAGGTCATCCGACGTCACATCCAGCCGTCTCGACAGGTACAGGGTTTCCCCTTTACAGACGATCATCTGCCCGAACCGCTCGCGCATGTGCACCACGGCCGTCCCCCGATGATCGGGATCAATGCGGGGCACCAGGTTACGCAGAGCCAACTCGGCGATATCAATGGAAATCAATGCCAGATCGCATTCCTCGACCAGCGCAACCAGCTCACTAACGAGAGATTTCCTGGCTGCAACCACGTTAACCAGATCCCCGCGGCCACGAGAAGCATCTTCCGGAAACGAAAATACATCGCAAACCGCATCGGACGGGTTAAAATCGAGAATGTCTTTGAGCTTCCACTTCAGGGCATCACCGAGCTCCGAGTCTTCAACGCCCTCCGGGCGCTCCAACTGGAAAACCTGGTATTGTTCCATCGGTAAAACCAGAGTGGTATCGACACCAGCCCAGGCGCGCGCCCCGACCAACCCACGGAGAACGGAGCCCCGCTTTGCTGGTAAGCAATCAGCAAAACCGACACTACCTCCGGCTTCTGCCCAGGCGATGCCATCAGGACGAATTTCCAGATAGACGTGCTGCCGCGTGTCAGAACGTTTCAGAAAGCTTTTTATAAAGCTCAGGGCCACTCGAAAGCCTCAATACCTAAATAATGGATAGTTGTTATTGTGGCCTCAATGGTAGTTGAATAAATAGACGTAATTCTATGTTTTATTGTTCTATTTCACTGCTTTTTGCAACTCGTTAACAGAAAAACCCCCGCTTGGCGGGGGCTTTTTGTAACTAACTCTAGAAGGGTATGTCGTCGTCGAAGTCATCAACCGGTTCTGGCATGCTGCCCTGTGACGGCTGATTGTACCCCCCGCCTCCGGATTGCTGCCCAGACGGGCCTGCAGCGGCGGGCGCTGCATTACCCGCTTGCTGCGGACGACCAGCGGGAGCACCTTGGTTCATACCGCCGCCTTCACCGCCACGGCTGTCGAGCATCTGCATCTGGCCGTTGATGTCCACCACCACTTCGGTGGTGTAGCGATCCTGACCATCCTGCCCCTGCCACTTGCGCGTTTGCAGCTTACCCTCGATGTAGACTTTTGAGCCCTTGCGGAGGTACCGGCCGGCCACCTCGGCAATCTTGCCGAACATCACAATTCGATGCCATTCGGTTTTCGGCACCAGCTGGCCTGTTTGCCTGTCCTTGTAGCTTTCATCGGTTGCAAGGTTGAGGTTCACCACCGCATTGCCGTTCGGGGTATAGCGGGTTTCCGGATCCTGCCCAAGATTCCCAATCAGAATAACCTTGTTTACGCCTCGTGCCATGATCTGCTCCTGACTCTGTTTTCAGGGATGGCCTGCCTTCCTTGCAGACCTCCGAATTTCAAGAATGGCCGCCCTGCCGGACAAAAGGGAAGTCCGCAAGCGACAGCTCATCAAATGTTTGACGATCCACCTTCAGATAGGCGGTTTCCGCCTCTTCCAGAATGACAACATCCTGCACCCCGGGGATGCCTCTCAGCGTGTCGTCAATCTCATCAAACTGACTGTAAACCACTGGCTGCAACTGTACCACGAAACTGGTGGTATGGCCCGGGGTCGACATCGTCAGCGCTACCGCGAGCCATATCAGCAGCGCGCCCACCATGAACCACAGTACGCCCTGGAGGCCCAACTGCTCGAGCAGAATACCACCAACCGCGCCACCCAGAAACGCCCCGAAAAACTGGGATGTGGAATAGACCCCCATAGCGGTGCCTTTTGCCGCCGCCGGCGATTCTTTGCTGACCAGAGATGGCAAACTTGCCTCCAGCAGATTAAACGCCATAAAGAAGAAGAACAGCACACCCCAGGCCATCGCAAGTCCGCTCTCAAGAGCACCGACACAGGCCGTTGATAGGGCAAGCAGCGCGATGGCGCCACAAAAAACAGGTTTCATCCGGCGCTTCTTCTCCCCAACAATAATAAACGGCACCATGGCAAAGAAAGAGGCCACCATAACCGTCAGATAAAACCACCAGTGGGACGAAGCGGGAAGCCCCAGCCGGTTCTGAAGTAGGGTTGGGAATACCAGGAACATCGCAGTTAACACCAGGTGCAATGCAAAAATCCCGAAATCCAGCCTCAGCAGCCGGCCGTCGGACAGGACGGTCTGCAACATCGCCTTGGCCGGATGGGTGTCCGCGCTGGATTTGTGCTCATGGGGTGTTGGCACCACCCGATTGACAACCATTATCGCTACCAGGGCCAGCACGGCCGTCGCATAGAAAATGCCAGATAAACCAGAGACAGCCCCCAGCAAGGGCCCCAGAACCAGCGATACGGAAAACGACAGACCGATGGAGATGCCAACCGTTGCCATGGCCTTGGTTCGCTCTTCCTCTCGCGTCAGATCACTCAACAACGCCATCAAAACACTGGCAATGGCGCCTGCGCCCTGAAGAATCCGGCCAGCGATTACAACGTATATGGAGTCTGTGGAGGCGGCCAGCAAACTGCCTGCAGCGAAAAGCACCAGCCCGATGTAGATCATCCGCTTGCGGCCAACGCGATCAGACAGCATGCCAAACGGAATCTGCAGTAGCGCCTGGCTCAGACCGTAGGCACCGATGGCGAGGCCAATCAGCGCAGGTGTCGCGCCGTCGAGATCGCTGCCAAGCAGAACGAACACTGGCATCACCATAAAGAGCCCAAGCATCCGCATGGCATACACGGATGCCAGTGCTGCAACGGAGCGTCTTTCCAGTGAATTCATGAGATGCCTGACCTGATACGGTGTCTGGAAACTAGAGTTCAGAAGGGACGCCTGCCCTTCGGTAAATCGCTGCGCATTGTAACAGAAGCCATGCGGGCAGGGCATCGCGCATTTAAGTGCTTAAAAGTCCCGGGCACTTGGCCTGCCGGGGGCCAAACGCGGTATAATTTTCGTTTTTTTCTGACAGCGAGGTGTTATGGACCATATCCAGATCAAAGGGGCACGAACCCACAATCTGAAGAACATTGACCTGGATATGCCGAGGGACAAGCTGATCGTTATCACCGGGCTGTCCGGCTCCGGTAAATCCTCCCTGGCGTTCGACACGCTTTACGCCGAGGGGCAACGCCGGTATGTGGAATCACTGTCCACCTACGCCCGACAGTTCCTGTCGATGATGGAAAAGCCCGACGTGGATCATATTGAAGGTCTGTCACCGGCCATTTCGATCGAACAGAAGAGCACCTCCCACAACCCCCGCTCTACCGTCGGTACCATCACCGAAATCTACGACTACCTTCGCCTGCTGTTTGCCCGCGCTGGTGAGCCCCGCTGCCCGGATCACGATCTGCCACTAGAGGCCCAGACGGTGAGCCAGATGGTGGATCAGGTGTTGGCCATGCCCGATGACAGCAAACTGATGATCCTCGCGCCAGTCATCCGTGACCGCAAGGGCGAGCACCTACAGGTCATCGACACAATGCGCAGCCAGGGCTTTATCCGCCTGAGGGTGGACGGCCGTGTTTACGATATCGATGACGTTCCAACCCTGGACAAGAAACGGAAACACCAGATTGATGTGGTGGTCGACCGCTTCAAGGTCAAACCAGGGCTTGAGCAACGGCTAGCTGAGAGCTTTGAAACCGCTCTGGGCCTGGCTGATGGCATCGCACTCGTCGCCCCCATGGACAATGAGGGAGAAGAACACACCTTTTCCGCCCGCTACGCCTGCACCCAGTGCGGCTATGCCATCAGCGAACTGGAACCAAGACTGTTTTCCTTCAACAACCCTGCAGGCGCCTGCCCGACTTGCGACGGCCTGGGCGTCAAGCAGTTCTTCGATGCCGAGAAGATCGTCCAGCACCCGGAGGCCACCCTCGCCGAGGGGGCCATCAAGGGCTGGGACCGCAGGGCCGTGTACTACTTCCAGATGTTGACCAGTGTCGCCGAACATTACGGCATCGATATGGACACCCCCTGGGAAGGCCTGCCGGAGGATTTTCGTCAGGCGTTGCTCTACGGCACGGGAGCCGACGATATCCCGTTCCGCTATGTGAACTCGCGTGGCCACATCATGGAGAAGGCCCATCCTTTTGAGGGCATCCTGCCGAACCTGGAGCGCCGCTACCGGGAAACCGAGTCGCAGAGCATGCGAGAGGAACTCGCGCGCAACCTCAGCACACAGCCCTGCAAGGAGTGCGGCGGCTCACGGCTTCGGCGCAGCGCCCGGCATGTTTTTGTTGAGAAAAACAATATCTCGGACGTTACCCATATGCCCGTTGGCGACGCCCACGACTACTTCGGACAGCTCGCCCTACCGGGCCGCAAGGGTGAAATCGCCGAGAAAATCCTCAAGGAAGTTCGGCAGCGGCTGCAATTCCTGGTTAACGTTGGCCTGGAATACCTGACCCTTGAACGCAGCGCCGATACGCTTTCCGGCGGCGAAGCCCAGCGCATAAGACTGGCGAGCCAGATCGGTGCCGGCCTTGTGGGCGTCATGTACATTCTCGATGAACCGTCCATCGGCCTGCACCAAAGGGACAATGATCGCTTGCTGGCCACCCTGTTCCATCTTCGGGATCTGGGCAATACCGTTATCGTTGTCGAGCACGACGAAGACGCCATCCGGGCTGCGGACCACGTGATTGATATCGGGCCAGGTGCAGGCGTCCATGGTGGCCATATCATTGCCCAAGGCACCCCCGAAGACATCATCGCCTCCAAGGACTCCCTCACCGGGCAGTATCTGTGCGGAGAAAAAGAGATCGCGATCCCTGAACAACGCCATACCCGAAAAGGTAAACCGCTGGTACTGGCAGGCGCGACCGGAAACAACCTGCAAGGTGTCACGCTAACCTTACCGTTGGGCGTTATGACGTGTGTCACCGGCGTTTCCGGCTCCGGCAAGTCCACACTGATCAACAGCACCCTGTATCCGGTGTGTGCTGCAAAGCTCAACAAAGCCACGAGCCTGAGCCACGCGCCCTATGACTCACTGAAAGGCCTGGACCAGCTCGACAAAGTGATCGACATCGACCAGAGCCCCATAGGCCGGACACCCCGCTCCAACCCGGCAACCTACACCGGACTGTTCACCCCGATACGTGAACTGTTTGCCGGTACCCAGGAAGCCCGTTCTCGCGGATACAAACCGGGCCGTTTCAGCTTCAACGTTAAGGGCGGTCGCTGTGAAGCTTGTCAGGGCGACGGCGTAATCAAGGTAGAAATGCACTTCCTGCCGGACGTGTATGTTCCCTGCGATGTCTGCAAGGGCAAACGTTATAACCGCGAAACCCTGGAGGTCCGATACAAGGGTAAGAGCATTCACGAAGTGCTGGAGATGACCGTTGAAGAAGCCCGCGAGTTTTTCGACCCGGTTCCATTCCTCGCCCGCAAGCTACAAACGCTGATGGACGTCGGGCTGTCGTATATCCGCCTCGGGCAAAGTGCAGTAACCCTTTCCGGAGGCGAGGCTCAGCGCGTCAAACTAGCCAAGGAACTGTCCAAGCGCGACACCGGCAAGACACTCTATATTCTTGATGAACCCACCACTGGCCTACACTTCTACGATATCCAGCAACTGCTGACCGTACTGCAGCGACTACGGGATCACGGCAACACCATCGTGGTGATCGAGCACAATCTGGATGTGATCAAAACGGCGGACTGGATTATCGATCTTGGACCCGAAGGCGGCTCCGGTGGCGGTCAGATCATTGCTGAAGGGACGCCAGAGCATGTTGCCGAAGCGCCAGGATCACATACCGGACGGTACTTGAAGGGCGTCTTAGCCCGGGATCGCAAATAAAAACTACGGGGAATGAGACATAAAAAAACCGGAGGCATCAACCTCCGGTTTTTTTATTGGGCTTGGCGAAAAACTTAATCTTCGCTTTCGTCCACTTCTTCTGCTTCGATGTCCAGCGGACGACCAACCAGCTCTACAAATGCCATAGGGGCATTGTCACCGGCTCGGAAGCCACACTTCAGGATACGAAGGTAACCACCCGGACGCTCGTTGTAACGGGGACCAAGCTCATTGAACAGCTTGGCAACCGCCGCATCGTCGCGCAGGCGAGAAAACGCCAGACGACGATTCGCGACCGAATCATTCTTTGACAGCGTGATCAAAGGCTCCGCTACCCGGCGAAGTTCTTTCGCTTTCGGGAGCGTAGTTTTGATCAGCTCGTGTTCAACCAGTGACGCAGTCATGTTACGGAACATGGCCTTGCGATGCGCACTGGTCCTGCTGAACTTACGACCACTCTTACGATGACGCATTGCTCTGATTCCTTACCTTAAACTAATCGGCGATTAACCGCCCAGGACCCGGTCGTCGCCACGAAGGCTAGCCGGCGGCCAGTTATCAAGACGCATACCCAATGACAGACCGCGGGACGCGAGCACGTCCTTGATCTCAGTAAGCGACTTTTTACCAAGGTTAGGCGTCTTCAGCAGCTCAACTTCAGTGCGCTGAATCAGATCGCCGATGTAGTAAATATTCTCAGCCTTCAAGCAGTTAGCTGAACGCACTGTCAATTCCAGATCATCAACCGGACGCAGGAGGATCGGATCGATTTCTTCCTCTTCCTCTACACGCTCGGGCTCTTTCTCGTGATCGAAATCAACAAACACGGCCAGTTGTTGCTGGAGAATGGTCGCTGCCCGGCGAATCGCTTCTTCCGGGTCGATCGTACCATTGGTTTCCAGATCAATAACCAGCTTGTCCAGGTCGGTGCGCTGCTCTACCCGTGCACTCTCCACGGCGTAGGCAACACGGCGAACCGGACTGAAGGTTGCGTCCAGCTGCAGGCGTCCAATGGCGCGAGTCTCGTCCTCGTCCAGACCCCGCTGATCAGCAGGCTCATAGCCGCGACCACGGGCAACCTTCAGACGCATGTTCACTTCACCATTGGCACTCAGGTGACAGATCACATGTTCCGGGTTGGTGATCTCGACATCGTGATCCAGCTTGATATCACCGGCAGTGACAACGCCCGGGCCTTTCTTGCTGAGGGTTACCTCGGCATCGTCCCGGCCGCCCATTTTCACGGCCACGCCTTTAAGATTCAGAAGAATCTCAATGACGTCTTCCTGAACACCTTCGATCGCGCTGTACTCGTGCAACACGCCGTCGATCTGCGCCTCGGTAATGGCACAGCCCGGCATTGAGGACAAGAGTATCCGACGCAGTGCGCTACCAAGAGTATGACCGAAGCCTCTTTCCAGAGGCTCCAGGGTCACTTTGGCGCGCATGGCGCTTGATTCTTTCACGTCAATGGTACGAGGTGTCAATAACTCATGTACTGAACGCTGCATAGACGCCCCTAATTGCTCTCGTTGCTAACTGGGCTTTACTTGGAGTAAAGCTCGACGATGAGGTTCTCGTTGATGTCGGCCGGCAATTCAGTGCGCTCGGGCACTGACCTGTAAACGCCGGACATCTTGCTGGCGTCGACCTCTACCCAGCTCACCGGTGCGCGGCTGGAAGACAGATCCAGCGCGCCTTTAACGCGAAGCTGGTTTTTTGCCTTCTCACGCACGCTCACAACATCACCTGGACGGACCTGATAAGACGGGATGTTCACCAACTTATCATTGACCAGGATCGCTTTGTGAGAAACGAGCTGACGGGACTCAGCACGGGTAGAACCAAAACCCATGCGATAGACAACGTTATCAAGACGGCCTTCCAGCAGCTGCAACAGGTTCTCACCAGTTGCACCCTTGATGCGGGCGGCCTCTTTGTAATAGTTGCGGAATTGCTTCTCCAGTACGCCGTAGATACGACGGACTTTCTGCTTTTCACGAAGCTGTACGCCATATTCGGACAGACGACCGCGACGCGCGCCGTGCATACCCGGCGGAGTCTCGATGTTGCACTTTGAATCGAGCGCGCGAACACCGCTCTTCAGAAAAAGATCTGTCCCTTCACGACGAGACAGCTTGCACTTCGGGCCTATGTAACGAGCCATAATTCACTGTCTCCTGTGTTAGACGCGGCGCTTTTTGGGCGGACGACAACCGTTATGGGGAATCGGCGTCACATCAGTGATGTTAGTGATCTTGTAGCCGCACGCGTTCAGCGCACGAACCGCAGATTCACGTCCGGGCCCCGGACCTTTAACCTCTACGTCCAGGTTTTTAAGGCCGTATTCAGCAGCCGCATTACCGGCTCTTTCAGCTGCTACCTGCGCAGCAAAAGGTGTACTCTTGCGTGACCCACGGAAACCGGAACCACCAGAGGTGGCCCAGGACAATACGTTGCCCTGACGGTCAGAAATGGTCACGATAGTGTTGTTGAAGGACGCGTGAATGTGCGCGACGCCATCAACAACCGTCTTTTTCACCTTTTTACGGGTACGTGTACCTGGCTTTGCCATGTTTGCCTACCTGTTACTTACGAATAGGTTTGCGAGGACCTTTACGGGTGCGGGCGTTGGTCTTTGTGCGCTGGCCACGGACAGGAAGCCCATGACGGTGGCGCAGACCACGGTGGCAACCGAGATCCTTCAAACGCTTAATGTTCATCTGAACTTCACGACGCAGATCGCCTTCAACGGCCAGTTTGCCCACTTCTGTACGAAGTGATTCAAGCTGCTCGTCGGACAGGTCCTTGACCTTGACGTCCGGCTTAACACCGGTTGCATCGCAAAGCTTCTGGGCTGCTGTCTTACCGACTCCAAAAATGTAAGTCAGAGAGATAACAGCATGTTTGTGATCGGGTATATTGACACCGGCTATACGTGCCATCCAAATTACTCCGCGTTCAAAGCTTTGCTGTGTGAATTTTCCGCCACTATAAAAGGGCGCGAAATAATAGCGCCTGACCCCACCTGAGGTCAAGCGCCATTAATCGTACCCTTTACAATGTCAGTGTTGAATCCGTAAGGATTAACCCTGACGCTGCTTGTGGCGAGGCTCCGAGCAAATGACTCGTACTGAGCCATTGCGACGAATTACTTTGCAGTTACGGCAAATTTTCTTTACCGAAGCGCGTACTTTCATTGTCGACTCCAGTTTTCAAGGGGAACGGGTTTATCCGTTCCGACCATAGCCCTTGAGATTGGACTTCTTCATCAACGAATCATATTGATGAGACATCAGGTGCGACTGAACCTGAGCCATGAAATCCATCACCACGACTACAACAATCAGCAGAGACGTGCCGCCCAGGTAGAACGGTACATTCCCGGCAACCATCAGAAACTGAGGGAACAGGGACACTGCTGCAATGTACATTGCACCGAACAGCGTCAGGCGGGTCAGCACACCATCAATATACTTGGCAGTCTGATCGCCCGGACGAATGCCCGGAATAAACGCGCCTGAGCGCTTGAGGTTATCCGCAACTTCTTTCGGGTTATACATCAACGCTGTATAGAAGAAGCAGAAGAAAACGACTGCTGCTGCGAACAGAATGATGTATAGAGGCTGACTAGGTGCCAATGCCTGAGAAATATCACTCAGCCATTCCATGCCCTCGCCCTGACCGAACCACTGCCCCAGCGACGCCGGAAACAGCAGAATGGAGGATGCGAAGATCGGCGGAATGACGCCAGCCATATTCACTTTTAACGGCAAATGGCTGGACTGTTGAGCAAATACTCGTCGACCTTGCTGGCGCTTGGCGTAATTGATGGTCAGTCGACGCTGGCCACGCTCCATAAACACCACGAAGCCAATGACAGCAACCGCCAGGATGCCAATGCCAAGAACCACCAACAGACTCATCTCGCCGTTGCGCGCTTGCTCCAGGGTCTGCCCTATGGCGCCTGGAAGGCCAGCAACAATACCGGCAAAAATCAGCAGGGAAATCCCGTTACCGACGCCGCGCTCGGTGATCTGTTCACCCAGCCACATCATGAACACAGCACCACTGACAAAGGATACCACGGCCACAAAGTGGAAGCTGAAGCTGTCGTTGAAGGTCACACCCTGGGATGCCAGCCCGACAGAAATACCAAAGCCCTGGACCAGGGCCAGGATAACCGTACCATACCGCGTGTACTGGCTTATCTTGCGACGGCCAGCTTCACCCTCTTTCTTCAGTTGCTCCAGCGTCGGACTGACCGCTGTCATCAGCTGCATAATAATAGAGGCTGAAATGTACGGCATGATACCAAGTGCGAAGATACTCATTCGCTCAAGCGCACCACCGGAAAACATGTTGAACATGCTCAGGATTGTGCCCTGGTTCTGTTCAAACAGTGCTGCCAGACGGTCGGGGTTGATACCCGGCACCGGGATGTGGGCACCGATCCGGTACACCAGCAATGCCAGGAAGACAAACCAGAGCCGCGATCGCAGCTCTGCCAGTCCTTTACCCGCGCCCGCAGGCAATGATGCGTTCTTGGCCATTTAGTCCTCGACTCGCCTTAGTCTTCGACTTTACCGCCCGCGGCAGTGATCGCCTCGCGTGCGCCTTTGGTCACCTTCAGACCCTTGACAGTCACTGCGCGGCTCAGTTCGCCGGACAGAATAACCTTCGCTTCACGAATTTCTTCGCGAACGATGTCAGCCTTCTTCAGGGCTTCAAGATCGGCTACGTCACCGTCAACTTTCGCCAGTTCGTTCAGACGAATTTCAGCCACATAGCGCTGCTGGCGCGACGTGAAACCGAATTTCGGCAGACGACGGGCCAACGGCTGCTGGCCACCCTCGAAACCAGGCGCGACACTGCCGCCGGAACGGGCTTTCAGACCCTTGTGACCACGACCACCGGTCTTGCCGATACCGCTACCGATACCGCGACCCACGCGCTTGGCGGCAGGACGTGAACCAGGCTCCGGACTAAGTTCGTTCAGACGCATCTTAGTTCTCCTCTACCTGCACCAGGTAGTTAACCCGGTTGATCATGCCGCGGATGGAAGGTGTATCTTCCACTTCCACGGTGTGACCGATTTTACGAAGACCCAGGCCCTTGACGCACAACTTGTGCTTGGGCTGACAGCCGATGGGGCTGCGGGTCAGTGTTACTTTGATCGTTTTTGCGTTCGCCATGACTTCAACCCAGAATCTCTTCCACGGATTTACCGCGCTTGGCTGCAATATCTTCAGGCGCTTGAGTAGCCTGGAGACCCTTGATGGTGGAACGTACCACGTTCACCGGGTTAGTAGACCCGTAACACTTGGACAGTACGTTCTGCACACCCGCCACTTCCAGTACCGCACGCATCGCGCCACCGGCGATGATACCGGTACCTTCTGATGCAGGCTGCATGTATACCTTGGAGCCACCATGCTGCGCTTTAACCGCGTACTGCAGGGTATTTCCGTCAAGCGGGATGTCGACCATGTTCTTGCGCGCAGCTTCCATTGCTTTCTGGATCGCAACCGGCACTTCACGCGCCTTGCCACGACCGAAACCAACGCGTCCTTTACCATCACCCACTACAGTCAGTGCAGTGAAGGCAAAAATACGACCGCCCTTAACAACCTTGGCGACGCGATTGACCTGAACCAGCTTCTCCTGGAGCTCAGGCGCCTTCTGTTCGTTAACGCTCATCTTCTCCACCTCTTAGAATTGCAAGCCAGCTTCACGGGCTGCGTCGGCCAGAGCCTGGACGCGACCATGATAACGGTAACCGGAGCGGTCAAAAGCGACCTGCTCTACACCTGCTGCCTTGGCACGCTCAGCAATCAGCTGACCGACCTTTTTGGCAGCGTCCACGTTACCGGTTGCACCCTGGCGCAGGTCCTTATCCAACGTGGAGGCAGCCGCCAGCACCTTGCTGCCGTCTGCAGTCGTAACCTGGGCGTACATGTGCCGGGGTGTACGATGTACACACAGGCGGTTGGTGCCCAGCTTACGGATCTTCATGCGCACTTTGCGTGCGCGACGCAATCTTTCGTTATTCGCGCTCATAGTCCCGCCTTATTTCTTCTTGGCTTCTTTGCGTCTGACCTGCTCATCCGCATAACGCACACCTTTGCCTTTGTAAGGCTCTGGCGGACGGAATGCGCGGACTTCTGCAGCGACCTGGCCAACCTGTTGCTTGTCGATTCCGCGAATCACAACTTCCGTATTGGACGGAGTTTCAGCGGTAATCCCCTCGGGCAGCTCATATTCAACCGGGTGTGAAAAACCCAGTGTCAGATTGAGCTTCTTACCTTGCGCCTGGGCACGGTAGCCTACGCCCGTCAGCGCGAGCTTGCGCTCGAAGCCTGCAGACACACCGGTCACCATGTTGTTGACCAATGCGCGGGTAGTACCAGCAAGAGCGCGGGACTGTTTGGCTCCATCACGGGGTGCGAAGCGCAGAATGTTTTCTTCCTGCGTAACCTCTACCACATGGTGGATGGTGAATTGAAGCGATCCCTTGGACCCCTTCACATTAATTTCCTGTCCGTTCAGCTTAACCTCAACACCGGAAGGCAGCACGACAGGATTATTGGCAACCCTGGACATGTGTATCTCCTAAAATACGGTGCAGATGACTTCGCCACCCACGCCGGCAGCACGTGCAGCGCGGTCTGTCATTACGCCCTTGGACGTAGAGACAATCGCGACTCCCAGACCACCGGATACCTTCGGCAGCTCCCCAGCGCCCTTATACTGGCGCAGACTCGGACGGCTGACCCGCTTAATTTCCTCAATAACCGGCTTGCCACCGAAATACTTGAGGTTAATGGTCAGCTCGGGTTTCGCGTCAGCTGAGACGGAAAAATCGGCTACGTAACCTTCGTCCTTAAGGACCTGGGCTACGGAGATCTTCATCTTTGAAGACGGCATAGCCACATCGGCCTTCTGTGCCATCTGTGCATTACGGATACGGGTAAACATATCCGCAAGCGTATCTTGCATACTCATTGGTATGAGACTCCTGATCTTTTTAGTTGTGCAGCGGCGCGCCGCACCGCTTACCAACGGGCACCTGACCTGCGGTCAGAGTACCTGCCTTACCAGCTTGCTTTGGTCAGGCCCGGGACATCACCGCGCATGCCAGCTTCACGCAACTTGATACGTGACAGCTTGAACTTGCGCAGAACGCCGTGGGGACGACCTGTAACCTGGCAACGATTACGAAGACGCGAAGGAGACGCATCACGAGGAAGCTGTTGCAGCTTCATCTGTGCATCCCAACGGTCATCATCGCTGGTATTCGGGTTCTTGATAATCGCCTTGAGCTCTGCGCGCTTCGCTGCGTACTTCGCAACGGTTTTTTCGCGCTTGAACTCGCGGTTCTTCATGGAAACCTTAGCCATTACACTCGTTCCTTATTTCTTGAACGGAAAGCCGAAGGCTTTCAACAGTTCGCGACCTTCATCGTCGGTACCGGCAGTGGTGGTAATGGTGATATCAAGTCCACGGATCTTGTCGACTCTGTCGTACTCGATCTCGGGGAAAATGATCTGCTCACGCACACCCATGCTGTAGTTACCGCGACCATCGAAGGACTTGGGATTCAGACCGCGGAAGTCACGAATGCGGGGTACCGCAATGTGAACCAGACGATCAAAGAAATCCCACATACGCTCACCGCGCAGGGTAACTTTACAACCGATCGGCCAACCTTCACGGATTTTAAAGCCCGCTACGGATTTACGTGCCAAAGTGACAACCGCTTTTTGACCTGCCAAGGCTTCAAGATCCGCCACGGCATTTTCAATCAGCTTCTTGTCACCGACCGCTTCGCCGACACCCATATTCAGGGTGATCTTTTCGATACGCGGCACCTGCATGATGTTCTTGTAGCTGAACTCTTTCTGCAGGGCGGGTACCACTTCCTTACTGTACTGCTCTTTCATATTAAGCATCGTAACCACCACCGCTTACTGGTTATCGACGACTTCTTTCGTGGACTTAAAGATCCGCACTTTGGCGCCGTCTTCCTTGATCTGGAAGCCTACGCGATCGGCTTTGCCGGTCTGCGGATTAAAAATAGCCACGTTGGAAGCCTGGATAGGTGCTTCTTTTTCGACGATGCCACCTGGGGTGCCGAGCATCGGGTTTGGCTTGGTGTGTTTCTTGATCATATTGATCCCGGAAACAACAACCCGGCCATCGTCCTGAACCTTCAGGACTTTACCACGTTTGCCTTGGTCTTTCCCCGTAGTGACGATTACTTCGTCATCTCGTTTGATCTTTTTCATAACCGGCCTCTGGTCCTTAAAGTACTTCGGGTGCCAGTGAAATAATTTTCATGAACTTCTCATTTCGCAGTTCACGGGTAACCGGTCCGAAGATACGGGTACCAATGGGTGCGTCCTGAGTGTTCAGAAGTACTGCCGCGTTTCCGTCGAAACGAATAAGCGACCCGTCGGGACGACGCACACCTTTACGGGTACGTACAACGACAGCTTTCAGGACCTGGCCTTTTTTCACTTTACCGCGGGGGATGGCTTCCTTAACGGTTACCTTGATGATATCCCCAACGCTGGCATAACGCCGATGTGAACCGCCCAGGACCTTGATGCACATAACCTGACGTGCACCGCTGTTGTCCGCGACTTCAAGCATTGTTTGAGTCTGAATCATGGTTATTCTCCAGCAGAAACCACTTTGCCGTTACGACAAGACTCACCGTCCGGGCGAGTTACACCTTCGATGCGCGTTCGGTGACTTCCACCAGAGCCCAGCTTTTGGTCTTTGAGACCGGGCGGGTTTCCTGGATTGTAACGGTGTCACCGATGTTGCACTGATTGCTCTCGTCGTGAGCATGAATTTTGGATGAACGCTTCATGTACTTACCGTACAGAGGGTGCTTAACCTGGCGCTCAACCAGAACCACAATGGATTTCTCCATTTTGTTGCTCACGACCTTGCCGCTCAGGGTTCTGGCAGTTTGGGTAGCTTCAGTCATGTTACTGTCCTGCCTTTTCATTCATAACTGTTTTCACGCGAGCAATGTCACGCTTCACCTTCGGAAGAAGATGAGACTGATTCAGCTGACCTGTCGCCTTACGCATGCGCAGGTTGAACTGCTCCTTCAGGAGGTCGATCAGCTCTTTGTTCAGCTCCTCGACTGACTTGTCACGCAGCTCTGTTGCTTTCATCACATCACCGTCCTCGTTACAAAGGTGGTCTGTACGGGCAGCTTGGCCGCAGCAAGAGTGAACGCGTCACGAGCGATTTCCTCGGAAACACCTTCCATCTCATACAGCATCCGGCCTGGCTGAATTTCAGCCACCCAGTACTCGACAGAACCCTTACCTTTACCCATTCGTACTTCGAGCGGCTTGCTGGAGATCGGCTTGTCCGGGAAAATCCGGATCCAGATCTTACCGCCCCGCTTGATGCGGCGAGTCATGGTACGACGCGCTGCCTCAATCTGGCGCGCAGTTATACGTCCACGGCTTGTCGCCTTCAATCCGTATTCACCGAAGCTCACCTTGTTAGCACGGTGCGCAAGACCGGTGTTACGGCCTTTCATTACCTTGCGAAATTTGGTGCGTTTTGGTTGCAGCATTTGAGTGCCCCTTTACTTAGAACCTTTCTTCCCAGAGGCTTTCTTGTCAGCACGGACCTGCTCCATACCACCAAGAATCTCACCTTTGAAGATCCATACCTTGACGCCGATAATGCCGTAAGTGGTTTTCGCTTCGTAGGTCGAGTAATCAATGTCTGCACGCAGTGTGTGCAGCGGTACACGACCTTCGCGATACCACTCGGAACGGGCAATTTCAGCACCCCCGAGACGACCGCCTACCTGAATCTTGATGCCCTTCGCACCCTGGCGCATGGCGTTCTGTACCGCACGCTTCATAGCGCGACGGAACATCACACGACGCTCCAGCTGACCGGCAACGTTCTGCGCGACCAGGCGGGCATCCAGGTCCGGCTTGCGGACTTCTTCGATGTTGATGTGCACGGGCACACCCATCATGTCGCTGACTTCGCGACGCAGACGGTCAACATCTTCACCCTTCTTACCGATAACAATACCGGGACGGGCTGTATGGATCGTGATACGGGCGTTCTGAGCAGGGCGCTCGATCACAATCTTGCTGACAGACGCCTTTACCAGACGCTTGTCCAGGAATTCGCGAACCTGAATATCGTTCAACAGGTTGTTCGCGTATTCCGCCTTTTCGGCATACCACACTGAGTTGTGCTCTTTGATCACACCCAGGCGCATGCCGGTTGGATTTACTTTATGACCCATCTGAGCATCTCCTACTTGTCGGCGACCTTGACGGTGATATGACAGGTGCGCTTGAAAATCCGGTCAGCGCGCCCCTTGGCTCGAGCTTTGATTCGCTTGAGCGTCGGACCCTCATCCACCATAACGGTGGAAACCCGCAAATCATCTACGTCCAGACCTTCGTTGTGCTCAGCGTTAGCGATGGCAGACTCAAGGGCTTTCTTGAGAATGACCGCCGCCTTCTTCGGGCTGAAAGTCAGAATGTTCAGGGCGTCCTCAACAGCCTTGCCGCGTACTTGGTCAGCGACAAGACGCGCTTTCTGAGCTGAGAGGCGAGCGCCCTTGTACTTGGCTGCTACTTCCATTTCTATTACCTCACAATCAGCGTTTAGCTTTCTTGTCGGCCGCATGACCACGATAAGTACGCGTCGCCGCGAACTCACCCAGCTTATGCCCGACCATATCTTCGGTGACATAAACCGGCACGTGCTGCTTGCCGTTGTGGACTGCAATGGTCAGGCCTACCATCTCCGGAAACACTGTCGACCGGCGGGACCAGGTTTTGATCGGCCGCTTGTCGTTAGCTTCCAGAGCTGCCTCGACCTTCTTCAACAGATGCAGGTCTATAAAAGGACCTTTCTTCAAAGAACGTGGCACAGCATTTACCTCTATGTAGTCGTTTACTTGGCTGAACGACGACGTACTATCATCTTATCAGTACGTTTGTTCTTACGAGTCTTATGCCCTTTGGTCGGAACACCCCACGGAGTAACCGGGTGACGCCCGCCAGAGGTACGCCCTTCACCACCACCATGTGGGTGGTCAACTGGGTTCATAGCAACACCACGTACTGTTGGACGTTTACCGCGCCAACGTGATGCACCCGCTTTACCAAGCTGCTTGAGGCTGTGTTCGCTGTTGGACACTTCGCCCAACGTTGCGCGACAGTCAACAAGCACCTTACGCATTTCACCTGAGCGCAGGCGGATGGTGGCATAAGCCCCTTCCCGAGCAACCAGCTGTACGGATGCGCCCGCAGAGCGAGCCAGCTGAGCACCTTTGCCAGGCTTGATTTCGACGCAGTGAATCACGGAACCGACCGGAATATTCCGGAGCGGAAGCGTGCTTCCTACTTTAATCGGCGCGTCGATGCCGGAGCGCACAGGGTCACCAATCTGCATACCTTTGGGAGCGATAATGTAGCGACGCTCGCCATCGGCGTACTTGATCAGTGCAATATGCGCAGAGCGGTTAGGATCGTATTCCAGGCGCTCGATAGTCGCCGGGATACCATCTTTGGTCCGCTTAAAGTCAATGACACGGTAGTGTTTTTTATGTCCACCACCAATGTGACGGGTAGTGATGCGACCAAAATGGTTACGACCACCCGATTTACTCAGAGTTTCTACCAACGGCTCGTAAGGGCGCCCCTTGTGAAGATCAGGGTTAAAGAGCTTAACAACGTGACGGCGGCCGGCAGATGTTGGCTTGGTTTTGACGATCGGCATTTTACGACCCCTTTACCTTATTCCACATCCAGAAAATCAATGTCCTGACCGTCCGCAAGCTTTACGTAAGCCTTACGAATGTCAGCACGCTTGCCGAAGCCGCGAACGGTACGCTTGAGCTTACCCTTACGGTTCAGAACCTGAACACCTTCGACGGTGACGTTGAACAGCTGCTCAACGGCTTTCTTGATCTCGGGCTTGGTTGCATCAGGGGCCACACGGAACACCACCTGACCACTTTCCGCTACCAGAGAGGCTTTCTCCGATACGTGAGGCCCAAGAAGAACCTTGTAAATACGTTCCTGATTCATCCCAGCATCTCCTCGATTTTCTTAAGAGCGGGAACGGTCACAACCACTTTGTCGAAAGCGACAAGGCTAACCGGATCAAGGCCGGCGACATCACGCACATCAACGTGCGGAATGTTGCGCGACGCCAGATGCAGGTTCTGTTCGACGTTGTCGGACAGAATCAGTGCATTACTGACACCGATATCGCTTAGCTTGGCAGTGAAGGCCTTGGTCTTGGGGGTTTCGACATTCATGTCGTCGACCACAACCAGGCGCTCCTGACGGACCAGCTCGGAAAAAATGGAGCGCATTGCTGCGCGGTACATTTTGCGGTTTACCTTCTGCTCAAAACTCTGAGGCTTGGCAGCGAAGGTAACACCACCGGACCGCCACAGCGGACTGCGGATGGTACCGGCACGGGCACGACCCGTACCCTTCTGACGCCAGGGCTTCTTACCACCACCAGCGACTTCCGAACGTGTTTTCTGAGCACGGGTACCCTGGCGTGCACCGGACATATACGCGGTGACAACCTGGTGAACCAGTGACTCATTAAAATCTTTGGCGAATGCAGCATCGGAAACCGAGATTCCCTTGCCGCTACCTGTAATAGTCAATTCCATCGCACCGCTCCTCAGGCTTTAACTGCAGGCTTGATGACAACATTTCCGCCGGTCGCGCCCGGAACGGCACCACGAATCAGCAGAAGGTTGCGCTCGGCGTCGACACGGACGACTTGCAGGTTCTGCACGGTCACCTGCGCATTGCCCATCTGGCCCGCCATCTTTTTGCCCTTGAATACCTTGCCCGGAGTCTGGTTCTGACCGATGGAACCCGGAGCACGATGAGAAAGGGAGTTACCGTGTGTGGCGTCCTGCATGGAGAAGTTCCAGCGCTTTACGCCGCCCTGGAAACCTTTACCCTTGGACTGACCAACAGCATCAACGACCTGACCATCTTCAAAGATGGAAGCGGTAATTTCTCCGCCTGCAGCCAGCTCTTCGCCTTCGCCATCGGCGAGACGGAATTCCCACAGACCACGACCTGCCTCAACTCCGGCTTTGGCGTAATGGCCCGCTTCGCTTTTAGTCACACGTGAGGAACGACGCTTACCAACGGTTACCTGAACCGCGCGATAACCATCGCTTTCAAGAGTTTTCAGTTGGGTAATGCGGTTGGGCTCAACCTCAATTACCGTTACGGACACTGCTTGCCCGTCTTCCGTAAAAATACGGGTCATACCGGCCTTGCGACCGACAATTCCAATTGCCATGTTTCACCTCTTAAGTGTACGGGGCTCTCACCCTCTATGGCCTTATGACAGTTACACAGACTAACGCTTGGCGTTAGCCGAGGCTGATCTGAACGTCTACACCTGCTGCCAGATCCAGCTTCATCAAAGCGTCTACTGTCTTCTCCGTCGGCTCGACGATGTCCAGCAAACGCTTGTGTGTACGAATCTCGTACTGATCGCGCGCGTCTTTGTTGACGTGCGGTGAGATCAGAACGGTGTACTTTTCCTTCCGCGTCGGCAGAGGGATTGGCCCACGCACTTGAGCGCCGGTCCGCTTCGCGGTATCGACAATCTCCTGCGTTGACTGGTCGATCAGGCGATAATCAAACGCCTTCAACCGGATTCGAATTTTTTGGCTTTGCATGATGCACCAAACTCCACTCGTAGCAGCTACTAGTTAGCCGACCTTCAAAAAAAGGAGCCGCATTGTATGCATAATACCCAGCAGTGTCAACTGCGTTCGGCAGCGACTCAACCGGGTCAGATTGTGCGGCTGAAACAGAAAAAGGGGCTGACTTTCAGCCCCTTTTTCCTCAGATCACTCGAATGATTTATTCGATGATCTTAGAGACTACGCCGGCACCAACGGTACGGCCGCCTTCACGAATCGCGAAGCGCAGGCCATCTTCCATGGCGATCGGAGCAATCAGGGTAACACTCATCTTGACGTTGTCACCCGGCATAACCATTTCCACA
>NZ_JBSXOB010000031.1:0-2712 GCF_056857915.1 Marinobacter sp. B-12 | reverse complement strand
GTACATCAAGGTTCATAATGAGACACTGGCCAAGCCATTCCGATGGCACAAAAGCGCCGAATCCATTATGACATCGGTCGCGAGGGCAAAGCTGAGTTTAATCGATAATAAGTCATCGAATTAACCGCACGGAACACTAGTGGCCCTTGGTATGGCTCTTGGTGCTGTATTAGTTATCTACTACAGCGGAACTATACGCCACTATCCTTCGGGACTAACTGCATCAGATACCCTCTTTTTTGTCTGGGTCATCGTTGTATTCGGGTTTTATTACTCGATCGTTGCGTTCGTATTTTTTTTGGCCTCTATTTTTTGGGTGGGAATTGCGGCAAAGCCGGTAAATTGGCTGCTAGAAAAGACTAAGCGAAAAAATGTCTTGTACCTTCCTCTAGTGAAGGAGGATAGGCTTTTTACACTCGGAGGTGGCGCGATTGCTAATATTGCCATTTTCACCATAGCAATTTGGACAGGCCACCCTTTAGTCAATATCGTTGGAACGTTATTGATAATCGGTCTCGTGTACGCACTGTTGGATGAACTCTCCCGTAAACCAAAAGACGATGGCATTGTTGTGGACCCCAGTGGTCGGCCTTTCTCGCGCCAGCCGATTCCGGGAAGCGTTATAAAATTTGTACTTGTAGCAGGTATATATCTTGCTCCGATATACTTTGCTCAAGCCGGCGGTGGGATTACCCGAACCACATTTGAAACCATGGGTGTGCGACAAATAAAAGTTGGCCTGTTCCTCGAACAGAAGGAATATGGGGCTGCGCTCTCCTCGTTGAGGGAAGATGGTTATATCAAAGGTTTGGCTTGTGACGTTCTTTGTGAAATTAAAGAAGCGGACATACTATTTACGGGGATCGGGAACAACACAAAGGTACGTGTTTCCGGGGAAGCTGGCTCTGCGACAGTCGTGATTCCTAATACCTCGATTTCGATGATCGTAAAGCGCTAGCGTATCAAGCAAGACGAATTTCAACATTAGAACCCAGGTTTTAGATGGGTTGTTTTCTAACAAGTGACTATGGTTTCAACCCCTAATTTCTAACCCATTTTTGGGTCCCATAACGCGCCGTGATCTTGCACCGCTTTAGTGGACGGTCATTTACCGGACATGGACTTCCCCCGGTGCAGTGGACACGCCTAGCCTATGATTGGACTTACCCCGGTGCAGTGGACACGCCTAGCCTATGATTAGAGCATAGGAGGAATTGCCATGAGCAGCCAACGTTACCCCCCTGAATTCAAGGACGAAGCGGTCCGACAAGTGCTGGAGCGGGGCTATACCGTCGCCGAAGTATCGCAACGACTGGGAGTATCGACTCACAGCCTCTACAAATGGGTTAAGGCCGTGAAACCGGATAAGTCTGACGAACAGGCTGCTGAATTGGTCGAAGCCAAGAGCGAGATTCTCAGGCTGCGTGCTCAGATGCGCCGAATCGAAGAAGAGCGGGATATCCTAAAAAAGGCCGCTCGGTACTTTGCCAGAGAGCCCGAGTAAAGTACCGTTTCTTCAACGATCACAGACACGAATTCAACACCAAAACTATGAGAAAACCGGGACGTATTTATTTACTAGCCTTCAAAATTAACGGGGGTCAGGGGGTCAGGGGGTCAGGGGGTCAGAGAAAACATTTAGGCCATCCTGGACACGAATAACTCCTACATCGTTGGGGAAGCTTCTTTATTAGTAAATATCAACGAGGGCCTGAAAAATCGACATGCCGATGTAGTGGGAATAACTAGAGGAAATGAAGACTAATATGCGGGCCCCAGCCAGCGTTGTCAGCTAAAGTTGAGTTGAGACCAACAAAAAAGAGCTCAACATGGATAAGTTAAAACGTTTCATTTTACAGCTATTCACCAGTTCCCTGGCATTCATCTTCATGATTGTGGCTATTGTTTACGTGGCCTACAGTCATCCCGAGTGGTTCGCTAAAGTCACACAGCACCAGGGCACAAAGGAACCTGACAGTGCATCACCGCAGCGCTCAACAGCTCAACCCCGTAGCGAAGCAGTTACCAAGCTGATTAAATCCCTTCCGAAAGACACCGACATCCTTTTCGACTATGCCGGTAACTGCCAGGAAATCTCAGCCAATCGGGGGCTCACATTTGATGAATGCATGATTATTGCCGGGTCTATAATGGCCAAAATTCAGAGTAAGAAACCCAAGGTGGTATCAACGCCAATAGGTGACTACAGATCCCCCAGGGAGAAAATGATCTATCAAATTTACAATGATATTCCAAGCACAGCAGGCTCTAACTTTGATGTGGGCCAATACTGCCTACGAGTTGAGAAAACTGGTGTCATTACCTTTGAAGAGTGCCTAAACGTAGCAACCGCAAAGATATCCCGCCAGCTACAGTAATTAATGGGGATCAGCAATTCGCGGAAAACCGGGACCGGAAAACCGGGACAGATTTATTTTCACGGCTTCTTTGAAGGTTCGGAGCTAATCTGAGTCACTATCAACCCTCTCCACACTTCGGTTAATATTGGTTGCCGGCCCACAGAACGGATTCTGTGGTTTAAAAGCAAGGAGGTGCGTATGCCAAGGCAGGCTAGTGTCCCGTCTGGGTAATCCCTTTATTTATTGTCAATAACGCTCAGCTTTGCCCGCGCCACTGACGTCATAATCGATTCTGCACTCTTGTGCCAGCGGAACGGCTTTGCCAGTTTCTCATTATGAGTTTGGATAAAGC
>NZ_JBSXOB010000030.1:0-2120 GCF_056857915.1 Marinobacter sp. B-12 | reverse complement strand
TGATCACGACCATGGCGCTCTGGTCGGGGTTGTAGGGTTTGAAACGGGGCTTGGCTTTGGGCATCTGACGACTCCTTGTCCGTTTGCCTGATCCTATCAAAACCTGAGCGAATATCGGGGTTTTTCTACAGCCTCAACGCTTTTGTTCAGCGGCAGCCTTTGCGTAGCGAAGCGGAGAAAAGGCTGTCCGGTGGAGGCCCGCCAGGGCCGGAACGAACTGGAACTATTGGTTAGGTGCTTACGATACCCAGCAGCCAGTAACCGAAAACACCCGCACACAAAAGCCATACGACAATAACAACAGCGGCTGCAACGTTGCTGACTGGCTTAGCAGTCATTTCGGACGCTTTCGCCCGGCTTGCCTCTATCACCATAGTCGGCGTCAGCTTGATAACAAGCATGATGCCTAGCGGTAAAAGAATAACGTCATCCAAAAAGCCAAGGACAGGGATAAAGTCTGGAATCAGGTCTATTGGGCTGATGGCGTATGCTGCGATTGCGAGTGCAAGAAGCCTGACAAATACTGGTGTATCGCGATTCCGTGCGACAAAGTAAACGGTTAACGCATCCTGCTTGATACGTTTTGCGGCCTCTTGCACCTTGTTCATCAACTTCATTTACACCTAACGCCTGCATAAACGGCGGCTTTTACGCAGCGAAGCGGAGAAAAAGCCGTCCGGTGGAGGCCCCTCGGGCCGGAACGAATTTAATGCAATTGTTAGGCTTGTACGCTTGGGGCATAAGTCTTGACCCACGAAATAAGCCGAACACTTGCCCGTTGCATGACTGATGCAGG
This sequence comes from Marinobacter sp. B-12, assembly GCF_056857915.1. NCBI lineage: Bacteria > Pseudomonadati > Pseudomonadota > Gammaproteobacteria > Pseudomonadales > Marinobacteraceae > Marinobacter > Marinobacter sp. B-12. Next base: position 1,324 of record NZ_JBSXOB010000030.1, on the reverse strand, counting down.
GAAGTGTGTCAGCGTATGGCCGTAGCGAATTTCGTTCGGGAATTTGGACGCCCCGAGCTCCTCTGCTTCGAGCAACTTACCCAGTGTAGCGTCACTGTATTCGTCGGCTGCCTTGATGCCTCGAACGCAACTTGCCGGGACACGCTTGATAACACCCCTTGAAATTTCTCTCTCAATCGAGCAATTCGAGACGAGATTAACCAGCCTTGATAGGTCATGAGTTTTTGGGACAGAAACACCGGCCTCAGACAAAACATATTTCAGTGCTACTTCACATGCAACGAGGGCAGTATACAAGGCGGCTCGCTGAGCCTCGTCAGGCAAAGAGTCGCTACGGAGAATCAGAGCACTAGACTCAGCCATAGCTTCGGCAAATTCGAGGTTATATTCGCTCATAGCTCATGGGCCTCTTCCTGCCTAACGTCAGCATAAACGGCGCCCGACTAGGGCGTCCGGTGGAGGCCCATCGGGCCGGAACGTATTTAATGCGTTGGTTAGAAGCCGGTCACCCGCTGGTTTCAGGTCCACACCAAAACGTCCATGCGTACTCCAAAGAAACCCCGCACAAGCTCACGGTCCGGCACCGATACAAAGCACTAACCTATCCCGCTTACTCAAGACTTTCGGCGAACAGCCCCACAACCTGGGCACGCTGCCGATTACCCTTAAAAAACCAATGCGGGCTACCAAATTGGATGCGGAGTTCGATGGCCTGGGCCGTTACTGATAACCAAAACCATTCCCCGAATTTTCCGCCATGGCCCGCGCACCCAACTACCTAAAAATTACCGGAGCCTTGGCTTATAACGCCAGCAATAAACGGCGCCCTGACAAGGGCGTCCGGTGGAGGCCGCAGGCCGGAACGAATTTGATTGCCTTGTTAGCTGCGGCTCGCAAATGCCCATTATTTTTTCCCAAGTACCAAAGCTACCCAGTAGTCCTTACAAAACAGTGCCACTAGGGCTCCAATAACTGAGAAAAAGCCAAATACACCGATAACCAGCCAAACCTCGTCATTTGTCCACTGATACTGAAACTGGGTGTAGCCGGCCACTCCACATGAGAATCCAATAAGGAGACTGAGGGTTAACAAAACTGGGCGCTTCCACTTAGCTTCCCGCGGCTGGTAAACCCTCTTGGTCCATGCCTCAAACCTGTCAATCATAGCCATACCAAAAACAGCTAACGAGGCTGTAGAAAAAGCCAAAAATGAGCCCGCCATTCCACCGCCTTCGATCTCGTTTTGTCAGCCGGCCAATTCTGCCGGCATTGTTCAGTTTTTGGGTTGGTTGCCCTTTATAGCCGCCAATCCCGGTATTTCCGT
>NZ_JBSXOB010000029.1:0-20624 GCF_056857915.1 Marinobacter sp. B-12 | reverse complement strand
AAAGGAAGTCTGGAGCGATCTGGTCAGGGCAGTGGGAAACTGGCGCGAAGAGACCATGACCTACTTCGAGACGGACATGCCCGTCACCAACGCTTACACGGAGTCCATCAACCGACTGGCCAAGGACAAGAACCGTGAAGGACGTGGTTACTCCTTCGAGGTGATGCGGGCACGAATGCTCTACACCACGAAGCACAAGAAGAAGGCCCCGACCGCGAAGGTCTCTCCGTTCTACAAGAAAACCATCGGTTACGGACTGCCGGACTTCGCAGAGGAACTCAACTACGGGGTCGATCTATCAACCATCTGATAATGGTATCAGGTTGGTGGGGTAAAGGTGTCCCATCAACCATTAAATCCGTATACCCATTTTTTTCATACCTGTTCCCCATGGAATCAGGGCGTCAGAAACCAAAGGAAGGGGATTACACAATGCACACGGTGAAGCGGCTCGCCCGAGACCGATTTTTAAGGTTCGCTGCGCTAACTCTGTCCAATCATGAAGAGGGCGCTATTTCGCTGAGTGATGCTGCGCGGTTGATTGAATCCCATGGGGACGGGATGGCCGAGGCGTTTGGTGCAGTGGAACAGTTCGAATTCGTGAAAGTGGTTGAGGAGACCAGAGCAGACGTAAAGCTTTTCCTCGAAACCCAACATGGCGTCTTCGACTATCAGTGGCTGATCATGAGCGAGCGGACGGTTAGCCGATTTCAGCAGCTCGTGAATGAGCTGCCAAAGTTTAGAAGCCTGCGGTACCGAAGGCTCCAGGAGCGCGTTGGAAGATCCCTGATCTGATCTTCGGGCTCCGTCTTCAGAGCCCCTACCCTACCCGCTTCTGGTGATGAGACCATAAGTTGATCACAGTTTGGCGCCATAAATTGGCCGCTCTGGTCGCAAAGCGAACATTCAGTCGGGGCGCAAAACCATAATTGGTCTTAACGGTTCGACTAAGCACAATTCTTAACGCATTCGAAAAGACACGGCTTGTTGACGAAAAAGGGAAGATCACTCGTGATCGCGACACAAAATTAAGATGTCTCGTTTCTTGAAATTCTTGCAATGCTCGTCTGGATTGGGTTATCGACTGGTGTTTCATCTGTGTCACCGGGTCGTCCGCAACAGGCGCTGGATCATCGAGTGCGGACCGATCTAACACAGATAAGTGGTGTTGATTGCGCGCCTGGACATTGGCTTTGTTGCCGTAGCTTGTATCCGCGAGCAGACCCGTAACGGTACCGAGGGCCCGTGGCCTGAATTTGGACTTATTGATCAAACAACGGCCAAGCTGGTCGTATTCAGTTGTCGTCAAGTTATTGAAGGCACTCGGTTCCGCATTGATTTCCAGAGACGAGCTGAACCACCTCCTGAAAGTGGGTGTTTTTGGATAGGCACGAGTTATCAAGCACTTCGGCCTCATCGAGGAACACCGCCCCACCGTGATCCCAGGTGAGTCGGTACAGGCGATTTTCTTTTGCTCAATATTTCCTAATCGCTACTTTTTAAACCTTTCCGCCAGTCCCCCAAATCCTCAATTAACTTGTAGAACAGCGGCACAAAGAACAGCGCAAGTGTACTGGCGGCGATCATGCCTCCAACCACCACGGTACCAATCTCCTGTCGGCTAGCAGCACCAGCGCCGGTGCTAATGGCCAGCGGCAGGGAGCCAATGATGAACGTCAAGGCGGTCATCATAATGGCGCGGAACCGCTGTCTGGCTGCTGCACTGGCGGCTTCTGCTGCGGACATTCCGGTTTTACGATTCTGAGCGGCGAATTCCACAATCAGAATCGCATTCTTCGCTGCCAGCCCAATCAGCACCAGCAAGCCAACCTGGAAATAGATGTCGTTGGGAAAGCCCCGCAGCATAGCTGCCAGGATCGCACCAAATACCCCGAACGGAACGGCCGTAGCAACCGCTACCGGTAGACCCCATCTCTCATACTGTGCTGCAAGAATGAGGAATACGAGTAACAGGCCCATACCGAACGCAAGCACACCGGAGTCTGCGGAATCCTGGAGTTGGAAAGCTTCACCGGTCCAGCCCAAAAGGGTGTTGCGGTCAAACACGTCAGCACCCACTTCCTGTAAAGCGGCGAGTGCATCGCCTGAAGTGAATCCCGGTCCAGGGTCGGCCAGCAGTTTGGCAGCCGGGTAGAGGTTAAAGCGGTTGAGAATATCCGGGCCACTGGTCCGGTCCAGGCTCACCAACGAACTGACCGGAATCATCTCTCCGTAGTCGGACCGGACAAACACCCGGCGCAGATCGTCCGGATGGCTGCGGAACTCTCCCTCCGACTGCAGCGTTACCTGCCAGTTGCGGCCCTGCAGCGTGAAGTCGTTTACATAGAGCCCACCAAAGGTGCTCTGCATGGTGGTGAAGATCTGGTCAACGGGCACCCCCGCGGCCGAAGCCTTCTCCCGGTCAACATCCGCGCGATATTTGGGGATGCCGGTATCCAGCGTCACCCTTACGTTCTGCAGTTCAGGCCGTTCGTTTGCTTTGCGGGTGAACTCATCGGCAATAGCCTTGATCTCGTCAGAGGTTCTACCACCCCTCGCCTGGATATAGCCTTCAACGCCACCGGTTGTCGAAAGTCCCTGGATTGGCGGCGGTGTGAAAGCGAAGGCCGCTCCCTCAGGCAGTTTGCCACCAAGGCCCATGATCTTGCCGGCCACACTGGCGGCATCCTGGCCCTCACCGGTGCGCTCCGCCCAATCTTCGAGGGTTACAAAAGCAACACCGCTGTTGGTACGTAATGCACTGGATATAATGTCGAAGCCGGAAAACGCCACCACATCCTGAACTTCCGGCACGTCCAACATGCCGTCAACCAGATCGTCGCGGAAATCCGATGTGCGGCTCAGGGACGCCGACGCGGGCATCGAATAAGCGGTAAGCACAAAGCCCTGGTCTTCCTGAGGCACCAGGCCCGTCGGCATTCGGTCAATCAAAAGCACAACGCCGCCAATCATGGCCGCAAACAACAGAACACCCACCACGGCATGGCGAAGCAGCCAGTCAACCACCGCACAGAATCCGTTGGTTATCCGGTCAAAGCCGGCGTCGAACCAACGAAATGGCGCCCATTGCTTGTCAGGCTGCCCACCCAGCAACAATGCACACATGGCTGGCGTCAGAGTGAGAGCCACAACACCCGAAATGACCACCGACACGGCGATGGTGATGGCAAACTGTCTATACAGCTCGCCACTTAGCCCGCCCAGAAAAGCAACCGGTGCGAAGACGGCAACCAGGACGAGCGTGGATGAAGTCACTGCCCCGGAAACCTGCTGAATGGTCGCCACAGCGGCATCGTAGGCAGACATCCCCTCCTCTTTCATCAACCGTTCGGCGTTCTCCATTATAATGATGGCGTTATCCACCACGACACCGATGGCCAGTATCAACCCGAACAAGGTCAGCAGGTTGACAGAGAATCCCATCGCCTGCATACCTGCAAAGGTGCCAATCAGCGACACCGGGATGGCTACCAGTGGTATCAGGGTGGCCCGTAAGTGTTGCAGGAACAGGAAGGTGACCACCACAACCAGCAGTATGGCAATGATGAAGGTGCTGATGACCTCCTGAATCGAGATATCGATAAAACGGGTGGTGTCGTAAGGAATGTCGTATTCCAACCCCTCCGGGAAGCGCTCACTGATATCCTACATCGGCTATGTCGGGGGCCGTGATAATGAGGATGACCTGAGCAACCTGGATAAGGTGGACAGTGGGGCTGCCATTGGTTTGCGCGTTGCCCTGGAGGACGGGCCTTTCAATTACAGCGCGTCGGTAAAGACACCGGTGACCGGCGACGTCGACGGCTATCAGTTGACACTTAAGGGAAGTTGGCGAACCCCGCTGACAGAAAACCTTTTGTTGTCGGCCGGTCCCGGCCTCATCTATAGCAGTGAGCGCTGGACGGAGAGCAAGTTTGGCGTATCCGAGGCAGAGAGCACCCGCTCCGGCCTGAGCGCCTATGATGTTGATAACGGTTACCTGCGCATACGTTTTGGTGGCACTATGACTTACCGCCTAAGTGCCGACTGGTCACTGACCGGTCTTGCGGGAGTGGCCTACCTGACTGGAGAGGCCAAAGACAGTCCGATAGTTGCGGATATTGGAGATCATGTTCAGGGCTTCGGCGGATTATTGATGAACTATCGCTTTTAACGGGACAAAGCTCTCTTGAGATTGATCATTTTTTTGTTTGCACTTGTTCCCGGTTTTGCCGGAGCCAGTTCCGGGGCCTTTAGCATTTCCTGGGACAACGACCTTCTGACCGGCTCGGATAAGGGCTATACCAATGGTGGTCGATTGTCCTATCTGAGTGCGTCGGCAGAGAACAACAACTGCGAGGTGTGTCTGGCCAGAAGCGCCAGGAACGCGATGGGTTGGTTGCCCGTTATTGGTCGCACGGGCAACGCCCATGCCTTGACCTTCAGCTTGAGCCAACTGATGATCACCCCAGAGAACATACAAGCATCTGGGCCGATTTATGAAGACTTGCCTTACGTCGGCTACCTCTCCGGCTCAATCACTCTATGGAGCTGGAGCTCAGCATCCCTGACCGGCTATGGCATCGGTCTGGGTAGCGTTGGACCGAATTCTGGCGCCGAAGCAACGCAGAAATGGGTCCACAAACTGACCGGGAGCACCAATCCGAATGGCTGGGATAACCAGCTGGGCACCGATGTCATTGGCGAAGTGCACGCCTTTCATGCTCGGCGGTTGTTTCGCGAAAATATCGGCAGTGGGATGCACCAAGAGATGGCCTGGGTAACCGGTGGCAGGCTGTCGAATTTCGTCAGCAGTGGCGAGTTGGGTATGTCTTGGCGAATCGGCACCAACTTGCCCGCCAATATCATTCCGGATTATGCAGGAGCCTCTTCAACCATTGGCCTGCCGGGCTCACTGAATGCCCCCGGCTCGGGTTGGTCCGTGTTCATTGGTTTGGGTATGGAATTCATACCCTATTCCTATCTGGAGGAGCAGTCAGGGCGCTACGATTATGACCAGCGTTCTGTTGTTGGTCTGGGTGGCGTGGGCATTGGCTGGCATTCGCCTGGAATCCAGATTGCCCTAACACTCAGAGCGACGACCAGTCAGGATGAAAGCAATAAAGATGCACTTTCTTTTGGGACTGTGTCGGCTGCGTATCGCTTCTGAGTACCGAGACATTTTCGGGCAGTGTTTACCCTATGCCTTGACTCCTTTATTGATTACACCGTCCATAGCGATCTGCCAGATTAAATCACCAATGGCGTCGAGTGAATGGGCCCCGTTCGGGTCGAACCAGGTTGCAACCCAGTTAAGCGCCCCAAGGCCGATCAGGCGAAGCAAACGGACGTCAACATTCTTCCGGACCACGCCCTGCGCAATCATTGTTTCGAGGATACCGGCCCACAGGGACTCGTACTGGTCACGCAGTTCGATGATTTCCTCGCGAGCCTCCGGGCCCAGCGCCCGCCATTCAAACAACAGCACGTAAACCGCGTCTGAATCTAACAACAGGGCTCGCAGATGTGCGTTGATACAAAGACGCAAACGCTCAACCGGGTCGTCCGAGCTGGCGTAAGCCGACTCGACCTCTGCGGTCACCAGGTCGACTCCCCGGCGCATCAGCTCGACAAGCAGCGCTTCCTTGCTGTTGTAACGATAATACAGACTTCCGGGCAGCATATTGCAGGCCTCGGCAATCTCCTTGAGCGACGTCTTTTCAAAACCTTTCTCACGAAAAAGCCTGGCTGCGTTAGACAAAACGTCGCCCTGGTCGCCCAGTTTGCTTGCAGGAGTCATCTGTCTGTTAACCATCGCTTAAGTATCTCCTCAGCAAGTCCATTTATTATTCATCAGAGCGGTCACCACCAGACTCGTTGCAGTGATCGTACGCCATTACCCAGGCTGCGTACCATTTGTCCGCAAACATAGCCTTGACTTTTGGTTGGTTAACCAACCAAAATCCAGCAACAATACTATTCGGAAGAAAATGACATGGCAATGATCGATGAAAATCAGCTGTTTTCCATCACTTCCGCCCCGGTACGAAATGCAAGCCAGGCTGGGCAGCTCTGATGGCCAAGCCGAACAGAGTTCAGCACAGTAACGCTGTGGCGACGGCGTGGCAGTTCACCGAACAGGTTCCCCACGGCAGGGAGCTGGGCATGCAGGTTGTCTCGGTAGACGAGGGCCAGGTCTGTATGCGGCTAACCCCGCAGTCATGGATGTTCGCCCAAGAGGATACGAAAGAGATCTGCACCAGCATACTCTACTCGCTGGCTGACTCCGCCGGAGGCTTGGCGGTATTCGCGGGGGCCCTGGAGTTGATGCCCATTGCCACGCTGGATTTGCGCATGGATTATCTGCGCCCTGCCAGGGGCGACCGGGCCCTGTTAGCGGTGGCTACCTGTCGACATTTAACGGACGAGGTCGCGTTTATTCATTGTGACATTCTTAGCGAGGGAAATCGTGAGTTGCTAGCGACGGCAAACGCCACCTTCATGCGTAACACCCAGGGCCAGCAATTCCATGCAGGTGGACGAGGAAAGGAGAGCGCATGAGCACGACTGGCGATTCGGCCCAACAAATCTCAGGCGCTGCGGAAAGTGGGAAAGAATGTGCCGACTGGCAGGCCCTGCTGGAGCGCATTCCCTACGCACGGCACCTCGGGCTTGAGGTTCAGCGCGGTGATGCAGGTGTACTGGTTCATTTGCCGTGTCGTGAAGCGCTGATTGGCAACTTCATGCTACCCGCCCTCCATGGCGGCGTGCTTGGCGCCCTGATCGAACTCACCGCGCGGGTCGCTGCGCAAAGCCAGGATACAGACAAACGTTGCCCGCGCATTCTCGACAGCCACATTAACTACCTCCGCTCCGCGCAGGCCCGATCGACGTTCGCCAGCGCCGAAATTGTTCGACAAGGCAGGCGGAGCAGCCTGGTCCGGGTGACCTGCTGGCAGGGCGATAAGCGCAAACCGATCGCCAGCGGTCAGGTTCAGTTGTTGCTCCCGACAATGGCCGCCAAACAGGCAGATCTTCATGAACAATAAGCACAACAACCCTGAACGTGACCAATTCCAGGCGCCGGATGGCGCGGAGATCGCCCTGTGGCGCTGGCCGCAATCCGAAGCGCGCCCCACGCTGCACTGGGCCCATGCCACGGGTTTCCATGGTCGCCTGTACCAACCCCTCCTTGATGAGCTTGCCACGGATGTCAATGTCCTGGCATGGGACATGCGGGGGCACGGGGCCAGCGCCGGTGCGGCGAACGTGTCGACATTCCGGGGCTGGGAAACCTATTATCGCGACATGACCGCTCTGCTGGAAAGCCTGGACGAGCCGGTCTGGCTCGCCGGCCATTCCATCGGTGCCACCACCAGCATAATGGCCGCTGCCCGACGGCCAGACAAAGTGCTGGGCCTGATTCTGGCGGAGCCGGTGATCATGGATCCGGGGCAGGGCCGGAGATTGTGGCTGGCCAAGCTGCTGCGCCAGGGACACCGGTTGTCACTGGCCGCCGGAGCCGCACGTCGGCGCCCGGTATTCGACTCGCACGCCGCTGCGGTGGACAACTATCGTGGCCGCGGTGGCTTTAAGACCTGGCCCGAGGCATGGCTGGAAGCCTACGTTCAGCACGCCTTCGTACCGCAGGACGATCAAGTTCAATTGGCGTGTAGCCCGGACTGGGAAAGTACTACGTTTGCCCATACCGAACACAACCCGTGGCCGGGTATTCGTCAGTTGCGGTGCCCGGTTATCGCGCTGGCGGCGGAACGCGGGTCAACCTTCTCGCCGGCGGCGCGAAAACGCCTGCAGACCCTGCTGCCCCGGGCTGACGTCATGGTTCTTGAAGGTACGACCCACTTCCTGCCCATGGAGCAGAACGAAACCGTTCGCGATGCCATCCTGCAACTTGCTTTGTCCGGACACCGCGAGAACTGATACCCACACCTTGATTTTGCTAATCGGGACACCTGCCATGCGCTGTATGCTGACCCTGTTTATCTCGCTGCTCATTTTGTCTGGTTGTCAGCAGTCTTCGGAACCGCCCCCAGAGGCCCGCGCCCCTATCCCCTGGGTAAAAACAGTTGAACTAAAGGACGCCGGCCCAACAGCGCACAGATTTTCAGGAACCCTGCGAGGCCGTCACGAAGTTCCTCAGGCCTTTCAGATCGCCGGCCGGATTCAGCATCGTTACATCGATTCCGGTCAGCGAGTGAAACAAGGCGACTTACTGTTCAAGCTCGATACACGAGACCTTGTGGCAACGGCGGAGGGGGCCGCCGCGGATCTGAGGCGTGCAGAAGCGGCCCTGGCCATTGCCACCGATGAGCTCCAGCGCCAGCAGCAACTGGTAGGGCGTCAGTTTGTCAGCGAACAAACCCTGCGACGCCTTGAATTGGCCGAGCGCGAGGCGCGCAGCCAGGTGGAAACGGCTTCTGCACGCAATCAGCAGGCTCAGAATGCCCTGGGGTATGCGGAACTAAAAGCCGCCCATGCAGGCGTGGTCACTGAGGTCATCGTTGAACCCGGCCAGGTTGTGGGTGTGGGTCAAACCCTTGCCGTTCTGGCCGAAGATGAATCGCTGGAAGTCGAGGTTTTTTTACCAGAGGGCAGTAACCCACCCAGACGCGGTTATGTTCCCTTACCCAATGGCGAACAGCTTGCTGTGAGCCTGAGAGAGATTGCCGGGGCTGCCGACCCCGCAAGCCGGAGCTGGCGTGCCCGATACAGCCTGGAGGGGCCCTACCCCTCATCTTTAACCCTGGGTTCGGTGGTGAGTGTCCGGTTAGCACAGAAGCAAACCGCGCCCAGCCATCGCGTACCGCTGGGTGCCCTCGATGAGAGAGGGCAAACGCCGCAGGTCTGGTTGGTCTCCGATGGCACGGTGAAGCCCCTTGCGGTCGAGGTGATCGATCTGGGTGAAGAGTATGCGCAGATCAAGGCCGATATCAACGCGGGAACGCCCATCGTCGCGTTGGGGACACACCTGCTCACGCCTGGCATGGCGGTGCGGGAGCTGGCTCAATGAGCTTACCGAATCTTTCCGCGCTGGCAGTGCGCGAGCGTTCGGTCACCCTCTTTTTTCTTTTGCTGTCCGTTGTTGCCGGTTTCTACGCGTTCTCCTCCCTTGGTAGGGCGGAAGACCCTGCGTTCACCGTCCGGGCGATGGTGGTTTCTGTCGTCTGGCCAGGAGCAACCCCCGAGGTGCTGCAGAATCAGGTCGTGGATCGTCTGGAAAAGCGAGTTCAGGAGGTGGCGTATACCGATACCATTGAAACAACCATCCGGCCCGGGCAGGCCGCCATGCTTATCCGATTCCAGGATTCTACGCCCAGCGAAAAAGTGCCGGACCTCTTCTATCAAGTCCGCAAACGCATGCTCGATGAGAGGCCCAATCTGCCCCGGGGTGTGATCGGCCCCATCGTCAACGATGATTTCGCGGATGTGTATTTCTCCCTGCTGGCGCTGACGGCACCCGGGATGCCAATGCGTGAACTGACCCGAGAGGCAGAATCGATACGGGATCGCTTGCAACGGCTGCCCGGCTTGCAAAAAGCACAGCTCCTGGCGGAGCGTCCTGAGCGGGTGTATCTCGAATTTGATCAGGACCGGCTCAACAACCTCGGTTTGTCGGCAGAAGAGGTGTTGCAGGCGATAGAGGCCAACAACCGTCTTCAGCCTCTTGGCTTTGTTGATCTTGCCGGCCCGCGGGTTTATGTCCGCAGCAACATCGACCTGTCTGACCTTGAGCGCCTCACCTCAGTACCTCTGCGTATCGGAGACCAGCTTATCACCGTGTCTGATCTGGCCGAGGTGCGTTTAGGTTATGAAGATCCTTTGAGCTACATCGTCCGCTCCAACGGTGAGGATGCGATCCTGTTAGGTGTCGTCATGCGCGCGGGTGAAAATGGCCTGGAGTTTGGTGAGCGGCTGCGCGAGTTTGTCAGTGCCGAACAGGGCAGGCTGCCGCTGGGAATGTCAATACAGACCCTGACCGATCAGGCGGAAGCCATCACTCAGGCGGTTGATCTTTTTCAGGTCAAGTTTCTGGTTGCGTTGGTCGTCGTGATGGGGGTCAGCATACTGGCGATCGGTCTGCGCGCGGGTTTGGTGGTGGGCATTGCGATTCCTGTGACCCTCGGCCTGACCTTTTTGTTGATGAAAATGGCGGGCATAAACCTGGACCGCATCACCCTGGGTGCGTTGATTATCGCACTGGGCCTGTTAGTGGACGATGCGATCATCGCCATTGAAATGATGATTGTGAAGATGGAGAGTGGCTGGGACCGGGTACGGGCAGCCAGTCATGCCTGGAGCGTAACCGCCGCGCCCATGCTGTTTGGAACGCTGGTGACGGTGGCCGGATTTGTCCCCATCGGATTTGCCCAGTCCGGTGTGGGGGAATATACCGGCAACATCTTCTGGGTGCTGGCTTTTTCATTGTTGATTTCCTGGGTGGTGGCGGTAACCTTTACGCCTTATCTGGGCGTCAAACTCTTGCCCGATTACACCGGGCATACGGGCCAGGACCTCTACCAAAGCGCGTTTTATCAGCGGTTGCGCGGGGTGATCACAGCGTGTGTACAGTACCGGAAAACCGTCGTTTTTATTACAGTGGGTTTGCTGGCGATCAGTGCTTTCGGGATGGCAACCCAGGTGCAGAAGCAATTTTTTCCCAGTTCTGATCGCCCCGAAGTTCTGATCAGTGTCTACGCTCCGCAGGGGAGCGCTATTGCCACCACGGATCAAAGTGTCAGACGCCTGGAAGCGATTCTGATGGACATGCCGGAGGTGAAAAGCCTTTCCGCTTACATCGGTGCCGGTGCGCCCCGGTTCTTCGTATCGGCCAACCCCGAGCAGCCGGACCCGGCATTTGCCAAGTTGATTGCCATTGGGCAGGACGTTGAAGGGCGCGATCGCATCATCTCGGTGCTGGAAGCCAGAATCGCGGCGGGTGAATTTCCGGAGGCGCGGGTACGGGTAACGCGTTTGCTGTACGGCCCCCCGGTGGTCTGGCCGGTCAGTTTTCGTGTGCTGGGCCCGGAATCCGATCAACTCAGAGAGATCGCGCACCAGATCCGCACTCTCATGACCGGGCATCCGAATATCGTCATGCCGCATCTCGAATGGGATGAGCGCGTGCCCACTCTCTATCTTGATATGGACCCGGAAAACCTGGGTTGGATGGGCCTGACCCCGGCGGAAGTTGCCCGGCAACTGCAGTTCCAACTCCGCGGAGTGGCCGTCACCGAACTGCGCCAGGGCATAAGGAGCGTTCAACTGGTGGCGCGTAATGCCCGTGGCGAAGTGATCATGCCGGAAGATCTTGAAATCAAAACCCGCGACGGCCGCAAACTTTCCGTACAGCAACTGGGCAAGTGGCAGGTTCGTTACGAGGACCCCGTCATAAAGCGTTACAACCGTGCCCCCTTCCTGGCCGTTCAGGCCGATGTAGAAGGTGCCCAGCCACCGGATGTCACCAAGGAGATCTGGAGTGCGATGACAACCCTGCGTGAACAGTTGCCGGAGGGGTATCGTATTGAAATCGGCGGTACGGTGGAACAATCAGCCAAAGCCAATGCTTCAATCCAGACATTACAACCGGTGATGTTGGCGTTGATGCTGATCTTTATCATGCTTCAGATGCGTTCCTTTATCGGCACATTGACTGTTCTTGCCACCGCGCCACTGGGGCTGATTGGGGCTGTGCTGGCTCTGCTGCTGTTTAATCAACCCTTTGGCTTTACCGCGTTGCTGGGGCTGATTGGCCTGGGCGGCATCCTGATGCGAAATACCATGATTCTGACGCAGCAGGTGCAGGACAACTTCAAAGCAGGAATGGCTGCCCGGGAAGCGGTTATCGAGGCGGCAGTCCAGCGTGCCCGGCCCGTGGTGCTCACCGCCCTGGCGGCCGTTCTGGCGTTTGTACCTCTGACCTTTGACCTGTTCTGGGGGCCGCTGGCTTATGTGCTTATAGGTGGCGTAGCGGTCGGCACTCTGATTACGCTATTGTTTGTCCCGGCGCTTTATGCCCTTTGGTTTCGCTTACAGATAAAAGATTGAGGTGGGTTTGAATGAGCACCAGTTTTCGTTAGCAACTACATTTCACTTAAGTCTTCCAGAAGGTGTTTCCGTTCTGAAATAACCCTTGCACACGATCTGTTTTGCCGACGACACCAGAACCGGCAAAATCAGGGGTTGAAACAGCCAAGAGAGTCGTCGAAGTGGCCAGTAGGCACGGACGTCTACGTTTTGACAGCATTAACGGTTTTTCCAGCATAGCGGCTGCGCCGTCGGGGCGCAGCACGATGTGAAGGTTGGGTTGGATCGGTTTTGGAATCAGGACTCGGTAGAGTTTCGGTACCCGGCCATCATTGCCATCATCCAGCCCGGGTACTCCTCGGGCAGGCGGCTGACTTCATCCAGGGCTACCAGTTCATCGTCGGACAAGCGGATTTGGGCCGCGCGGATATTGTCCCTGAGCTGCTCGGGCCGCTTGGCGCCAACGATGATGCTGGTCACAGGCTTCTGGTGTAGCAGCCATGACAGGGCAATCTGGGCCACATTGACCGGTTCGCCGTCGATCTGTTTGCCATCGGCAATCTCCCGCATAACCTTGATGACTTCGCTGCCCCGCTCACGGTTGACAGGCGGAAAGTCAAACTTGGCACGCCGGTTTTCCTCGGACACGTCCGGCCCCTCGTATTTACCGGACAGATAACCGCCTGCCAGTGGGCTCCACACCATCAGACCGACGTTTTCAGATTCCAGCATCGGAATAATATCCCGCTCCAGATCGCGACCTACGAGGGTGTAGTAGGCTTGCATGGATATGATCGGGCACAGGTTGCGGGCCCGGGTGATGCCGATGGCTTTCATCACTTGCCAGGCGGCCCAGTTGGACAGGCCCACGTAACGCACATGGCCTTGCTGGACCAGCGTGTTCAGTGCCTCCAGAGTTTCCTCGATCGGCGTGGCCGGGTCAAAACCGTGGATCTGGTACAGGTCAATATAATCCGTTTGCAGGCGCGCCAGGCTCGCCTTGCATTCACTCATGATGTGGCCGCGGGAAGCACCACGGGCATTGGGGCCAGCCCCCATAGGGCCAAGCACCTTGGTCGCCAGCACCACATCTTCGCGGCGAACGCCGAGATTTTTCAGGGACTGGCCGACAATGCGCTCACTGGCGCCGAAACCATAGATGTTGGCGGTATCGATAAAATTGATCCCCGCCTCCAGGGCGATCTTCACGAGTTCGTCGGCCTGTTCCTGCTGCAACTGGCCCATCAGGCCCCAGATGTCCTCATCGCCGCCGAAGGTCATGGTGCCCAGGCACAGTTCGGATACGAACAGCCCCGAGTTGCCCAGCGACTTATAGTCTGGACGATTGTCTCCATCGAACAGTGGTAAACTCTCAGTTGCCATGTTGCACCTCATCATGCTTTTCGGTTGGTGTTCTGGAATTCACTGTAAATACTGCCGGTTTCGGTTTGTTTGCACTCGCTTGTGTTACTGGGTGAAGATGGCCTTGTAGAAACGCATGGTGCCATCCCAGGAACGGCTGGCAGCCTCTTCGTCATAACCAACCGGCATACCAAACTTTTCGGCGATCCTGTCGGCGCCCGGGTTGGTGAATGAGTGCAGCACGCCGGGGAAGCTCACCAGTGTCAGGTCGACTTCGGCCTCCTGCATCTCTTTGACCAGGCCCGCCACCTGATCCGAGGGGACCAGCTTGTCGGCACCGCCGGTGTACACTTGGATCCTGGCTTTCACGGATCCGGGTTCAGCCGTGAGGGGGCTGCCGAGCGCGCCGTGGAAGCTGACAACGCCGTCCAGATCGACGCCCATGCGCGCCATGTTGAGAACCACGGCGCCGCCAAAACAGTAACCCTGTGCCGCAATGCGGGACGCATCAACACTTTCGTGGTTCTTCAGGATATCCATCGCCTTCATGAAGCGCGCCTTAACCTGGTCCATGTCCCGGGTGGCTTCCTGCATGAACTTCTGGGCGGTATCGGGATGGTCGGCTTGTTTACCGGAGCCATACATATCCAGCGCAAACGCTGTATAGCCGGCTGAAGCAAGCCGTTCCGCCTGATTCCGGGCGAATTCATTGTGCCCCCACCATTCATGGACCACCAGAATGCCCGGCCGCTTTTGCCCGAATTCATCATCCCAGGCCATGTAGCCGGTGAAGGTCTCGTCGCCGACTTGATACTCGATGGTTCTGGTTTGCGTTTCTGCCAGTACCTGCGTACTTGCAACAGTGAGTGACAGCGTGGCTGCTGCCAGTGCTGTTTTCAGGGTGCTCATCATCTGTTTGCTCCTTTTCGCTCGTTATGAGTCAATTTGCGTAGCGATTCTGTACATCAAAGCGCGATTCCTGTCCCGTCGTTACTGGCAGCGGGCGCGCAGCAGTCGCGTTGCGGCATCAAACACGGCGAGGTCTTCTTCGGTGCGCGCGGCAAGGTGGGCCCCTTCCAGCATCGCCAGGGTCGCCTGCGCTTCATCGGCGGGGCCCAGGATGGCCGAGACGGATCCATCCCTTTGTCCCAGTTCAAACGTTGCCGTAATCCACTGCAGAACCATTGCGCGAACGGCGCCGACTCTGGCAATCACGGTGTCGGACAGGCTTTCGCGGCAGGTCGAAAAGGCAACGCACAGACACACGGTCTGGCCATCATGCAACGCCCCGCGGTACAGGGTAATAAGTGCCTTGAGGCGCGCGCCAGCGCTGACATGGGCTGCTTCTATCTCGGCCAGACCCTGTTGCAGACTGGTCTGATAACGCTCGATCAAGGCTTCGGAGAGGCTCGCCTTGGTGGGGAAATGATAATGGATCGAGGCCTTTCGAATGCCGATGGCCTCGGCCAGATCCCCGTAGCTGAACCCGTCAAAGCCCCGTGACCGGACGGTGTGCTCGGCAAGATCCATCAGGGCTGTTCTGGTATCACGGTTCATGGTTATTCACCTGTCTGCCTTTTCAATCCCGCTATTGCCGGGCTTATACCCTCGGCGCCCCGGCAAATCGCAGGTGCCCCGTTTTCATCCAGATCTTGGCGCCGTCGTCCCCGGCCGTCACGGACAACCTGTGTCCTTCAGGGAGGCGCAGCCAGTCATACCTGGCCAGCACCTCGCCATCCCCGGTAACCGAACCTTCGATCACCAGCAGCTCGATTCCGCCGGGCGCCTCAGAGGTCAGTGTCGCCCCCGCATCGAGCTGGCTGTAGGTCACGATCTCACGATCGTCCTCATGCAGCTTTGCGGTGGCAACGTCGCCCACCGGGGCGCCCAGCTCGGCCTCCATATTCTTGCTGAACTGGGTGCGGTCGGCCAGGTCGAACTGCCACAGTTTTACAAATATCGTGCAGCCCGTTTCAGAGCCCGGAATATGTGACGTGGTTGGGGGGTTGCGCACATAACTGCCGGCAGGGAAATCACCGTGCTCATCCTGGAACACACCGTCGAGTACAATGAATTCTTCTCCACCGGTATGGGTATGCGCCGAGAAATGGCTGCCCGGCGCATAACGCACGATGGTCGTGGCGCGGGCAACTTCGTCCCCGATCCGGTCCAGCATGCGCCGCTCCACCCCTTTCATGGGCGAGGGCTGCCATTCAATCTGGTCGGAATGCATAACCACCGGTTTGGAGAAATCTGCATTAATCTCCATGATATTCCTCCCTTTTGTGCCCTTCATGTTTTCAGCGCTTGCATTAAATCCGAAGGTTTCGGATTACCCGGAAATTGAAGGACGGGCTGCGACTTTTGCGCGCCAGGCCTGGAGATTGGTCAGAGACTCGGGAATGTCAACCTTCGCGAAATCCGCAAACCCCAGGCCGGCAAAGGCGGTGATGTCTGCGACCGAGAAGCTGTCGCCTGCGAGAAACTCGTTGTCCGCCAGAACGCTGTCAAGGTAGGCCATGGTTGCGCTGGCAATTTCTTTCTGTTTATTACCCCACTCAGCGCATTGCCAGGTTTCCAGATCCGGACCAAGCCCCGGGGTCGCGTGGTGGAAATAGGCACCCACGGCGTTCATCAGACCGTTTTCTGCCCGCAGATTCATCATTGCGATACGGGCACGCTCCGCTGGGGTTGTACCCATAAGGGACGGACCATCAAAGACGCCGTCGATATATTCGGTGATGGCATTGCACTGGGCGATGCAGGTGCCGTCGTCAAGTTCCAGCATGGGCACGGTGGCATCCGGGTTTTTCGTCTTGAACGCCTCGGAACGGTGCTCGCCGCCCATGACATCGACCGGGACGAATTCCACCTGGTTTGTTGCGCCTTTTTCTGCCAGAGCGATGCGAACGCGGAGCGGGTTCGGGAAGCCTTCGATATCGTAGATTTTCATTGATTGCCTCTGTTGGTCATTAAACATGCGCCAATTAATCTACCTATTAGTAGGTAGGTGTGCAAGAGGCAATTTGATTGTTCTGCTTTTCTTTGATCTGTTGACAAGACATTCCAAACGCCAAGAACAGCCCGGGCCTTCTTGCAGTACATAGCCAAACCAAAAAGCCAGCTTCTCAGTTAGACGATTTGATAAATATCGAAGTGTTTTTGTTGAAAGAAGCGTGGGCGAACGAGCAGCCGTGAATGTTCGCTTATGTTTAAAACCGGACAGTTGCAGGCAGACTGAACCAGGCATGGGTTCAGCAGATCTAACTTACTGTTTTAAAGAACTTTGTCGGGAATCGAGAAAGTACCAAGGCCCAATCGAACAACTTCCGACTCGTTACGACCTTTTTCAATACGACGGCGGCCTGCACGAAAGGTACTGGCTCAATGGCTCTGGCAACTGCTATCGCTGGCTGGTACACGGGCCATGTCGTCTGTGACACAGGAGATCACGTGGCCAAGAGGGGGGGGGGGAAACTGGTACACAACCTGGTTTCGAAACTTGATCCAGACGCTGAGCATGTCATTTCCCCCGATAGCGTAAAAACAGCTCTGGAAGCTGAAACTGATCTGTAAATAAGAATCAGAGCTGAGGCGCCGCCTTCAGCTCTCATAGATCGCATCTTCCAGAATGCCGACGCCACCGACGACATCAATCATCTTTCGGGGCGACAGGCCACCGAACAGTGAATCAGGTGTATCAAACCAACGCTCAGCTTTCGTTCTGGAGCCGAATTTTTCCTCAGCCCCCAGGAGCAGATCCGCTTCAATCATCTGCCGGATTTTTCTCATCGGCAAATAGAGAGTTTCTTGACCATGGAACGAGCGCCCAATTTCCTGAAAATCATATTTCCGGAAAAAGTCTTCACTTTTCTGGGTTAACGGGTCAACGACTACGGCAACACCTAGCTGAGTGTGGGTAAAAAGCTCCCAGGACTGAAGCAGTGCCTCCACTAGCAGTTCTTCACCAACGCGCATTGGCGTGCCCTGATATTCATTATGAACACCGAACCAGGCTAACTTAAAAGCGGGTAATGGATAGTGGGGGTAGTTCCCCTGGATGTCTGTATGAGCCACCGTACAACTGGTTAGAGTGTAAAACCCAACTATTGGCGCTGGATGGCGATCCACCATTTCATCATCGAGTGCCACCCAGGTTCGATTGATGGATTGCTGGGCTTGCCGACTCGCCCGCTTTTTCAGGAATTCATTGACGTCAGCAAGCCCGCAATCAAACGCTTTACGGTCGTGAAGTTTCTTGTTCAGTTCTTCTATAAAAAGCACTTTCCTGTTTCCGTTTATGTCGGCGGCGCATGGCTGCTGACAACGCTTCATTTGCTGTCTCTGGTGACTCGCATGTCGCCTTAAAGGCAGCAAAGGCCTCGCTGTTCAACCGCACAACTTCTGCTTCCTCGATTGCTCGACTGGCTTTTTCGCGAATTGCTTGCACTACAAAATCGCTCAAAGTTTTCGAGCCCACTAAAGCAGAAGCCCGCGCCGCAAGGTTCTTGATGTCTGGATC
The DNA here is from genome assembly GCF_056857915.1 of Marinobacter sp. B-12. Classification (NCBI taxonomy): domain Bacteria; kingdom Pseudomonadati; phylum Pseudomonadota; class Gammaproteobacteria; order Pseudomonadales; family Marinobacteraceae; genus Marinobacter; species Marinobacter sp. B-12. Next base: position 2,695 of record NZ_JBSXOB010000029.1, on the reverse strand, counting down.
CAATCGTAGGTCCAGCCTTGCGACTTTATGCTGCATTTTTCCATCTGCTGGGAATTGCTCTGTAAAAGAGTTTTCCTCAGCATCTCCCGTTGTTGTGTTAGACAATATTTCTCTCTTTCTCCCGTGCCTTTGAAAGACACACATGAATTGTACGGATAATTACCGTACAGAGCAAGAAGCCATTTATTGTTTGAAGGATAGACCGCGCTCCTCAGCCTGTAACACACACCAGGCAGGTTCCAGTTCTCATAGCAGCGCCGAATCGAAACCAAGTCAGGCAACAACACCCTTCTACCCCACTTTCTAACACAATGGTAAAACGGTGTTGGACATGCCCCGTCCACGTGAACACAACCTAACTGGTGTCCAAGCCCATACCGTTGTCCCCTTCAGACACACTTACTAAAGCAGGTTCGATTGTAAGAATCCGCGACGGCACTAGGTAACAACCACGATCAAAAAGCAAAGGAACCGAAAGCCGAGCAGTTATCTGATAGACAGCATTTTTAACATTAGATTTGTTGGCGTTGAGCCGCTGCTTTTCCGAGAGAAAATCGACAACATTGCGGCCGGTGGGCGTGAGTAGGTGTTTGTGTTTTGCAACGGTTTGGCGGGAAAGTCCTGAAGCTTCTGCAACTGCCTTCTGTGTCAGTGCAACTCCCTGAGCTTCGAGATTGGTGACGGCTGTGCGAATCTTCTCCTCGGTTTTCTTGACGCGCTCTTTGTGCGTGTACCTGGCTGCTAAACGCTGCTTTTCTGGAAGCGGCATTGCGCGGTCTAACAGCATGGTGCCACGAGCGCAATCGGCGGCGCCGTAATACTTTGACCAGGTCCAGCGAGTAATTGACTTTACCGTCGCACGAACCTGGCTCTGGCGAAGCTTGCTCGATTTGTAGTGACGCCCGGAAAACCGATTTTTGCTCCGTGCGTACTGCTCTACCCTCTTTATAAAAGAGCTTTCAGAGCCCTGTTCGCGTTCCTGCCGCACGATCGCGTAGGCATAAAATCGAACCTGTTCGAACAACGTGCAATGTCGAGAATGGCTGACGGTTTCCAGGTCTGGAACACCTCGCCAGGGCGGCTCATATTCAAGCTCGCTCGCTGGCTGCAGCTCGCCAAGCGAATATTCGAAATTATGAAGCTCAGTAGTCTCCCACCAAGGGTGGCCTGGCGTCTTTGCCACAGGACCGCTGTATGCGAGATCCGCCCGTAACTTCTGTGCCAAGGAGCGATACACCGCTTTCATGAAATCAACCGGCTTCTGTCGAGCTCCTGGGCCGGAAAGAACCGGAGTGATCGCGTAGTAGAGGTGGGCACTGCTGGTTTTTGGGTTTCGCACGATCAGATTCGGGGGCGGCAATGCTGCGTCCTCCCAAATCATCGGATTATCATGGTCTAGATCGAAAACCAGCCAGGACACGACGTTCTTGCGATTGACCTGCATGTACGGCCAATTAACCGCATTAGCCCGCGGCTTAACGTAAGCTGCAGTTTTATTGTCGGAGCATCGACAAAGGTACGGCGCCTCGTTGAAGACACGAAATAAAGAGGAGCCTGGCTTCGAAAACGCCTCGTTCTCAGGCCTTTTATTAGGTGATGTCGCCACGCTGCATTTCCCTTTCCATGGGCAAACAGAGCGTGTAGAGAGGTGCTGTCGTCATTCTCTACCCTTATTTCTTGCAAAAGGGAGCTATGACGCGCTAATATGAAGGCTGTTCGTGTGGTCCTTCGTTTAGCGCGGAGCTCGCACATCAGGCACTCAAGTTGCAGCTTGGTGCCCATTTTTCTTGAAAGGCCCGATTTACCAGATCGGGCCTTTTCTTTTGCCTATTAGAAAATCATATTTAATTCCTGCTGAGGCTTGGATTCGGGCTCTACCAACCGAGGGATTCGGGAAACATCCGAACCCGTCTTTTCGTTTCGCCATCGATCATAATCTGCCTGCATCTCTAGCCATTTCACCGCTGGAACCCCGAAACCCGCTTCCAGGCGCAACGCCAAATCAACGGTTATATCGGCTTCACCCTTAATCAGACGGTAAAGAGTCATCCTTCCAATTTGGAGCGATTCGGCGGTCTGGCGCTTGCTCAATTCATGGCGCTCAACTTCGTGTCCCAGATGAATACCGGGGTGGATCGGGGCGGCGCTGTTCATTATTGCGGTTCCTCCGATGACAACCTTTCTAAAGTGTACCATACGCGATACACCGCGCAAGAATGTCTCAGAGAAACAACCCAAAGAAGGTTTGTCACAACCAGATGACGGCCCGCAGCAACCCAAAAACGGTGAAGAGCAACCCAATGACGGCCCTAAGCGCTTAGTTTTGTTGGCTCCATCACCGTGTTTAAACTGATTTCGCGAGCCCAATCTTTGACAACCTCGCAGGGCAGATTTCCGCCCTCCTCTGGCATGGTTGAAAGCACTTGATCAGCGAACAACTGATGGAGGCTCACAGCAATTGTTGAGCAGCGTCCAACTGGGAGCTCTATCTCTTCTCCAGGAAAGGCAATTGCCAGAATATTCAGTGCGATCGAATTCAGAACGTCGTTACTTCGTCGCCCCTGCAAAAACGCCCTTTTCAGCTCGCCGACAAGTTGCCGTATGTCCCTGACTCCATTCTTATCATCGGAATTGACCAAAAAACAGTCAAAAATAGCGTAATAAACCGCCACTTTTGCCAAGGCCAAAGAAGCCG
>NZ_JBSXOB010000028.1:0-91826 GCF_056857915.1 Marinobacter sp. B-12 | reverse complement strand
TGATCACGACCATGGCGTTCTGGTCGGGGTTGTAGGGTCTGAAACGGGGCTTGGCTTTGGGCATCTGACGACTCCTTGTCCGTTTGCCTGATCCTAGCAAAACCGGGGCTGAATTCGGAGTTTTTCTACAGCCTCAACGCTGAAATAAGCGGCGCCCCGACAGGGGCGTCCGGTGGAGGCCGAAGGCCGGAACGAACTTAATTGATTTGTTAAAAGTCACTTACCATGCTTGCACTGACAAATTTCAAGTTGAAGTAACGCGATGTCAGATAGGAACTTGAATGCGTATGCCGAAACCTGAGCATCGTATTCTTGGCTTAGAGACGAAACGATCTCGTCTTTTTGTGCGTCAGTGAGCGAGTCTGGCACTTTGAAATTCAATGAAGGCAGTTTAGGCGCTTTGGCGAGATAATTTGATACTCGCTCTTTGATGCAGTTTTTTAGATCCCCATCAGGCACTTCGAGGTTTTCCTCGATCATGCGCTCCAAATCGCGTCGAGCCGCGTCCTCATTTCTCGGGAATGTGATTATTTCTGCCATGCTAAACCTCCCTGTTGTGTACTTTTAACAGCGTATTACACGAACACGTTCGTATAACTCCAATTCCAGCCGCCCCTTCTGATTCAAGAAATTGCTTTAAAATCAAAATTTAACCAGAACTTACCACGACTACCGCAGAAGTTATACGCCCTCCTTGGCCTCTAACATACCTGCCGACAAGGGCGTATAGCTCCACAATGTTCTAATCCAGCTTCAACAGTATCAGATACTTATGAGGGCTTCTCGCTTCTTGTCCGGAGTTTTGCGAACCGGTTCGTATAACTCCAGCCTGCAAGGTCGGCTGCAGTCCTGGCCTGTTCCTCATGCGTGGGCGGCCGGGTAAGCGCCAAAATGTCAGTGTGCAACAAGCTTACGCAACGATAATGCTAAACTGGCCGTAGACTTACACCACCTCCGAAAGCAGGGCAGCGCATTGAGTCAATTGAAATCCCTCGTTTCCAGAGAATGGCAGGCCTTCTGGCTGGCCATCGGATTCCTGACACGCATTCCCATGCTGGTGCGTATCGACTATTCCCCCCGCCTGATGAATCAGTGCAGTGTCTATTTTCCGCTGGTGGGGCTGGTGCTCGGCGTGATTTATGCGGGACTGTACATGGCTGTTGTGCAGCTTTGGAGCCCGCTGGTCAGTCTTATCCTTGTTCTGGGTTTTCACCTGTGGATTACCGGCGCGTTCCACGAGGATGGATTGGCCGACAGTATCGATGCATTAGGTGGCGGGTACTCCCTGGAGGCCAGGTTGCGGATCATGAAGGACAGCCGCATCGGCACCTACGGCACGGTGGCGCTGGTGGTCGCGTTGGTGCTGAAACTTGCGCTGCTGGCCGAAGCACAACCGGTGTGGCTGGCGCTGATCCTGGCCCCGATGGTGTCGCGTCTCGCGCCACTGATGATTATGGGCTTCCTGCCGTATGTGACCGACCCGGACAAGAGCAAAAGCAAGCCGGTGGCCGAGGATTTTTCGCGCTCACGACTGGCGATTGCCACCTTGTTCACCGCGATTGTCGCGCTAGCCCTCATCCCGCTTGGGGCTGAACTCCTGCTGTGGCTGATCTTCGCCACGCTCGGTACGGCCGTTGTCTGGGGTGGGTATCTGCGCCGGCAGCTGGGTGGCTACACCGGCGATACCCTTGGGGCCAGCGTGGTGTTTGCGGAGCTGGTCCTGCTGCTTGGGCTCGCGATGTAGGCGGCCGACCATCAGTTCCGAATCCGGCGAGTTTTTTCGGGTTTCGCTGGTACACTTTCGGTTATGGACACATTGACTGATGACCTTTGCTACCAGGCACTGAAAACCCGGGATGCCCGATTCGACGGTCGCTTCTACACCGCCGTGTTGACCACCGGGATTTTCTGCCGCCCCATTTGCCCGGCGGTGACGCCCAAGCGCGGGAATGTGCGCTTTTACCCGTCGGCAGAAACAGCCATGGCCAACGGCTTTCGCCCCTGCCTGCGGTGCCGGCCGGAAGCGGCACCCGGTAGCCCGGCCGCAGCAGGGGTTCACACCACCGTGGCCCGGGCGGTACGGCTGGTGGACGAAGGCGCTCTGGATAACGGCTCCGTGGCCGACCTGGCCGAGCGGCTGGGCATTACCGACCGCTACCTGCGCCAGCTTTACAAACGCCACACCGGAGCCACCCCACAACAGCACGCACAGGCCCGGCGTTTGTTGCGGGCCCGGCAGCTGATTGTCGACAGCAACCTGAGTATGACCGAGATCGCGGAGATTGCCGGTTTCAGCAGCCTGCGCCGCTTCAATCACACCCTGAAGGAAGCCTACGGTAATGCACCGACGGCATTCCGCAGAGGCCTGAAGTCGCCACTTAGAACCACACAACGCCGTGCAGACGACCCTTTTTTGCCGGCACACGACGATCTGGTTCTGTTCCTGCAAGCCCGCCCGCCCTTCGACAGTGAGCAATTACTGACCTTCTTTCGGGCGCGAGCCATTCCGGGCCTGGAAGCGGTTGGCGCGCACCACTATGCGCGATCGCTCTGCATTGCGGGTCAACCGGGGCTGGTGATCTGCCGCCCTGGCGACCATCCCCCGGGGGTGCAGGTTATCCTTCGTGGGCCGGCGCGGCAGTCCATTCTGGAGGTGAGTGCGCGGATACGCCGTTTGCTCGATCTGGATGCGGACCTGCCCGGCATCGGAGAGCATCTGGCCCGGGATCCGCTATTGGAACCACTGATCGCACAGCATCCCGGCCTGCGCGTTCCGGGCAGCTGGGAGCGGTTTGAGTTTGCTGTCCGCGCTATTCTGGGTCAGCAGGTGTCCATCTTGGCGGCGCGAACCCTGGCCGGGCGGCTGGTGGCTCGTTATGGCCAGCCCCTTCCCGAGTACCTTGCCAGGGGCACGGACATTACCCATAGATTCCCGGACCCGGCGGCACTCGTCGGCCAGCCGTTGAACACACTCGGCATGCCCGGCAGCCGTGCAGACACCCTGGCCCTAATCACCGCCCGGTTTGCCGAACCCGGTTTTGCCGAACAGGATGGCAACGACCTGTTGGCGCAATTGGCATCCATGCGGGGCATCGGCCCCTGGACACTCCAGTATCTAGCCCTGCGCGGCCTGGGAGATCCAGACGCTTTTCCCGCCAGCGACCTGGGCATACTCAAGGCCGCGAGCCACCTGGGCGGCCCGCAAGACGCCAAAGCCCTGACTCGCCATGCCGAACGCTGGCGGCCATGGCGGGCCTACGCGGCGCAGTACCTGTGGACATCACTGAATACCCATCCATCCCGGCAGGAGACAACACCATGACAATTCAAATTCATGTCAGCCGCTTTCCCAGTCCCGTTGGCCCACTGAGCCTGGCAACGGTGGATGAGCAACTGGTGCACCTGGACTTCGACGACAACGAAGAGCGCATGCATACGCTGCAAAACCGCCGGTTCCGTCAGCCTGAGTGGCGCGAGCAGCAGGACGGCGCCCCCGGGACGATTATCGAGTGGCTCGACGCCTATTTCTCGGGAGTAATCAAGCCCCTGCCGTGGAAGGACATCCGCTTGACCGGCACCGAGTTCCAGCAGCAGGTCTGGCAGGGACTGACTGGAATTCCAGCGGGTGAGCACCGCTCCTACAGTGCGCTGGCAAACACTCTGGGCAACCCGAGGGCGGTACGCGCTGTGGCTCGCGCCAATGCTCTCAACCCCATTGCCATTCTGATTCCCTGCCACCGGGTGATCGGAGCCAATGGTACTTTGACGGGCTACGCCGGCGGCCTGGAACGCAAAGCGTGGTTGCTGGACCACGAGTCGCGGAACCTGAAGAGGGTTTAACCCCATGGGGCTGTGCATTTGTGGCGATAATCGCGACAATCACTGCACGGATTTATCGTGCAAGGATCAGGAGCCCAGCCCCACATGTCATCGCAATCGCCTGTCGCCCACCCACAGGGCAAGCCGGAAGACAAACGCGCGCTCTGGTCCTGGGCACTCTACGACTGGGCCAACAGCGCCTTTTTCACCATCATTCTGACCTTTGTCTTCGCCCAGTATTTCAGCGTGTCGGTGATGCAGGACGAAGTAAAGGGCACGGAAGCCTGGGGCAACATCGTTGGCATTGCCGGGGTGTTCATCGCGATCCTGGCGCCGATACTGGGGGCCATCGCCGACCAGTCGGGCCGTCGTAAACCCTGGTTTATCAGCTTCACCCTGCTTTGCGTGGTCTCCTGCGCCATGTTGTGGACGGTCACACCGGAGCAGGATCAGTTCTGGAACGCTGCCCTGTGGGTGGGGCTGGGTACACTCGGCGCCGAATTTGCGTTCATTTTCTACAATTCCATGTTGCCGGATCTCGCAAGCCCGGCACGAACCGGGCGCTGGTCAGGCTGGGCCTGGGGGTTGGGTTACACCGGGGGCGTGCTGAGCCTTATCGTGGCACTGTATGGCTTTATCGAAGCCGATGCCAGCCTGTTCGATCTCAATAGGGACAACGCCGAGCACGTGCGGGCCACTTTTGTGCTGGTAGCGGTGTGGTACCTGGTGTTCGCCCTGCCGGCCTTTATCTTTGTTCCGGACCGCCCATCCACCGGCCTGGGACTTGGCGCCGCCACCCGCGCCGGGTTCCGGCAACTGAAGGAATCCATCGCCCACGTTCGCCAGTACAAGGACATCGTGCGCTTCCTGATCGCCCGCATGCTCTACACCGATGGCCTGGCCACCATCTTCACCTTCGGCGGGGTGTACGCGGCGGGTACCTTCAATATGGGGTCTACGGAAGTGCTGCAATTCGCCATCGCGCTGAACGTCACCGCCGGCCTCGGCGCGTTGGGCTTCGCCTGGGTGGATGATACCCTGGGTGGGCGCAACACCATTCTGCTGTCACTGGTGGGGCTGGGCTGCAGTGCCCTGGCCATTCTGGTGGTGGATGGCGCCACCGCGTTCTGGGTATGGGGCATGATCCTGGGCATCTTCGTAGGGCCGTTGCAGTCCGCGAGCCGTTCCCACCTGGCCCGCATTGCGCCGCCGCACCTGCAAACGCAGATGTTCGGCCTGTTCGCGTTCTCTGGCAAAGCCACCGCGTTTGCCGGCCCGCTGCTGGTGGGTTGGGTCACGGCCGTCACCGACAGCCAGCGCTGGGGCATGAGCACCATCCTGGTGTTCCTGGTGATTGGCTTCCTGCTGATGTTGACCATACCGGCCAGCGAAACACGGGAACCGGTAGTGGCAGGCTGACACCTTCAAGGAGCGGTGCTGGTTATCCATCCGATAATGGCGACCGCTGCCAACAGTCCGAGCCACAACCACACGCCGCGATGTACAAGTTGGATGGCCGCATCAATGGTCTCCGCCGATGCCGGTTCACCTTCACCGAGCATGGGCCGTTGCTTGATGCCCGAGGCGTAGGGCGCAGGGCCACCGAGTACAACCCTCAAGGCCCCGGCTCCTGCAGCCATGACCGGGCCGGCGTTCGGGCTGTCCCAGGCCGGCGCCTGTGCCCGCCAGCAACGAAAACCGCCACGGACATCGCCAAGCAGGCTGTAGGTCAGCGCCGTGAAGCGAGCGGGTACCCAGTTCACCACGTCGTCCAGCCTTGCCGCAGCGCGGCCAAAATACCGGTAGCGATCATTGCGATACCCCCACATGGCGTCCAGTGTGTTCACCAGCCGGTGAAGCAGCACGCCCGGCACACCGGCCACGAGGAACCAGAACAGGCTGGCAAAGACCGCGTCCGCGCCGTTTTCCAGCATGGACTCGGTCGCGGCTGTTGCTACGCCGTTGTCATCAAGCGCCGCTGCATTACGGCTAACAATACGGCCGACCTGCGCGCGGGCATTCTCAAGGTCGCCCCCATGCAACGCGTCAGACACTGCCCGGCCGTGCTCCGTCAGGCCACGAATGGACAGGGCGAAATACAACACCACGGCCTGAACCAGCAAGTATTCCCAGTCCCCCAACCACCAGCGCAACCACTCGGCAACCGCCAGCACAGGTATCACTGCGATTAACAGGCCCAGGAACCCGAGAACCATCGATCGCGCCATTCGCTCAGGTAGTCGATTCAATCTCTGCTCCAGGAAGGCGGCGACATACCCAAAACCAACGAGCGGGTGCCACCGGCGCGGTTCACCCAACCAGCGGTCCAATACAACGGCAATAAAACAAGCTGTCACGGCGAGAATGAAGGCGTTCAAATCAGCAGTGTCTCTTCAAGCGGGCGATGGGTTGTCGTGATCGAAAGGAAGTCTAACCGAGTGACTGCTATCCTTGACACTTTTTCAGGCCGGGTAGACCATCTTCGGCCCAACACTTTGCTACCTCAGGACCCAACCATGCCGCTGCCTTCCTGCTGGACACAGCCGTTGCCAACCTCCGACACCCAATTTTCTGAGCGGGCACGGCAACGCCAACAAGTGCTCACCAAGCCCCGGGGGTCTCTGGGACAGTTGGAAGACGTAGCGATTATACTGGCGGGCCTTCAGCGCACGCGACATCCGCAGGTCGAGCCTGCCCGCATTGTCGTTTTCGCGGCGGATCACGGCGTCTGTACCGAGGGCGTATCCGCGTATCCCCAGGAAGTTACCGCCCAGATGATTGCCAACTTTGCCAGCGGTGGCGCGGCTATCAGCGTATTGGCTCGGGAACTGGGGGCCTCGCTGGAAGTGGTGAATCTCGGAACCGTCGGCGACGTTCCGCCATTGACCGATGTGCGCGATGAGCAGATCGCCGCGGGCACCGCCAATCTGGCCACAACCGACGCGATGACACCAGGCCAGCTTGAACAAGCGCTGGCCAGTGGTGACAGGGCCGCCGCCCGCGCCGCGGATGACGGGTGCCGACTGTTTGTGGGTGGCGATATGGGTATCGGCAATACCACCAGTGCCACCGCCGTTGCCTGCGCGTTGCTGGCGCAAAGCCCGGAAAACCTGGCCGGGCCGGGCACGGGGCTGGATGCAGCCGGTGTGTCTCGAAAGTGCGAGGTCATCGCCCGGGCATTGGCCAGGCATGGCAACAACCGCGATCCCCTGGCGGTGCTGGCCTCCCTCGGCGGGTTCGAGATTGCCGCGCTGGCAGGCGCCATTATGGGTAGCGCGGCGCGCGGCATTCCCGTACTGGTGGATGGATTTATCGTTTCCGTCGCGGCGCTGGTCGCCGTGCGCCAACAGCCGAATCTCCGGGAATGGCTGTTGTTCGCGCATCGTTCGGCGGAACCGGGGCATCAGGCGGTACTGGACGCACTGGATGCCCGGCCGTTGCTGGATCTGGGCATGCGCCTGGGTGAAGGCAGCGGCGCAGCGGTGGCGGTTCCGCTGCTTCGCAGTGCCTGTGCCCTACACAATCAGATGGCCAGCTTCGCTGACGCCGGCGTGACTGATAAGAACGAGGACTGAAGCGGGGATGACCAATAACCAGAACACCACTGCGTTTTTCGACCTGATCCGTCATGGCGAACCTGCCGGCGGGCCCATGTTCCGGGGCAGCAAGGATGATCCACTGAGCGACGCTGGCTGGCAACAGATGAACGCGGCCATCAGGGACGATGACCAGTGGGATGTGATCATCACCTCCCCACTGCTGCGCTGTCGCATCTTCGCAGAACAGTTGGCGGAGCAACGTCAGATTCCATTGCACCAGGAGCCACGGCTGCGGGAGATTGCTTTTGGTGATTGGGAGGGCAGAACCTCCGAGAACATCATGGCCGATACGCCCGAGGCGCTGACCCGTTTCTGGAGCGACCCGGTTCGTTATCCTCCGCCCGGTGGTGAGGCTATAACCGAATTCCGGCAAAGGGTCAGCAGCGCCTGGCAGGATTGGCAAACGCAAGCGGCAGGAAAGCGGGTACTCGTGGTGTGCCATGGCGGCGTGATTCGCATGCTCCTGGCGGAAGTAATGGGCATCCCTACTGAACGCTCTTTTTCAGCGCTAACCGTCCCCTACGCCTGCCGCAGCCGTATCCGCGTGGACCTCTCGGAGCATGGCCTGCTCAGTTGCCTGCAAACGCACGGCGGATAATCAGCCTTTCAACGTTTGCGGCAGCCCCGCCACGCTCATCATCACCCGCTCACAGCAGGCGGCAAGATCCTGGTTGAGCCAACCCAGTTCATCGCAGAAACGGCGGGTGAGCGGGTCCATGCCAATGGTACCCAGGCCCACTTCATTACTGACAATCACGATTTGGCCCGGGTAGTTCTCCAGTGCCCGCAGGAAGGCGGCACGCTCACGGGCAAACACTTCATCGCCGGCAAACAGCAGGTTGCTCACCCACAGGCTCATGCAATCCACTAGCAACAACGGTGGCTGTGGTTCCCTGGTGTAACCATCCAGCAGGGAGGCCAGCTTCAAGGGTTCCTCTGCCAACCCCCATTCCGGCGGCCGATTCTGCCGGTGACGGGCCACCCGCCGGGTCATTTCTTCGTCGTCGGCGGTCGCCGTTGCAACATAGACCACGGGTAAACCGGCGGCGCTGGCAATGCGTTCCGCCAGCGCGGTTTTGCCAGATCGAATGCCCCCAAGAACCAATGTGCGAATACCAGGCAAAGCCGCTCCTCTTTCTATTCAGTATGATCGTCTTACCGGACATCATGGCCGTAAAACAACGCCGCTGCTATATTGCGTGATAAATTCTATAGGCCTAACCGGCGCGAAAAGGAACGAGCAATGCAGGCAGAGCTGATTGAAATACGCAACCATCTGACCCAGCACTCTCCATTCGACGAAATGCCGGACGAGTTTCTGGACCGTATCGTATCGAGTATCGAAATTGCCTATTTTCGCGCAGGTACAGACATTCTGAAGCTGGATGAGCCAAACACCAACCTGCACTATGTACGCAGTGGAGCTGTCGAGATCTATCGCCGTTCAGGGGAACTCTACAATCGCATAACCGAAGGTGAGATTTTCGGTCAGTTTGGCCTGTTGATGAACAAATCGGTGCGGTTTCCTGCCAAGGCCTTAGAAGATTCCCTGATATACCTCATTCCTGACGAGGTGTTTCAGTATTTGTGGGAAAACGACGAGAGCTTCACCGATTTTGTGGAAACCGAGAACCACTCACGGCTACGTTCCGCGCTTTCCCGGCGCGAGAAGTCCAACCAGCCAATGACGGCACGAGTTACCCGGCTTATTTCGCGCGAGCCTGTCATGGCACCCAACACCGTCCGCCTTCAGGAGGCAGCGCGCATCATGACGGACCGGGGGGTGTCTGCCCTGTTGCTGATGGACGAAAACGGTGACAAACCCACGCTCTCCGGCATCATAACCGACCGCGACCTGCGTACCCGCGCACTGTGCGAGGCGCTGCCCTCAGAAACACCCATCAGCGACATCATGACGGAAGAGCTGATTACCACCCGTACCAGCGCCTTTATTTTCGAAGCCATGCTGACCATGCTCCACAATAACGTGCATCACCTTCCGGTGATGGAAGGCGATACCGTACGGGGCGTCATCGCGCTGTCGGATATCGTCAAGCATGAATCCCAAAGCAGCCTTTACCTGGTCAGCAATATCTATCACCAACAGGACGTCAAGGGCCTGAGGCGCCTGAGCAAAGAGGTGCCAAACACATTCGTGCGCATGGTCCGTGAAGATGCCAATTCCCATATGATTGGCAGCGCCATGGCGGGAATCGGCCGCACCTTCAGTCAGCGGCTACTCGAACTGGGTGAGGAGAAGCTGGGGCCGCCACCGGTGCCTTATTGTTTTATGGCGTTGGGCTCCATGGCCCGGGACGAACAACTGGTCGTCACCGACCAGGACAACGCCATGGTGCTGGACGACAGCTTCGATCCGGAGCAACACGACGAGTATTTCCTCGCCCTGGCAAAGTTTGTCAGCGATGGCCTGGCCGAGTGCGGCTACAGCTACTGCACCGGCGATATCATGGCCACCAACCAGAAATGGCGACAGCCCCTGAAAGTCTGGAAGAAGTACTTCGCTGACTGGATCGAAAACCCGAAAGCAGAAGCCCTGCTCAACAGCAATATTTTCTTCGACTTGGACGGTATCCACGGCCGCATCGAATACACCGAGGAACTGAAAACCTTCATTGCGGAAAAAGCGAGCAACAGCCAGCGGTTCCTGGCCATGCTGGCCCGCAATGCCCTCAACCGCACGCCGCCACTGGGCTTTTTCCGCACCTTTGTCATGGAAGAAAGCGGCAGGCAGGCAAAAACCTTCAACCTCAAGCGGCGGGGTACAGCACCCGTGTCGGACCTGATCCGGGTACATGCCCTGGCCTGTGGCTCACGGGCACAGAACACGTTCAACCGGCTCAAAGCCATTGGTCAGACGAAGCTTATTCCGGAGGATGGCGTTGATAACCTTCGGGATGCCTTCGAGTTTATTGCGATAGTGCGTATTCGACATCAGGCCCTCTCCATCGAAGCAGGTCGAGAGCCAGACAACAATGTGCGGCCGGAAGACCTTTCGCCGTTTGAGCGCAGCCATCTGAAAGACGCTTTTCAGGTGGTCAGCCAGGCACAAAAGTTCCTCAAGTTCCGCTATAACCCCCAGGCTACCCGGAATGTCTGATGGCAAGGCAGCACTGATCGACACTTTGTCCTGGCCCGAACAGTACCGGGAACTGGCAACACAAACGAAAGACCCGCGACTGAAGACGTTCTACGAGGCAGGTTGTGTGGCGCCGGAAACGCCTCTGAGCGAAGTCCCGTTTGTAGCCGTGGATTTCGAAACCACCGGCCTGGACCCTGACAGGCACTCCATCGTCAGCATCGGAGTAGTGCCCTTTACCCTTGACCGAGTGCAACTGAGTGGTTCGCGACACTGGCTGGTGAAACCGCAACTGCCGCTACACCAGACCTCTGTCACGATACATGGCATAACCCATACCGATGTCGACAAGGCCCCTGACCTGGCCGACGTACTGGACGAGTTTCTGGAAAGCCTGGCCGGGCGCGTACCGGTGGTGCACTACCGCAATATCGAACGTCCATTCCTGAACATGGCGCTGAAGTGGAGAATCGGGGAGGAAATACGCTTTCCGGTGATGGATACCATGGCCATTGAGGCTTACCTGCATCCCAATCGGAAACCCTCCTGGTGGCAGAGGTTGAGGGGCCAGCGGCCGATCTCGATTCGGCTGGCAGACAGCCGGCTGCGATATGGGCTGCCACACTACCCACCACACAATGCCGTGGTGGACGCGCTGGCCAGCGCCGAACTGCTGATGGCGCAAATCCAGCACCACTTTTCGCCAGAGACCCCCATCCGGGATCTCTGGCTGTAACGTGTTTGCTTAGTTGGAAGCGGTACGGTTGGCTTCTTTCACTTCACTGATCAGCGCACCGTAACCTTCCTTTTCCATGTTCTCCAACGGGATGAACCGGAGCGCAGCCGAGTTCATGCAGTAACGCAACCCCGTTGGCGCCGGGCCGTCGTTGAACACATGCCCGAGGTGGGAATCCGCATAGCGGCTACGGATCTCGGTGCGGGTCATGAAGAAGGTGTTGTCCTCTTTCTCCACCACCATGTCCGGACTGATCGGTTTGGTAAAGCTGGGCCAACCCGTGTTGGACTTGTACTTGTCACGGGAGGAGAACAGCGGCTCACCGGAAACAATGTCCACATAGAGACCGGCCCGTTTTTCATCATAATACTCGTTTTGGTAGGCAGGCTCGGTGCCGTCCTCCTGGGTGATGTCGTACTGCTCCTCCGTCAAGCGCGCCTTGAGGGTTTTTTCGTCAGGTTTGGTGAACGTATCCGGATTGAACGCCTCAACCCGGCTGAGGTTCATGCCAGCACTGCCACCAGACGCTTTGTTGACAGTCGCCTGTGCGGAACCCCCGTTGTTCTCGGGACGATATTGAGCGTAATCCACTTTCTCGTCCTCGCCCCAGACCTTTTCGATAAACTGGTAGCGACCGGAGTTGAAGGTGTAGAACTGGTACCGCACCGGGTTCTTCTTGTAGTAGTCCTGATGGTATTCCTCTGCGTCGTAGAACGCTTCGAAAGGAACCACTTCAATCTTGACCGGATGATCGTAGCGACCAGATTCTTCCAGTGCCTTTATCGAGGCCTCGGCAGCACGCTTCTGGGCGTCGTTGTGGTAGAAAATCGCCGGCCGGTACTGTTTGCCCCGGTCCACGTACTGGCCTTTCACGTCGGTGGGGTTGGCTGTGCGCCAAAGGCCTTGGAGCAAGCCTTCGTAGGTGATGACATCAGGATCGTAGTAGACCTGCACCGCCTCAGTATGGCCTGTGCGACCACCAGCTACCTGTTTATAGTTCGGGTTCTTCTCGTCGCCGCCACTATAGCCGGACACCGCCTCAACAACGCCGGGCACTTTCTCTTCATATGCCGCTTCCACACACCAGAAGCAGCCGCCAGCGAACGTGGCAACCGCCAGGTCAGGATCATCCGGGGCGTATTTTGATTCCGTCCCCTTGGAAGCACCAACCTGGAAACCGGTCAGTGCGATCGCTGCCGCGACAGACGTCAGTAACAGATACCGTTTCATAACCTTAACCTCTTGCCTATTGAATACTGTGACCAGTTTGCACGGAATTCATCACACCATTTTCTCCAGTTTATTACGTTTGTATAACGCCGGAGAGATCATTACGGATGCAGGCAGTCTATTTGGGTGGCCCTACCGGCAAGCGTATGCAGAAAGATGCGCCGCCGGAGCTCAGGTTCTCAACGCTGATATCACCGCCCTGAAGAGTCATGATTCTGCGGGCGATGGCCAGCCCCAGGCCGGCGTGGCCGGAACCACCGGACGATTCGCCACGGTAGAAAGGGTCGAAAATATGGGGCAGGTCCTGCTCTGGAATACCCGGGCCACTGTCGTGAACGTAGACCTGCGGCAGTCCGTCCGCCTGCCCTAACACCACTTCAATGCGGCCCTCAGAGGGACTGTACGCAATGGCATTGCCGATAAGGTTATCCAGTACCCGCTCGGTCATGGCCAGGTCAGCGTACGCCAGAGGAAGGTCCGGCTCGCCATCCACCACAAGTTCCAGCTGCCGGGTGCTCGCCTCTTGTCCATGCTTCTGGACCACGTCGTACACCAATTCCGCCAAAGGAAAGGGTTCCGGCACGGGCTGCTTTTCCCGGGCCTCAAGGGCCGCAAGTTCAAACAGCTCATCCACCAGGCGGCTCAGCCGGCGGCCCTCCTTGAGGGCAATGTCGAGAAATCGGTCCTGCTCGTCCGCTGTCAGCCGATCGCGCCTGAGTTTGAGACTTTCAATGTAGCCCTGCATCGAGGCCAGGGGCGTACGCAAATCATGGGACACCTGGGCGATCAGCTGCCGTCGCTGGGCGTCTTTTTCCGTCAGCAGTTCGATCTGGGATGCAATACGGCTGGCCATGTCGTCGAAGGTGGCGCCCAGGTAGTCAATTTCATCGCGCACCACCGGCCGCCGGTCCCGCCAGGTACTATCCAGGGCCTGGTGGCTCATGTCACTGTGCTCGAAATTTTCCACCAGCCGGGTCAGCAAGGTCAGCCGGCGCGTCAGCAGCCGGAAGACCGCCAGCCCCGCAATCATCACCACCGCCAGACTGACGATCAGGGCCCAGGCGCTCAGTTCCACCAACTGACCACCCCGGGCCATGGTTTCCGCGGCATCGTACTCCTCACCGCGCAGCACCACGTAGAGATACCCTTCCGGATTGTCTATCGACGGCACCGGCGTTACGGAAAAGACTTTCTGCCGGTCATGGCTGCGGGGGTCGTCGCCCAGTACCGGGTAGCTGTCCATATCGTTCATCAGGCGGCGGATGGGTTCGAGCGAGACTTGCTTGCGCTTGATCTTCGCCGGATCAGCGGAATAAGAGAGGATGGTGCCTTCCAGATCCAACAGGTAGATTTCAATGCTGGGATTGATGGTCATATACAGCGCAAAGAGTTCTTTCAGGGCGCCTCGGTCGAGTTCCCCTTCACTGACCAGATTCCTGTCTGCCACCAGATCTTTCGCCAGATCCCGGTGCAGTTCCTGATTAACAGACGCGTTGTACTCCCGCAGGGAATACAAGCTGAAAAAGGTATACAGCAGACCAACGGCCAACAGTAGCAGGAAAAGGCCTAACGCCAGCCGCGTGTAGAGCGTTTTCAGCATGGTTCAGTCCCGGAAGCGATAGCCCACCCCCCAGACGGTTTCAATAAACTCCGGCCGCGCCGGGTCTTGCTCAATCTTCCCGCGCAGACGGTTAATGTGGGTATTGACGGTGTGCTCATAGCCTTCGTGGTTATAGCCCCAGACCTTGTCCAGTAGCTGAACCCGGCTGAACACACGTCCCGGGTGGCTGGCAAAGTGCCAGAGCAGATCGAACTCCCGGGCCGTCAATTCCACCTCCTGTTCCCATACGAACACACGGCGCCGAACCGGATCGATACGCAAACCTTCGGTGTCCAACTCACCCGACTCTTCAGGCCCGGACGTTTCGCCCGACGAATTCGACATGGCGTCCACCCGCCGGAACAGAGCCTTCACCCGCGCAGACAGTTCGGCCACGCTGAAGGGTTTGGTGAGGTAATCGTCCGCCCCCATCTCCAATCCCAGCACACGATCCAGCTCCGTGCTTTTCGCCGTGAGCATCAGCACCGGCACATACCCCGGGCCGGAGCGGATTTCACGGCATACGGAGAGACCGTCCATGCCAGGCAACATCAGGTCCAGTACAACCAGGTCAATATCGCCTTCGTGGAAACGCTCCAATCCGGTATCACCCCGATCGCACAGGATGGGGTTCATGCCAAGGTCGGCCACGTGCATCCGTACCAACTCACCAATACCGGGATTGTCTTCCACAATCAGTACGTTTCGCGTCATAGGTTCCTGGCTCTGATATCCCGTAATGGCCGCCGGTTAGTTCGTGGCACTCGCCTTGCCCATACCGGGGTCTGTCATATCGTCGTGCATGGCCTTGTCGTTCTTCATGTCCATTCCGTCATCCTTCATGCCCTTGTGGTCGTCGGACATGCCGTCTTTTTTCATGTCGTGGCCCATGGAATCCGACATGCCGTCTTTCTTCATGTCGTTGTGTTCCATTGATCCTTTCATATCATCCTTCATCATGCCATCTTCAGACGCCATGTCATCTGCCTGAGCCGCGCTTGCCATCAAGCCGAACAGGGCCATTGCTGCGATTGTCGTGAACTTGTTCATTGTGATGTCTCCCCAAGAATGTTTGCCTGCCTAACTGGCAGGTTCGACATACATCCTGAAGCAGTGCTATCACGGTACAATCACGAGGTGTTAAAGAGTGTATCGCGGAAACCTCACAAATCTGTCACGCCATTCCCAGACTTCCCAGCAGGCGCTGGCGAATGATGCTGTCGGCCTCGTCCATAATTCGGCCAACCAGTTCCTCACAACTGGGAATGTCGTGAATCAGCCCCGCCACCATGCCGCAACTCCAGGCTGCCTCATCCATCTTGCCTTCCTGAAGCACCAGCCTGCCCTTCACGCCAGTGACCAGATGGCGGATATCGTCAATGGTTTCGGTGCCGGCTTTCGCGTTCTCGATGCGGATGATTTCCTCCACGGCGGCGTTGTTCATTACCCGCTCGGTGTTACGGAGGTTCCGCATAATGAGGCGGGTCTGAAGTTCATCCGCGTCGACAATGGCCCGTTTGACATTGTCATGGATGGGAGCGTCTGTGGTCGCCAGAAAACGGGTACCCATATTCATGCCATCAGCGCCCAGTGCCATAGCCGCCACCAGGCTGCGACCATCCGCCATACCGCCTGACGCGACAAATGGAATGGTGAGTTCTTCCGCAGCGCGTGGCAGCAGGATAAAGTTAGGGATGTCATCCTCACCCGGATGGCCGCCACATTCGAAGCCGTCCACGCTGACCGCATCGCAACCGATTTTTTCAGCCTTCAGGGCGTGACGCACGGACGTGCATTTGTGGATCACCTTGATACCGGCCGCTTTGAGCTGGGGCATGTATTGCTCGGGACTACGTCCGGCCGTTTCCACCACTTTCACACCACCGTCGACAATGGCCTGGATATAATCCGGGTAAGGCGGCGCCTTGAAGGACGGCAGAAACGTGAGGTTGACGCCGAACGGCCGATCAGTCATCTCGGCACAACGTGCAATTTCCCTGGAGAGATCTTCCGGGGTAGGCTGAGTCAGCCCGGTTATCATACCGAGGCCACCCGCATTGGAAACGGCGGCGGCCAGCTCCGCATACCCAACGTGGTGCATGCCTCCCTGGATAATCGGGTGATGGATACCAAACAATTCGGTGATTCTGGTCTTCATAGCAGGCTTCCTGTTTTGTCGTTAGAATGAAATCGAGTACCGATACGAGGTTGCAGTGACAGAAAAAACAACAACAAGGGCGACACCAGCAGATGCCTTCCGACGTGCACGAAGGATGTGGTTGAAAGGTGAACGAATTCACTTGGCTTCGCTGTCTGCGGAATTGAATATTGGCAGGGCCACCCTGTTTCGCTGGGTTGGCAACAAGGACTTGCTGCTGGGGGAAGTGCTCTGGTCACTCTACGAACCCCTGAGGCAGGAAGCGCTGAACGAAACACCGGGGAATGGCGTCGACTTTGTAGTCGCGGTATACCGCCACATTAACTCCACCCTGTTGCACTCTGAACCCTTGCGGCGGTTTATCCGCGAAGATCCGGAGTACGCGCTCAAAATCCTGACGTCATCCCAGTCCACGCTTCACAGCCGTACCGTGGAGGCCAACACCCGCACCCTTCGGGATCAGATTGCAGGCGGACATATTAATCCGCCTCTGAACGTCAACAGCCTGTCCTACTTCATGGTGCGTCTGGCCGAATCCTGCCTGTACAGCGACATCATCAACGGTCGCGAACCCCGTGAAGAGGAGTTGGAGGACGCCTGTACCGCTGTTCGTGTAATGCTTGGCGGAACCGCCTGAACAGAGACATATCCGCCAAAGTCAGTCAGGCACCACCTCGGGCCCAGCCCGCCAACTAGCAGGCTTAAAGCTGCAGGGACCGCACCTCCAGAAACTCTTCAAGTCCCCATTTGCCGAATTCGCGGCCGATACCGGAGTGGCCGAAGCCGCCAAACGGCGCCAATGGGTTGAAGTCTCCGCCGTTGACGAATACCTGCCCGGTGCGCAGTTTGCCTGCCACCTTCTTCGCGTGTGCGTCATCGGCGGACCAGACGGCGCCGGACAGGCCATAGGCCGTGCCGTTGGCGATCTCGATGGCCTCAGCTTCGTCCTCGTAGGGAATCACGCACAGCACGGGGCCAAAGATTTCCTCCTGGGCGATGCGGCTGTCGGGTTTGACGTTACCAAATACCGTGGCCTTGACGAAGTAGCCATTGTCGCAGCCCTCCGGTGCTTCCGGGCCGCCGGCAACCAGGGTGGCGCCTTCTTTGATACCGATGTTGATGAAGTCGATAACCTTGTCCCGCTGTTGAGCGGAAGCCAGCGGGCCCAGGCGTGTGGTTTCTTCCAGCGGATTGCCCGGCGTCATTTTCGCCACCGCATTAGCGGCCAGCTCACAGGCTTCGTCATGCATCTGGGCCGGCACCAGCATGCGGGTCAGCGCAGTGCAGGTCTGGCCTGAGTTCAGCAGGCAGTTGTTGACCGTTCCCTTAACCGCTTTCGCCAGGTCGGCATCCGGCAGGATGACCGATGCGGATTTGCCGCCCATTTCCAGAGCAAAGCGCTTGAAATCATCGGCGGCAGCGTGGGCAATCAGGCTGCCGGTGCGGGTGGAGCCGGTGAACGACACCATGTTGACATCCGGGTGTTTGATCAGCGTGTCGCCCACGGTGTGGCCTTCGCCGCAGACGAGATTGAAGACACCCTCGGGAAGGTCTGTCTGGGCCAGAATGTCCGCCAGGATATAGGCACTCTGGGGCGCGATTTCAGACGGCTTGAGCACTACCGTGCAACCGGCGGCAATGGCCGGAACCACCTTGAGGATGACCTGGTGCAGGGGGTAGTTCCAGGGGGTGATGCATCCCACCACGCCCACCGGCGTGTATTGCACCTCGGAGTTGCCGACCTGTTCGGCGAAGGTGAATTCCGGCAGCATTTTCAGGTAGCTTTTGGTAATGGTCGCCGGCAGCCCCGCCTGGATGCCGGTGGCCAGTTTAATGGGCATTCCCACTTCCCGGCACACCGTTTCGGCTATTTCACCTGCCCGTTCTTTCAGGCCGGCATGCAGTTGCTCCAGCACATGCAATCGTTTTTCCAGCGTGCTTTCCGACCAGCTTTCGAAAGCCGTACTGGCGGCGGCTATGGCCTTCTCCATTTCCTCACGACCGGAGGCGGGGACCCTGGCAATAACGTCGCCAGTGGCCGCTTCGTGGACATCAATGGTCTCACCATTCCAGTTCTGCCATTGGCCGTTGATGTAGTTTTTGCTGAGATCTTTCATGGTTCTGCTCCTGAATAAATTCATGCGGATGGTGCTCTGTGCCACACGACCTTACACCACCTCGAACAAACCAGCCGCGCCCTGGCCACCGCCGATGCACATGGTCACAACCACATACCGGGCACCACGGCGCTTACCTTCAATCAGCGCATGGCCGGCGAGGCGAGAACCGGTAACGCCATAGGGGTGGCCAATGGAGATAGAACCGCCGTTAACGTTCAGCTTTTCCATGGGAATGCCCAGACGATCACGGCAGTAGACCACCTGCGACGCAAAGGCTTCGTTCAGTTCCCACAGGTCGATATCGTCCATTTTCAGACCATTCCGCTCCAACAGGCGCGGAATTGCGAAAACAGGGCCAATACCCATCTCATCCGGCTCACAGCCGGCCACCGCAAAACCACGGAAGATACCCATGGGCTCAATATTGTTTTTCTCGGCGTAGGTGCTGTTCATCACCGTACACACGGACGCACCGTCAGACAGCTGGGACGCGTTACCGGCGGTGACGAACTGATTGTCTCCGCGCACCGGATTCAGACCCTGGAGGCCTTCCAGCGTGGTGTTGGGGCGGTTGCACTCGTCACGGGTCAGGGTAACGTCCTTATAACTGACATCACCCGTCTCCTTGTCCTTCACCATCATGGTAGCGTCATAGGGCACGATTTCATCGTCAAACCGACCCGCTTCCTGAGCCGCGGCGGTGCGCTGCTGGGAGATCAACGCGTACTCATCCTGAGACTCACGGCTAACGCCATAACGCTGGGCTACAATGTCGGCGGTTTCGATCATCGCCAGATACAACTCGGGCTTGTTCTTCATCAGCCAATCGTTAGTAGCGTGGAAACTGTTGAGCTTCTCGTTCTGCACCATGGAAATGGATTCGACGCCACCCGCCACCATGGCCGGTACCTTCTCCGACACCACCCGCTGGGCGGCAATGGCGATGGACTGAAGACCGGAACTACAAAAACGGTTGATCGAAAGGCCAGCGGTGGTTACCGGCAGACCAGCACGAATCGCCGCCAGCCGCGCAATGTTCTTGCCCTGCGCGCCTTCATGGAACGTAGCACCGAGGATCACATCTTCCACGATGGCCGGATCAATACCCGCACGCTGCACCGCATGCTGGATCACATGGCCGGCAAGGTCCACAGAGTGGGTGTTGTTCAGTGCGCCACGGTAGGATTTACCCAGGCCCGTGCGGGCAGTGGAAACAATAACGGCATCAGACATAACAAACTCCTTCGTAAACGTGTAGGTGGCTCAAACCTCGGCAGTATGGTCGGTCACGGGGTGGGGTGCCTTTTCTGCCGGGAAAAAGATGTCTGAGCGCAGCGACTTATTTTTCACAGAAGAAAAGGCACCCCACCTCGGGACCAGCCGCCACACCAGCAGGCCAGGCTTTTAAAGGTCCGAAAACTTGCGCCCTTCACTGACCAGTTTTTGCAACAGGGCTGCTGGCTTCCACTGCTCGCCACCCAGGTCATTGTAGAACTGCTCAACAGTGCCAAGAATAATGTCCAGGCCAATCTGATCCGCCCAGAACATCGGCCCACCCCGATAGGCCGGGAAGCCATAGCCATAGATCCAGGTAATGTCGATATCCAGCGACCGGTCGGCAATGCCCTCTTCCAGAATCTTGGCACCCTCATTGACCATCACGTACATGCACCGCTCCAGAATCTCCTGGTCGGTGATGTCACGGGACTTAATACCTTGCTCCTCGCGGAACTCGGCAATAACCCGGTCCACCTCCGGGTCGGGAATCGGCTTGCGGTTACCCTCTTCGTATTTGTACACGCCCGCCTGGGTCTTCTGCCCAAGGCGACCCTGCTCCGCCAGCTTGTCCAACCAGCTTGCCGGCACATCCTCACCAGCCTTGCGGCGTTCCTGACGGATGCTGTAGCCAATATCGATACCGGCCAGGTCCGACATCGCAAACTGCCCCATGGGGAAACCCAGATCGGTCAGCACCTTGTCCACCTGTTGCGGGCTCGCACCTTCGTTGACCAGCGCCATGGCCTCAGCGCCCCGCTTGTGAAGCATGCGATTGCCAACAAAGCCATAGCAGTTACCCACCATGACACCCACCTTGCGGATCTTCTTCGCCAGCGCCATGGCGCTGGCCTTGACCTCATCAGAGGTTTTTTCGCCGCGCACAATCTCCAGCAGCTTCATCACGTTGGCGGGACTGAAGAAATGCAGGCCGATTACGTCCTGCGGACGTTTCGTCGCTGCAGCAATGTCATCGATACTGAGGGTGGAGGTGTTGGACGCCAGAATCGCACCCGCTTTGCAGGCTTCATCCAACTGACCGAAGATCTTCTTTTTCAGGTCCATACTTTCAAACACCGCCTCGATCACCAGGTCCACATCGCTGAAATCATCATAGGTCAGGGTGCCGCTGATCAGGCTCATGCGCTCCTCAACCTGGGCCTGGGTGATACGGCCTTTCTTCGCGGTGTTCTCATAATTCCGGCGAATCACCGCCAGACCCTTGTCCAGCGCTTCTTGCTTGACCTCGGCGATGGTAACGGGAATCCCGGCGTTAGCGAAGTTCATGGCGATGCCGCCGCCCATGGTGCCGGCACCGATCACGCCCACGGTGCGAATGTCGCGAACTGGCGTGTCCTTGGACAGGCCTTTCACCTTCGAGACTTCCCGCTCGGCAAAGAAAGAGTGAACCAGCCCGGCACGCTGGGGCGATTCCATGCACTCCATAAACAGTTCACGCTCTCGCTTCACGCCCTCCTCGAACGGCAGGCTGAAAGCGGCTTCCACCGCATCCACGCACTTGAACGGGGAAAACAGGCCCCGCGCCTTTTTCTGCAAGCCGGCGCGGAACTGTTCAAAAACGTCGCTACCCTTGTCGGCCTGCAACTTATCGGTCAGGTCCCTTACGCGACGGACCGGCTTGCCTTCGTCCGCAACTTTCTGTGCGTATGCCAGGCCTGCAGCCTTGATATCGCTGCTGTCCTCAACCGCATCAACAATGCCCAGGGCCAGAGCGTCTTTAGCGCCCACAAATTCGCCGGTGGTAATCATTTCCAAGGCCTTTTGGGCACCCGCCAAGCGCGGCAGGCGCTGGGTGCCCCCGGCTCCCGGCAACAGGCCCAGCTTCACTTCCGGTAGCCCCACCTTGGCACTGCTCAAGGCAACCCGGTAATGACAACCCAATGCGGTTTCCAGGCCACCCCCCAACGCAGTGCCGTGAATAGCCGCAACAATTGGCTTGTCGCTGCTCTCATACTGGTCAACAACGGACGGCAGTCCCGGGTCCTGCATGGGCTTGCCGAATTCGCGAATGTCGGCCCCGGCAATAAAAGTGCGGCCTTCGCACACCAGCAACAATACCTTGGCGTCGGCGTCTTTCTCGCCCTGCTCCAGCGCAGCCACCAGGCCGGAACGAACCGCATGGCTGAGGGCGTTCACCGGTGGATAGTTCACAGTGATCACGCCAATGGAGCCTTCTCGGTTATAAGTCACGACCTCAGACATAATTTTCCCCGCCATATATGGAATGTAGTTTTAACAAGCGAAATATAGTCACGATTTAATACAAGTTCTAGGCAGGTTTCAACCATGAACTAAAATGCAGGCGTAAAAAAACCCCAGAACGAATTCTGGGGTTTTTCGAGAAAGCCCGCTCAGGGGGGAAGGCCCGGACGGAGACCTACCTCCGAAACACGCTGTAAATACATCCCTGTACGCTCGGCTCCGCCATCCATGGCTACGCACGGTTTCGGAGGTAGATCTCCGTCCGAGCCCAGGCCTTGTCAGTTAGTCCATCAGGTCAAACACCAAGCGATTCAATATCGCTGGCCAGCATCGCCAGTTGATGAGCAATGGATTCCCGCAGCTTTTCTCCGGAAATCAAATAGGAAGGCGCCGCACAGGTCAGCGCCATGATGGTGCCGTCCTGCAGATGAATGGGCACACCCGCAGAATTGATGTTGCGATCCCACTCGCCGAGCGACAGACAGAAGCCATACGTCTTGTAGTCCTCCATCGAGCGTTCAAGGCCCTCCTGCTTCTCCGGCCAGGCATCGCCATATTTGGCTTCCATCGCGTCCGTAATGACCTTGCGGCCTTTATCCGAAATGGCGCAGTAGTAAGCTCGCCCGGCCGATGTGGTGGCCATCGGCAGTTTCAAACCGATGTCCATACGCAGCAGCGATGCTTCCGGCGGCAGACGATTCTCTACATAGATCATGTGCAGACGATCACGGCAAGTCAGGCCTACGGACATGTTGGTCTGACGGGCAAATTCGTCCATGTAAGGCTTAGCCAACTGGCGCACCTTAAGGTTGGAAACGTAGGCGTAACCAAGTGCCAATACACCGGAGCTGAGCTGGTATTTTTCCAACTGGGCGTTATAGCTGAGGTAACCCAGCTTGGTCAGGGTGTAGGTCATGCGCGAAACAGTGGGTTTCGGCAGCCCGGTCAGGCGCGCGATGTCCTGATTCCCCAGAATCACCGAGCCCTGACTAAAGGCACGAAGCACGTCGAGACCACGGGAAAGCGCCTCTACAAACTTGCGATCTTTTTCAGGCTTTACCGGTTCGCCATCACCGGATGCTGCCAGGAGTTCCGGCGAGGTGGCTTGTGCTTTTGTCATAAACGGGCGTCCTCCAACAGCTGCGCCTGATCCGCTGTGCCCGGACTACCGGGGCTTTGTTCGGATAGTAAGAAAAGATGCGATATTTTAATCGCTGCAGATATCAAGTACCAGAAACCATTATCAAAAGTCGTGCCAAACATGAAACACTCTTCCTTTATGTTTCAATTCTCTACCAATATTGCGATACACAACCCCGGGTTTACGGGCAATCTGCGGTATATTATTCTGCAATGTGAAACTTAATAACCGAATTCAAAGTCGCTGACAACCCCGGAGAGCACATGAAAGTTCTATTTGTAGCAGGAGACCCCAAACCGGAGCGCTGGACCGTTCCTATCAAGGAACTGCTTCCGGAAGCCGAGATTCACGTTTGGGACGCCAGCGGCCCGGTGGTCGATGCCGATTACGCCATTGTCTGGCAACCACCGGAACAACTGTTCGAGCGCGAGAAAAAGCTTAAAGCCGTGTTTAACCTCGGGGCGGGCATCGACGGGTTGCTGGCCGTGCCCAATCTACCGCCCCAACTGCCCATCGTGCGCCTGGAAGATGCCGGCATGTCCGCGCAGATGGCGGAATACGTGTTGCACCAGCTGTTGGAAGCCAACCGGGGCATGGAAACCTACCGCGAGCAGCAACGCCAAGGCACCTGGAAAATTCATCGCCCAATCAAGCGCAGCGATTGGCCAGTAGGCGTCATGGGGCTTGGCCATATTGGCAAGCGGGTGGCGCGCACCCTCGCCGGCCTGGATTACCGGGTCAATGGATGGGCCCGTAGCGAGCACGATCTGGAGGGCGTCTCGACCTTTTCCGGTACCGAAAACCTGCCCGATTTCCTGCAATCAACCCGCGTTCTGGTCAACACTCTGCCACTGACCGACGAAACCCGGGGCATTCTCAACCATCAGCACCTGAGCCAACTCATGCCCGATGCCGTGGTGATCAACGTGGGCCGGGGAGAACACCTGGTGGAAGAGGACCTGATTAAAGCCATAGAAGACGGCCATGTCGCCCGGGCCTCCCTGGATGTGTTTCGCCAGGAACCCCTGCCCGCGGATCATCCCTTCTGGCAGCGACCGGAGATCACCATTACGCCACACATTTCGGCGCGGACCCTGAGGGAGGCCACCCTGGAGCAGATCACCGGTAAGATCCAGGCACACTATAATGGTCAGCCGATTTCCGGCATCGTGGACCCCAGCCGGGGCTACTGAACCACTGAACATTGGCGCCGCTCATGGTATGCATCAATCAGCTCGTGACCGGCGCCATCACAAACATCCCCCACAACATCAGCAATAACAGCGGAATGGAGAGCAGGACAAAAGCGCCGTTCCAGCCAAACGCCACCACCCAGCGTGACACCTGCCCGAATCGTGACAGCAACATGACAGCCGGGCCAAACGGCGACAGCATCATCGCCAGGGAGAAACCAATCACCAGGGCGACTGCAACCGGCAGAGGGTTCACACCCTCGGCGACCAATTGCGGCATCAACCCAGCCTGAATACTCAGCACCGTAATCGGGATAATGCCGATGGCTGAGAGCATCGGCATCATCAATAACCCACACACGGCCAGTAAAAACACCCCCAGCTCACCAGTCGCCATGCCTGCCAGGGCATCCGCCGGAATCACCGAGACCAACGCCACGCCCAACCCCGCAGAACCTGCGAAGATGGACATCTCGTTGCTCATGCCGAGCATATTGTCAGAGGCTTCCCGCACCGCCATAGCTGGCGAACGATCGTGCCAGAACATATAAAGAAGGGTGACCACCGGCACCACCAGCATGGCGGCCACTGACACCCTCAGTTCCGTTAACTGCACCAGCAGGCCCATCGACGTAAAGATGATCAACACCAGCAGCAACAGTCGCCCACTTCCGGCCGGCCAAGCTTCCAGCGGTTCGCGCTCACCGCTGACCCGACGAAAACGCTTATGCTCCAGCCCCCATCCCACCAGAATCAGCAATACCGCACTGCCAATGCCATAGGGCAACAGGCCCGACCAGCTCAGGGAGGGCACTTCGCGGGTAATAATGGCGACTGCAACACTGGTTGGCGCTACCAGCGGCACCAGCGCAAATCCCCGCAATGTACTGATCAGCACACTGCGCAACCAGCGCACCCGCGAGGCCCCGGTAATGCCCCGCTGCCGCAGGGTGTCCGACAGCGTGCCGCAAAGCAGGTTCATCACCCCGAAGCTCAGCACCGACGCAATGCCGCAACTCACCACGGCGTATTTCGGATACAGCAGCGCCGGACGACCACCCAGCAACACATCGTGTATACGCTGCAGCACCTCGAGACGGCGAACCAGGCATTGCATCATCCCCAGGCTTCCCAGGAACGCTGCATAAAAAGCAGCTTTGGACGCGGCACGAATCAGATCCTCGGCTGCCAACTGCCCGATGAAGCCCAGATAACCGATTACAACCAGCGAGATCAGGAACAGGTAACGGGAATACGATTGCAATCGCCTCAGCGCCAGCGTGAAATAAAGCATAAACAACACACCCGCAAAGGCACTGAGCGCTATGCTGGAAAGGCAAAGCGCCAATAGTTCCAGAAAAACCGCAGCAGGAACCAGAAAACGGCTCATAGCAGATTACTGCCCTTCGTTGATGGTATCGGTTGCATTTCAAACAGACCCGGATTAGTCTTCAACAGCCAATATACAAAACTTAGTTCCGCTATACGAAACTATATCAACATTAATGACATGGCAAGCCCACCCCTTCCCTCCTTAGAAACGGAAGACCACAATGGGAGCCATGTCTGATGAAAACGGGAGATGCCAGGTGCGCGTTTATCTACGACGGATTACGAACACCCTTCGGTCGATACACTGGCGCACTGGCCAGGGCACTGCTGCTGAAATTGAACGAGTGAACAACTAATTTTCTGAGGAGATACACCATGGCTTCCGCACCTTGGGATGACCTGCTGCAATTCGATAAACAACTGGATGAAACCGAGCGTCAGGTTCGGGACAGCATCCGTTCGTTCTGCGATCAACGTCTGATGCCTGGCATTACCGAAGCAAACCGGCATGAGAAGTTCGACCGTTCCATTTTTACCGACATGGGCGAGCTGGGCATGCTTGGCGCCACCCTGCCGGAAGAATACGGCGGCCCCGGCCTGAACCACGTGTGCTATGGCCTGATCGCCCGTGAAGTGGAACGGGTGGACTCCGCTTACCGCTCAGCGCTGAGTGTCCAGTCGTCACTGGTTATTCACCCGATTCACGCCTTTGGTCAGGAAGCCCTGAAAAAACGCATCCTGCCCCAACTGGCATCCGGCGAAAAGGTGGGCTGTTTTGGCCTGACCGAGCCCAACCACGGGTCTGACCCGGGCAACATGGAAACCCGCGCCAAGAAAGTCGACGGCGGCTATCTGGTCAGTGGCTCCAAGACCTGGATCACCAACTCGCCCATTGCCGATGTTTGCGTGGTCTGGGCCAAGCTCGATGGCAAAATCACCGGTTTCGTGATCGAGCGCGAAGGTGCCAAGGGCCTGGACACGCCAAAGATTGAGGGCAAGTTTTCCCTGCGGGCTTCCGAGACCGGATCCATCTTTATGGACGAGGTCTTTGTCCCGGACGAGAACAAGCTTGACGTGGAGGGTCTGAAAGGTCCCTTCAGTTGCCTGAACAAGGCCCGTTTCGGCATCAGCTGGGGCTCCATGGGCGCTGCTGAGTTCTGCTGGCACGCGGCCCTCAATTACACCCTCGAGCGCAAGCAGTTTGGCAAGCCGCTGGCTGCCAACCAACTGATCCAGAAGAAGCTGGCGGATATGCAGACCGAGATCACCCTGGGCCTTCAGGGCGCCTTACAACTCGGCCGCATGATAGACGCCGGCAACTACTCGACGGACGCCATCTCCATGCTCAAGCGCAACAACTGTGGCAAGGCCCTGGATATCGCACGGGTGGCCCGTGACATGCACGGCGGCAATGGTATCTCTGACGAATACCATGTCATCCGCCACGTGATGAACCTGGAAGCGGTGAATACCTATGAAGGTACTCACGATGTCCACGCCCTGATCCTTGGCCGGGGACAGACCGGGATTCAGGCCTTTAGCTGAACCTGCCGCCCATCGTTCAAAAAGCAGAGCCTCGGCTCTGCTTTTTTGTGGACATAGAAAAGTCCCACAGCAGGACGGTGCCTTTGGAACCAACAAGGCAGTGAAATCAAATTTTGGTGCGAGTTGTAGTTACTCTGTGTTTTCTTGTTTCATTATCATTGACAGGAACGC
This sequence comes from Marinobacter sp. B-12, assembly GCF_056857915.1. NCBI lineage: Bacteria > Pseudomonadati > Pseudomonadota > Gammaproteobacteria > Pseudomonadales > Marinobacteraceae > Marinobacter > Marinobacter sp. B-12. The sequence goes on along the minus strand of NZ_JBSXOB010000028.1, from coordinate 64,587 downwards.
AATCCATAAAAGATCATTGAGTAATTCTGCTATGCGGTATATATTTTCGCTGTAATGCATTTACGAGGTTAATTCGATGAACATGAACTACACCGCCGAGGAACTCGCCTTCCGTGACGAAGTGCGTGCGTTCCTGGATGAAAAGCTGCCGGCCGACATCGCCGCCAAAGTGAAAGGATTCCGCCGCCTGTCCAAAGAGGACCATCAGCGCTGGCAGAAAATCCTTTGCGAGCAGGGCTGGTACGCGACCCACTGGCCGGCAGAGTACGGCGGTGTAGAGTGGACGCCGGTGCAAAAGCACATCTGGGACGAAGAGTCCTGCCGTTACGGCGTTCCCCGCTCCATCCCGTTCGGGGTGAATATGGTGGCGCCGGTGATTATCAGGTTCGGCAGCGAGGAACAGAAACAGACGTACCTTCCGCGCATCCTCAGCGGCGAGGACTGGTGGTGCCAGGGGTATTCCGAACCCGGCGCGGGCTCTGACCTGGCGTCCCTTAAAACCCGTGCTGTACGTGATGGCGACCATTACATCGTTAACGGCCAGAAAACCTGGACCACCCTGGGCCAGCACGCCAACATGATCTTCTGCCTGGTGCGTACCAACACGGAGGTCAAGAACCAGGAAGGCATTTCGTTCCTGCTGATCGACATGAACACACCGGGCATTACCGTGCGCCCCATCATCACCCTGGATGGCGAGCACGAAGTCAACGAAGTGTTTTTCGAGGACGTGAAGGTGCCGGTGGAAAACCTGGTGGGCGACGAGGATAAAGGCTGGACCTACGCCAAGTATCTTCTGACCTACGAGCGCACCGGCCTGGCCGGTATTGGCATGTCGAAGGCAGCGCTGTCGCACCTGAAGAACCTGGCATCACGCCGCCTGAAGAACGGTCGACCGCTGCTTGAGGACCCTTCATTCAGCCAGCGCATCGCCAAAGTGGAAATCGACCTCACGGCAGCCACCATCAGCAACCTGCGGATTATTGCTTCTGTTGAAGGGGGCGGCGTGCCGGGCGCGGAGAGCTCCATGCTGAAAGTGAAAGGCACCGAAATCCGTCAGGCCATCAATGATCTCGCCCGCCGCGCGGTCGGGCCCTATGCCCTGCCGTTCCTGGAAGAAGAGATGGATATGGGTTACGAGGGCGACTTCCTGTCGGATAAAGATGCAGCTCCACTGTCGGCCCAGTATTTCAACAACCGCAAGCTGTCGATTTTCGGCGGATCCAACGAGATCCAGAAGAACATCGTGTCGAAAATGATTCTCGGGCTTTAAGGAGACGACCATGGATTTCCGACTTAACGAAGAGCAGCAGATGCTGCAGGACACCGTGGAGCGGCTGGTGCGCGGTGAGTACAGTTTTGAAAAGCGCCTGGCGTTCAGTGAGACGGAACTGGGCTTCAGCGCCGATTTCTGGCAGCAACTCAGCGAGCTGGGCCTGACCGCCGTACCTTTCTCCGAGGAACTGGGTGGCTTTGGCGGCAGTGGTGTGGAAGTTCAATCCGTTATGACTGAGCTGGGCCGCGGGCTTTGCCTGGAGCCTTATGTGCAGTCCATTATCCTGGGCGGCGGCCTGATTGGCCAGGCAGGCAACGACAGCCAGAAAAACACCTGGCTGGCCGGCATCGCCAGCGGAGAACTGAAAGCTGCGGTCGGCCTGCAGGAGCCCCAGAGTTTCTATGACCTGAATAACGTGGAAACCCGCGCCGAGAAAAACGGCGAGGGCTATGTTCTGAACGGCCGCAAGGCCGTCGTGATCAGCGGCCACTGTGCCGACCTGATCGTGGTGTCCGCACGCACCTCAGGCGACGCCCGCGATGCCGACGGCATCAGCCTGTTTGCCCTGACCCCGGATACCGCTGGCGTTGAGCGCCGCGCTTACCCCACCATCGACGGCTCCCGCGGCTGTGACATTACCCTGGACAACGTCCAGGTCGGTGGCGACGCGTTGCTGGGAGAAGAAGGCAAGGCTGCCGGGGTGATCGAGTATCAGGCCGGTCGCGCCATCGCCGCCATGTGCGCAGAGGCTGTGGGTGTCATGGAAATGGCCAATGAGCTGACCCTGGATTATCTCAAACAGCGCAAGCAGTTTGGCGTTCCCATTGGCCGGTTCCAGGTGCTGCAGCACCGTATGGTGGATATGATGTCGGAACTGGAACAGGCTCGCTCCATGGCGATTCTTGCCGCCAGCGTCGCCGACAGCGAACCCAGTGATGAACGTCGCCGCGTGCTGGCCGCTGCCAAGAACGTAATCGGCCGTGCCGGTCAGTTTATCTCCGAGGCCGGCATTCAGTCCCACGGCGGTATCGGCATGACCTGGGAGTACAACTTTGCCCACTACGCGAAGCGGCTGATCGCCATCAATCACCAGTTGGGCGATGACGATTTTCATCTGGAGCAGTACGCCACCCTGTTACAGGCAGGCTGACAGACCGAGGCTCTCATCATGACGACAACCGACGATCGGTCATCACAACGGGATCTGAGAAAAGCCGAATGGAAGGTCCGTACCGAGCTGGCCGCCGCCTATCGCCTGGTGGCGCTGTTTGGCTGGGACGACCTGGTATTCACCCACCTTTCTGCTCGGGTGCCGGGGCCGGATCATCATTTCCTGATCAACCCTTATGGGCTTCTGTTCCATGAAATCACCGCGTCGTCACTGGTGAAGGTGGATAAGGATGGCCAGGTGGTGGAGTCTGGCGGTCTCTCCCGCGTAAACCCAGCCGGATTTACCATTCACAGTGCTGTTCACATGGGCCGCGAGGATGCCGGGGCGGTGATGCACCTGCACGCGCCGGATGGGGTGGCTGTGTCCGCCCATCGGGATGGTCTGTTGCCCCTGAGCCAGACGGCGATGTTGTGCCTGAATCACCTGAGCTATCACGATTATGAAGGTGTGGCACTGAACCTGGATGAGCGGGAGCGGCTGATCAGAGATCTGGGCGACAAGTCGATGATGATGCTGCGCAATCACGGGGTGCTGACGGCGGGCAAGGACGTGCCGGAGACGTTCACCTATCTGTATTTTCTGATGAAGGCCTGCGAGATCCAGGTCAAGGCCCAGAGTTGCGGGCCAACCTGCATGCCGTCAGAGCAGGCCATACAGATAACCGCTGACCAGTCTCAGGAACTCGGCAGTGCGGCTGCGTTGACCTGGCCCGCATTGGTTCGGCTTCTGGATAGCAAGAGTCCTGGGTACGCTGTTTGAGTCTCTGACTTTGCACCTTGTGCGCCATGGAAGGCAGGGGTCTTGCCGGAACACGCTGTGAATACGTCCCTGTACGCTCGACAAAAACATCCATGTTTTTGACGGTCCCGGCAAGACCCCTGCCTTCCATGGCTTCTGCTTCAACCTGTTCCCATACCAATTAATGAGCGCAGATATGCTTTCAGTTGAATTAAACGATCTTGAACATTTTTGCGGTACCACCATTGGCCACAGCCCCTGGAAAACCATCACCCAGGAGATGATTCAGGCGTTTGCAGACGCCACGGGCGATCACCAGTGGATTCACCTGGACGTGGAGCGGGCCATGCGGGAAACGCCGTGGAAGAGCACCGTCGCCCATGGGTTTCTGACCGTGTCGCTGATTCCACTGCTGAATCAGGAGGTGATTGATGTGCAGGGCAAGAGCGCCAGTATTAACTACGGCATCAACAAACTGCGCTTTCCCGCTGCGGTGAAATCCGGGGCAGATATCCGCAGCAAGATGGAACTGCTGGATGTGTCCAGGGTGGATGATCATCGCACGCAGGCCATTTACCGCACCACCGTGGAAATTCGCGGGGAGGACAAACCCGCCTGTGTGGCGGAGAATCTGGTGATGTACGCGGCCTGACTGAGCGGCCACAAGCCGGAAACAACACTAAAAAGGGGCCCGCGGGCCCCTTTTCTGATTCAGACGGGTACTGGTGCTCCCATCATTTGATCTCTTCCCGAACAATCTCACCGTCTTCCACCACAGCCAGAGTCGTCTCCGTCACGAAACCACCATTTTCGGTCACTTCGGTGACTTCGTACGGGTTCTTGCGGGTGTCCATGTTTCTCAGGGCATCACCGATGGCCGCACGGATGGTTTTCGGATCGGTGGACTCGGTGGCGTCCATGGCTTCCACCAGAGCGTGCAACGCCAGGTAGTTGTAGGCGGCTTCGGAGCCAGGCATTTTGTCGTACTCGGCCTTGTAGCGCTCGATGAAATCTTTGGCCGCCGGGGTTTCATAGACGCTCAATGGCACCACGCCGATAGCGCCTTCCACCATGTCCAGACCACCGGCTACCTGGGCCACTTCGTCAATCTTGGCCTGGTCCATCACGATAAAGCCGCCCTGGAAGCCCATCTGGCGGGCCTGTTGCACCACCAGTCCCGTGGGCTCAGAGGCGCCGCCCACAAACATCACGTCCGGGCTTTCCGAGATGATACGACTGACACCGGTAAAGAAATCCGCAGATTTGTTGTAATCCATGGGGTTATCAGAAACCACTTCTCCGCCTTTGGACTCCCACTCCTTCTTGATCATGGCGCCCCAGATTTTGGCGTATTCGTGGGTTGCGCCTCCCATGCCCAGCTTCTTGCCCTCGTGTTCCAGGGCGTAGTTGGTAAATGCCCGAACGTAGCCATCAAAGGTGGGAGGAATACGCAACGTCAGGCTGTTGCCCTTCTCGGTGATGCTGGGCACGCTGGAGTAGGCCATCACCAGGAAATTGTCTTTCTCGTTGAAGTCCTGGAGGGCAAAAATGCCACCGGAGTGAGGCACGAACACCGCCGACACGTTGGACTCCTGTTTCAGTCGCTTGGCGTTGGTGGCCGCCTGCGCCGGTGAGTAACGATCGTCCAGGGGGACCAGATTGACCGTGGTCTTTTCGCCGTTCAAGTCAAAACCGCCCGCCGTGTTGATTTCCGCCACCGCCATTCGCAGTCCGGACAGCGTGTTTTCACCGTATAACGCAGCGCCGCCACTCAGCGGGCCGGTGAATCCAATGTTGACTTCGCCCGCCACTACACCGGCGGACAGGCTCATACCCAGGGTTGCCGCCGCGACAGCCTGACCCAGTTTTCTGACTATTTTCATTGTTGTCTCCTGGTTTTGTTGTGCGTGTCACTCTGAAGGTTGTTGTAGGCCGGTCAGGCCCCGATATACGCCTTGCGGACCTGCTCATTGCCCAGCATCGTCTCCCGGTCGCCTTCCATTACCAGGTGGCCGTTTTCCATAACATACGCCCGGTGGGCAATCTTGAGAGCCGCAAAAGCATTTTGCTCTGCCAGCAGCACCGTTGTGCCAAGGCTGTTGATCTGCTTGATGGTTTCGAACACTTGCTTGACCACCAACGGAGCCAGGCCAAGGGATGGCTCATCCAGCATCAGCAATCGGGGGCGGCTCATCATGGCACGGCCGATGGCCACCATCTGTTGTTGACCACCGGATAGCGCGCCGGCAGGCTCGTCGGCCTTGTCTGCAAGGATCGGGAACAGCTCCAACACCTGGTTCAGGCGTTTGCGGTTGCCCTGTCGATCACGACGGTGCACATAGGCACCCATCATCAAATTCTGCATGACGCTCATTTGCGGAAACAGTTTGCGCCCTTCAGCACACTGCACCACGCCGCTGGCAACGACCGCGCTGGCCTTCATACCATTGAGCTGCTTATCTTCGAACCGGATCTTCCCGGCCGCCGGTTTTGCCAGGCCACTAATGGCATTGAACAGACTGCTTTTACCCGCGCCGTTGGCCCCTAGCAGAACGACCAGTTCCCCAGTATCCACGGTCATCGAAATATCGGTCAGTGCCTTGAAGCTGCCGTAGCAGACGTCCACCTGATTAAGCTGCAGCATCTTCGTCACCTCCCAGGTAGGCCTCGATCACCACCGGATTATTGCGCACCTCTTCCGGCGTGCCCTCGGCGATCTTTTCTCCGTGATCCAGCACCATGATCTTGTCCGCCAGGCTCATGATCATGTCCATCTTGTGCTCGATCAGGCACACGGTGAGCCCTTTTTCATCCACCATCTTGCGCATCAGCGCGGCGAAACCGACGGTTTCTTCCGGATTGACCCCGGCCGCCGGTTCATCCAGCAGGACGATCTTGGGGTCGGTCGCCAGTGCCAGGGCAAAGGCCACCCGCTTGCGTTCTTCCTGGGTGATGTCGGCGATAAACTGCCCGGCAACGTGGGCAAGGCCCACAAATTCCAGGGCTTCCATGGCCTTGTCCCGCGCAGCCTTCTCTTCACGTTGCAGGCGTTTGCTGTTGATCAGCACGTCCCACAGCCCAGATTTGGTTCGCAGCCGGTGTCCCACGATCAGGTTGTCCAATACGGTTGCCTGCTCAAACAGGTTGGTTGTCTGGAAGGTCCTGCCCACACCCAGGCGTGCGACCTTGTCGCTGGGCAGATTGGTGACATCCACGCCGTCCAGCAGGATACGGCCGGAGCTGGGTTGGTGCAGGCCGGAAATAAGGTTGAAAAAGGTGCTTTTGCCAGCACCATTGGGGCCGATAATGGCGTTGATCTTGCCGGTTTCGAACTCCACCGACACATCGTTCACCGCCGCCAGACCGCCAAACATTTTGGTGACGTGTTCTACCTTAAGCATTGCTCTCTGCCTCCCGGTTCTGCGCGGTGTTGACCTTCTTCTCCTGGCGTTTTTTCGTGGGCGCCAGTGCCTGGGACTTGCGATGCATCCAGGTCAGGAAGGATCCGGTAATGCCCCGGGGGAAGAAAATCACCAGCAGTACCAACAGTGGCCCGAAAATGATCATTCGATACTCTTCCAGGAACTGCAGTGACTGGGTGATCCACACAATGCCCACGGTGCCCAGCAGCGGCCCCATGATGGTGCCGACCCCGCCCACCAACAGGTAGGTGATCATGTCGAAGGTATGGTTGATATTGGCCTCCTCCGGACCGATGAACCGAACCATGCCGGCATACAGCGCACCAGCCAGACCGGCATAGGTCGTGGACAGCACAAAGGCCAGGACCTTGTTGCGCATCAGATTGATACCGAGGGACTGGGCCAGTTCATCGCCGTTGCGGATGGCGATAAAGGTACGACCCAGCAGGGACTTGGACAAACGCCCCATGAACCAGATTGCGAGCACCAGGAAGGCCAGCACCAGGTAATAGAATGGGGTGGTGTCTGTAAAGTCCACCAGCCCAAAGCCATAGGGCGCGGCGATGTCTCGGACACCAATGGCGCCATGGGTCAGCTCTTCCCACTTGTCGATCAGCAGGTAGATGATGAAGCCCACACACAGGGTGAAAATGGCAAAGTAATGCTCTTTCAGGCGCAGCGAGACGATGCCCACAAGGAACCCGAGCACCGCGGTCATCACCAGCGCGCCCAGGAACGCTGGCCAGAAGCTCCAACCGTAATCAGCGGTCAGTAGGCCAAGAGTGTAGGCACCGATGGCAAAAAAACCGCCGTGGGCCAGGTTCAACTGGCCGCAAAAACCGGTAATGATGTTCAGGCCGTAGACCGCGATCGCCCAGACAAAGGCGGTAGCCATCACGTACACCTGGTACTCATTCGCGGCGACCAGAGGGAACAGTATGGCGAAGGCCAGCATCAGGTATTTGGCGGCGGGCGTCATCAGCAGGGAAGCGACTTTGAACATGATCAGTGCGCCCCCTTCGCAAACAGGCCCTGTGGACGGACTGAGAGAATCAGCACCAACAGACCGAAGGCGATGATGTCCTTATAGGACGTCGAGATGTAAAAGCCTCCGAGGGCTTCGGCGAAACCGATGATCATGCCGCCGGCAATGGCGCCGGGCACGCTACCCATGCCGCCAAGGATGATAATGACGAAGGCTTTCATGATGACCAGGTGCCCCATGGCGGGATACACCAGATTGATGGGTGCATAGAGTGTGGCGGCAAACGCGGCCAGCATGCCCGAAATCGCAAACGTCATCATGGCCACCCGGTTGGCATCAATGCCCACCAGGAAGGCACCGTCCCGGCTCTGTGCCATGGCGATAATGGTCGCCCCCGTCATGGTCTTGCGCAGGAAGAGCTGCAGCGCCACCACCAACACGAACGCCCCCGCAATAATCAGCAGGCGCTGCTCAGGAATAATGAGTCCGTCGAAATTCATGATGCCGGTAAACGGCGATGACATGCGGCGGAAGTCCGATCCCCAGAACATCTGCACCACCGCTTCCAGGAACAGCAGAATACCGATGGCGGCGATCTTGTCGTGGATCGGTGGCGAATGCCTCAGCGGATGGAACACCAGGCGCTCACACAGTATCGCCAGAACAGCGACCACCGCGGCCGAACCGGCCATGGCGATCCAGTAATGCGCACCCAGATCCACCATGAAAAAGTAGGACATGAATGCCCCGACCATGTAGAGCGCGCCGTGTGCGAAATTGGGGATATGAAGTATCCCGTAAACCAGGGTCAGGCCCAGGGCTACGAGACCGTAGATACTGCCCAGGGTTAACCCATTGACGATTTGTTGTAAGAAAAGGCTCAAGTGTGCTCCTCCGCTGTTTTGTTGTTGTAGCAAGTTATGCGGTTTTGGGCAGGGCCTTGCGACCCATCAATCAGCTTGATGAAACAGTTACACTGAGCGTCTCAGTTGTCAATATTTAGAATTTGGTTTCGCAGTGCAGAACATTAATCGTGAGTTTGAACGTTAACCTTTGGTCTTCCATTCCTCTTCCTGCAGCGCACGCCACATCAACTTACCCGTGGGTGACTTAGGCAGCTCATCCACAAACTCAATGATTTCAGGCACTTTGTAAGCGGCCATCTGTTCCTTGCACCAACTGACGATATCCGCTTGGGATGCGTCTGCCTCCGGCGTCAGTACGATGCAGGCTTTCACGGTCTCCCCGCGTTTGGGGTGGGGCGATGAAATGACACACACTTCGTGGATGGCCGGGTGCCGGTACATCAGTCCTTCCACTTCCGAGGGCCACACTTTGAAGCCGGACGCGTTGATCATCCGTTTGACCCGATCCACCATGAAGAAATAGCCCTCTTCGTCGTAATAAGCGAGGTCACCGGTGCGGAAAAACCGTTTGCCGTCAATGTCGACGAACGCCGCCTCGGTTTCAGCCGGGCGATTCCAGTACCCCTGGGTTACCTGGGGGCCGTTGGAGACAATTTCCCCCACCTCGCCCGGGCCTTTCTCTTCCAGGGTCTCAACGTCAATGATGCGGCTATCCACATCAAACACAGGAATGCCCAGACACTGGGGTTTGGGATGTTTGGACGGGTTGATATGGGTGGCGGCCATGGTTTCCGACAGACCATAACCCTCGATGTAATCCAGACCGGTCATGGTCTTGAGTTTGGCAGCCACCGCTTCCGGCATCGCCGCTCCGCCACCACCAATGGTGTTGAGGCTGGAGAGATCGTATTGGCCAATCTCCGGATTCGACAGAAAATCCACCGCCATGGTGACAATGTTGGTCCAGCCGGTGATCCGGTATCTTTCTATCAGCCGGGCGGCGGTGGTGCGGTCCCAGCGCGTCATAATAATGGTGGTCGAACCGCTGAAGATGGGGCTGTTCATGGAACCGGTCATACCGGTCACATGGAAGAACGGCAACGTCGCCAACTGGACTGTGTTGGCCGTACTCAAATTCCAGAACGCCCGGTGAACCGCTGTGGCCATGACACTGTGGTGGGTGTGCATACAACCCTTGGGCGCGCCGGTGGTCCCGGAACTGTAGGGAATCACCGCCAGGTCGTCCGGGCCGGCTGTGTGCTCTGCCGGCTTGTGATTCCCGGCCAGCGCCTGTTCCCAGCTCACCACGCCCGGAACGTCTTTGGACCAGGCCGGTGCGGCCACCTCCGCTGGCAAATCCAGGTCGGTGTCCTTATTGATGTAGGTGTTATAGGACGCCACCACCACCTGTTCAAGATCCGTGCTGTCCAGCATCGGCAGGATAAAACCGGCCAGTTCCTGACCGGCCAGGCATACCCTTGAACCGGTATCCGCAATGTAGTGTTCCAGCTCAGCAGCCCGGTTCATCGGGTTCACCGGAATCACCACCGCGTCGGCACGGAGTATGGCGTAGTAGGAAACGACATACTGGGGGGAGTTCTGCATGTAGAGCAGAACACGATCACCTTTCTCCACACCCTGCGCCTGGAGATAACCCGCCATCGCTTCAACCTCAGCCAACAACTGGCGGTAACGCATCGGTGCATCGTAATAGATGACGGCCGTGTGGTCCGGGTACCGCAGAGCTGAGATTTCCAGGTTGGTGAAAACGCTGGTGTCAGGCAGCGTCATGGTTTTTGGCAACTCTTTTGGCCAGACGCTGTGGTGGCGTGTAAATGTCATTGTTGTGATCCTCTCAGTCAATTCAGTGAGCCGCAGCAGCAGCCAGATCGAATGTTCCAGTACCCCCGGGCAAGCCTTCCCGGTGACGCAAGGGCGTTATCGCAATGACTTTTTCCCGCAGCACGGTAACGTCCTCATCCGGTGCGGTAATGTGCCGCGAGCTGCGATCGAACCCGAGCCACCAGTAAGGCAGGTTGCGGGCGTCCTGACCTGCCAGCAGGCGGGGCTGCTGAATGGAGCCGGTGGATTGGCGACACCATTGCGCCTGCCGGATCACCCCGGCTTCGCAGGCCGGAAAGTTCACATTCCAGGCACGGTTCTCGCCGGGTTGCCAGAGCTTACGAATGACCTGCTCGCCAAACACCGACACCGGCGACCAGTCAACGCCCTCCCGGCTCAGGAAGGCCTGGCTCAGGGCAATGGCGGGTATACCCATATGCTCGGCGCTGAGCACCGCGCCCACGGTTCCGGAGTATTGCACTGAATCACTGATGTTGGCGCCGCAGTTCACCCCGGACAGCACCAGATCCGGCGGGCTGTCACCAAACCATTTGGCCATCGAGTACAACACACAGTCTGCGGGCGTACCGGACACGGCGTAGCGTTTCTCACCATTTTCATACACCCGTAGCGGGTCGTGGATGGAGATACTCTGCCCGGCGCCACTGCGATCATGCTCCGGCGCCACCACCCAGACCTCTTCCGCCAGGTTGCGGGCAATACGTTCAAGAATCGCCAGGCCCGGTGCGTTGATACCATCATCGTTGGTAATCAGAATGCGACGAACCATCGGTTCAGTTATTGCAGCAGGCTCACTCATGACCGGTCTCCTTCACTGGCTATTTTCCAGCCCGCTTCCGCCAGCTGACTCGCACGTTTGCCCACCTGCAGGGCATCGGCATTGGCGGCATTACCCTGCAGCGCGCGGGCATAGACCCCCTGAACAATCGCCGCCAGACGGAACAGGGAAAACGCCAGGAACACATGCCAGTCGGCGATGCCCTCGCGACCGGTCTGTTGGCAGTAACGGGTAATGGTTTCCTGCTCAGTGGGAACGCCCAGGGCTTCCAGATCCTCTCCCAGCAAACCGCGGGAACCTTCCATGTCCGAAGGCAGGTGGTACGGCAGGCAGTAATAGGCCAGATCCGCCAGCGGATGTCCCAGGGTGGACAACTCCCAGTCCAGAATGGCGATCACGTCCGGCCTGTCCGGCGCCAGCATCAGGTTGCCAAAGCGGTAGTCACCATGGGCAATGGCGCACTCATCGGTGGATGGCAGATTTTTCGGCAGCCAGTCCATGAGCTTGTCCATGGCGGGCTGCTCGTCCGTTTTCGACGCCAGGTACTGCTTGGTCCAGCGGGATACCTGCCGTGCCACATAACCTTCCGGACGGCCATAATCCCCAAGGCCGACCTGATTAACATCCACCGAGTGCAATGCTGCCAGTGTGTCGATAGCCGACCGATGAGCCGACAATCGCTCCTGACGATCCAGCGCCCGCAGTGCCGGATGGCTGACGATGCGGCCTTCCAGATAATCCATGACGTAGAACGGTGTGCCGATGATGCTGCTGTCTTCACACAAAGCACGGGTGGCCGGTACTGGCACATTCGTGTGCTCAGACAAAGCGCGCATGACTTTGTATTCTCGTTCCACCATGTGGGCGGAGGGCAGTGTTTTCCCGGGCGGCTTTTTGCGCAGTACGTATTGGCCGCTATCGGTGTCCAGCAGAAAAGTAGGGTTGGACTGCCCACCTTGAAATTGTTTCACGTCCAACCTGTCACCAAAGCCATCAATGGCTTTCTGAAGCCAGGCGAGGAGTTGCGATTCATCGAATTGGTGGGCTGGCAAAACGTCTACCAGGTCTGGGTTCATGGTCATCTTTGCTGTTGCCTTCCTTTGTTACATGGTTGCCCGGCATTGGGGGCAGCGGCCGGCGGGTGGAGGTGTCTTTCTTCCGGGAAAAAGAACTCGCGGCGCTCAGACATCTTTTTCCCTGCACAAAGACACCCCCACCCACCTGCCTTGGCATGCTTTTGGTGATGGCTTCTTAACAGATGGTTTCGCCGCCGTCGGCGACGATGACCTGGCCGGTGACATACGCGCTGGCCTTGGTTGACAGGAAAACGGCCAGGCCGGCGATGTCGACCGGATCACCAATTCTACGCAGTGGGGTTTTGTCTTCGGCGCGTTTAACGCGGACCGGGTCTTCCCACAGGGCTCTGGCAAAGTCGGTTTTGATCAGACCGGGTGCGATGCTGTTCACGCGGATGCCCTTTGGCCCCCACTCCACAGCCAGATTCCGGGCCAGCGCTGCTTCGGCGGCCTTGGATACGCCGTAGGTACCGATGGTGGTATTGCCGCGGATTCCAGCAATGCTGGACAGCAGCACGACGGCACCTTCACCTTTCTCGGCCATCTGCGGCAGCACCATGTTGGTGAGCCAGAAGGTGCCTTTGACGTTGGTGTCCATGATCTTGTCCCAGGCTTCGTCGGTCATTTCGGCGGTGGTGCCGTAGACCGGGTTGGTGGCGGCGTTGCACACCAGCACGTCGATGGAACCCCAGGCTTTGTTGGTTTTATCCACCAGGTTCTGCAGGTCTTCCTTCTTACCCACATGGCAGGGAATGGCGATGGCTTCGTAGCCCTGCTCTTTCAATTCGTTGGCGACCTGCTCACAGGCATCGGCCTTGCGGCTGGAGATCACCACTTTGGCGCCCAGGCGGGCCATTTCCTCGGCGATGGAACGGCCGATGCCTTTGGTGGAACCGGTGATCAGGGCGACTTTTCCGGTCATGTCAAAAAGCGGATTTACCATCTTTCGATCCTCATGCACTGAAGCTTGGGAGTGGCCGGGGTGATGTCCTTCCGGGACTGTGCAAAACAGGGATGTTTTGCTCAAGCCTACATGGACGTATTCACGGCGTGTCCTGGAAGGACATCACCCCGGCCGCTCTCCCCCTGATTCAGAGGTTGTCGTATTAGCGGTATTGGCGAAGTTCGATCTTGGCAACAGAATCCAGATGCACCTCATCCGGCCCGTCCGCCAGCCGTAAAGTCCGCACCTTGGCCCAGGCTTCGGCCAGGAAGGTATCCTGAGACACTCCGGCACCGCCGTGAACCTGAATCGCCCGGTCCAGTACCTTCAGCGCCATGCTCGGCGCGATCACCTTGATCATCGCAATCTCCTGACGAGCCACCTTATTACCAACGGTATCCATCATGTGCGCCGCTTTCAGGGTCATCAGCCGCGCCTGCTCAATTTCCATGCGACTGCGGGCAATGTCCTTGCGAATGGAATCGAAACTGGACAGCGGCTTACCGAAAGCCTCGCGGGCATTGGCCCGCTTGCACATCATCTCAAGGGCACGCTCGGCAACCCCGATGGTGCGCATACAATGATGAATACGGCCCGGCCCAAGGCGGCCCTGGGCAATTTCAAAACCGCGGCCCTCACCCAGCAGAATGTTGCTCACCGGCACCCGCACATTGTCATAGTGAATCTCGGCATGACCATGAGGCGCATGGTCATAGCCAAACACCGTCAGCGGGCGGATCATCTTCACGCCCGGCGTGTCCAGCGGCACCAGAATCATCGACTGTTGCTTGTGCTTCTCGGCGTCTGGATCGGTCTTGCCCATAACAATGGCGATTTTAGAGGTCGTGGTCATGGCACCGGACGACCACCACTTGCGACCATTGATCACGTATTCATCGCCTTCGCGACGAATTTCACAGGCAATATTGGTGGCATCGGAAGAAGCCACGTCGGGTTCAGTCATGGAAAAACAGGAGCGGATTTCGCCATCAAGCAGTGGCCTCAGCCATGTATCTTGCTGCTCTTTATTGCCGTAGCGAGCGATGGTTTCCATGTTGCCGGTGTCCGGCGCCGAGCAGTTGAACACCTCCGGCGCCATGGCGGAGCGCCCCATGACTTCACACAGATGGGCGTACTCATAATTGGTCAGACCAGCGCCGAATTCGCTGTCGGGCAGGAACAGGTTCCAAAGTCCCGCGGCTTTCGCCTTGACCTTCAACTCCTCGACGATCGGTACCGGAGCCCAGCGATTCTCCGCCTGCTCGACCTGTTCATGGTGCTTGTGCTCATTCGGGTAAATATGGGCGTCCATGAATTCGTGAAGCTGCGCCTGCAGTTTTTTTGCGTTGTCAGACAGCTCAAACATTCCAGTACCTCATTGGTTGAAGGATCAGATTGGCACGCCTTCCGGCTTCTCACTTCCGGAGCGAATTCGGAAGGTGCCTTCGGCGATGGCCAGGAGGTTACCCTTGTCGTCGTGAACCTCTCCGGTGCTGTTGAAAATCCGGGTGCCGCCGGCTCGCTTGCGGCCCGTGACCCGGATGGTTCCTCCGGAACACTGTCCGGTGAACGTCGTCGTCAGCGACAGGGTAATGGCCTTGCGTATCCGGCCGGGGTGCGGGCAGTAAGTGCCGGCCTCGGCCATTACTATATCCAACAGCGACGTCAAAACTCCGCCGTGAATCACACCGCCCAGATTGAGGTGGCAGGGCTGCAGCTCCAGGCCAATCACCGCCTCGTTCTCCTCCCAGGACAACTGGTGATACCCCAGCAGATTGTGAAATCCAGGCAGGTCCTGGCCACCACGGATATGCAGGCTGTCTTCATTCATTACACTTTCATTCCTGGCAAGTTGAGAGAGGCAGTGTTGCCGCCATCCACGGGCAAAGACTGGCCAGTGATGTAGCTGGCGTCATCACTGGCCAGGAATAGAATGGCGGCAGCAATTTCTTCCGGCGCACCATAGCGCCGCAATTCGCACCGTGATCCCAGCTTATGAGCTTTCTCATTGGCGCGGGCATAGTCAAAAACAGCCTGGGTCATGCCGGTTTCCACCAGCCCCGGGCACACCGCATTGACGCGTACGTTGTCGTTACCGAGATCGCAGGCTGCGGTCATGGTGAGGTTGATCACCCCGGCCTTGGAGGCACTGTAAGCATTGCCGCCGGCACCCGAGCGAAGACCGGCCACCGAGGCGGTATTAACAATCGAGCCTAGCTTGCGGGCCTGCATATGAGGCGCAACATGCTTTATAAACAGCATGGTGCCAATCAGATTCACCGCCAGCACCTGTTCCCATTCGCCCCGGTCGTTACCGGTAATATCGGGGTGACCACCGCTGGTGCTGGCGATGCCGGCAACGTTGCACAGAAGGTCGATCCGCCCAAAGGTAGAGATGGTTTCTTCCACCAGTGCGCTGACCTGTCCCTCATCAGACACATCACCAACGCGACGCAGGGTTTCGACTCCCTCGGGCATCAGGCCCTCGGTATCCAGCAGGCCAGCCTCGGACATATCCATCATCACCACCTGCGCGCCCTCCCGCGCCAGGCGAACCGCCGTGGCCCTGCCGATGCCACTACCGGCCCCGGTGACGATGGCGACCCGCTTGTCGAAACGCCCCATGCCGATGCTCCTTTTGTTGTGTTTGTTAGCGTCGTAAATTCGTCGTGACTGTAATTTGTCACGCCTTCCGGTTTTGAGTCAATATATTCGGAAGTAAATTTCACTAGATAAAACACTCATACAACAATAGGCGAAAAAATGAAAAACACGCAGCACATGCCCGTCTATGCCCCCACCGATCCAGAGGAGTCCATGGAGGCCATTGGCCAACGCATCCAACACCTCGCCCTCGAACGCCCGGACCATATCGCTCTCATCGATGGCGAGACCCAACTCAGCTGGCAGACACTTGCCAGGCAAGCTAACCGCATTGCCAACCGGCTGCGATCTGCTGGTCTGAAACGGGGCGATGCCGTAGCGGGATTATCAGAAAACAGCATCAATTATGTTGCTCTGTATCTAGGGACGCTGGTGGCCGGCGGTTGCATGGTGCCACTCTCGGGCATGGCGAGCGGAGACAGCCTGGCACTGATGCTGAATGACTGCGGGGCCCGCTTCCTGTTTGTTTCCAACAGGAATATCGAGCTCCTTGAAGGCATTGCCGATAAACTCGATACGCTCGGGCGCGATCAATGTATAGGGCTCGACAGTCACAGCCCGGGATTGCGTCAGGATCTTGAGTCCTGGCTGGGCGATATTGGCTCGGAGGCCCGTCCGGTACCAGTTACTCTGGATGATCCGTTCAATATCATTTACAGCTCCGGCACCACCGGCACCCCCAAGGGCATTCTTCACGACTACCGTTTCCGCCAGCGCCAGATGGTCCGAATGAGCCGCTTTGGGCTTGATGGCGACGCCATTAACCTGGTGTCCACGCCGATGTACTCCAACACCACGCTGGTGTCCGTACTGCCAACTCTGTTCTACGGCGGCACCCTGGTGCTGATGTCAAAGTTCGATGCCCGACGGTTCCTGGAAATGGCTGAACGCTACCACGTAACTCATGCCATGCTGGTGCCGGTCCAGTACCAGCGCATCCTCGCCGATCCGGAATTCGGTCGCTTCGACCTGTCCGCGTTCCAGCTCAAGCTGTGCACCAGCGCTCCCCTGAGGGCGAACGTCATCCAGGAAGCCATGGAACGCTGGCCGGGCAACATCCGCGAGGTGTATGGCCTGACGGAAGGCGGCATATCCACCAGCCTGGACTGCGCGGCCCACCCGGACAAATGGGACTCAGTGGGAAAACCCACGGAAGGCGCGGAAGTCCGGGTGATTGACGACGAGGGCAACGAGCTGCCCCAGGGCGAGACCGGGGAGATCGTCGGCCGCGCCATTTCCATGATGCGGGGTTATATCAACCGCGAGGAACAAACCCTGGCCATGCTCTGGACCAGCCCCGAGGGCTTGGTCTTCTATCGCAGCGGTGATATGGGCCGAGTCGACGAAGAAGGTTTTGTGTATATCCTGGACCGCCGCAAGGACATGATCATCTCCGGCGGCTTCAACATCTACGCCGTGGATCTCGAAACGGTGCTGTTGGCCCATCCCGCTGTCGCCGATGTAGCGGTAATTGGCATTCCCAGCGAGCAATGGGGCGAAACCCCGCTGGGGCTGGTGGTACGCAAGCCCGGCTGCACAGAGACTGAAGCAGAGATCCTCGAGTGGGCCAATCACCGACTGGGCAAAACCCAGCGCCTTGCCAACATTGAGTGTCGCCCGGAGCTGCCCCGATCTACCATTGGCAAGGTGTTGAAGCGTGAGTTACGGGCGCCTTACTGGCCCTGATCTAGCCCTTACCCATTCGCGCAAGGGCCGCCCGGCAGTCCTCCGACCGGAGCCTGTCGGCGAACACGGCGCGCTCCCGCTCAAGGGCCTCGCTCACCGCTTCCCGCCAGGGCGCCTTGATAAGGCGCTTACTGGCCCGCAGAGCGTCCCTGGGTTTGGTCGTGAGTGCGCTGGCCTGTGCCAATGCTTCGTCCACCGCCAGCCCGTCATCAACCACACGACTGACCAGGCCACATTCCCTGGCTTCCTCGCCGTCCAGGGTGTCACCCATCAACAACAGATCCGCGGTACGCCGGGAACCCAGGTGCAACGGCATGGTCACGGTAGACGCAGCCTCCGGCACCAGTCCCAGATCCACAAAGGCGGTCTTGAACCGCGCGGAGCGGCCAGCAATGACGGAATCACAATGCAACAACAGGGTAGTACCGATCCCAATGGCCAGTCCTTCCACGGCAGCAATAACAGGCGTATCGCAAACCATCAGGGCTTCGATGAAGGCCAGACCGGCCGAGGGCTTTGGATTCTCATCCGTAGCGCGGGCGCGGAAATCATCGAGATCGTTGCCGGCGGTAAACACACCACCCTCACCACTGAGCACGATGGCATGCACGCTGGTATCGGCCGCTGCTTTGCTCACGGCTTCGGCCAGGGCCCGGTACATATCGCGAGTCAATGCATTTTTCTTGTCCGTCCTGCTGATCACCAGATGGGCCACACCTGGCTGATTTTGAGTGATGATCACGATGAACGCCTCCATGAACTAAACTTTGGTAATGGAATATCGGCAACCATCCTATTGCAAAAAGCAAAGTGTGTGATAGATTCAGATACGAGAATTCATTCTGCAGTCACTAATTCCGCATAGTGAAACAATGAACGGGACGTCCAACACAATAATGATCGAGGTCCAGCAATGAAGATACTAACCACCGCCAGAAAAACCCTGATTACGGTCGGTTCTGCCCTGACCCTGGGCCTGACCGCCGCACTGGCCAGCGCTCCGGCAGCTGCCGCTGAGGAAAGCTTTACCTGGAAGGTCCAATCCCATTGGCCTGGCTCCAGCAGTTCCTATGAAGACAGCCTGGTTCGACTCAAGACCATTCTTGAAGAGCGCACCGATGGCCGTCTGGAGCTGGAACTATACGAAGCGGGCTCGTTGTTCAAAGCCAAGGAAATCTTCAACGCTGTCAGCCGGGGCATTCTTGAAATGGGCACCATTTCTCCGGCTTACGCCCAGGACAAGATCACCCTCGCCGGTATTGCCTCGGGCCTGCCGTTTGCCTTCCGCAATGTATGGGAAGCCGCCTATTTCCACCAGGGCCTGGGTTTCGAACAGATGCTCCGCGATGAAGCGGCCAAGCACAATGTCTATTGGGCGACTGACAAGGTCTACCCAACCGAGATGGTGGTCAAGCAGCCCATTAACAGCTGGGATGACTTCACCAAGCTGAAAATCCGCTCCTCCGGTGCGCTACAGAGTTTTCTGACCGACGCCGGTGCCGCCGCATCCTACATCCCGGGCAGTGAACTTTACTCCGCCCTCGACTCCGGCATTGTTGACGGTGCCCACTGGGGGGCCTCCCAGGGCGCATTCAGCATGGGTCTGTATGAAGTTGCCAAATACCACGTACAGCCAGCACTGAACATTGCCGGCACCGACGTCATCATTGTCAGCCAGAAAGCGTTGAACAAGCTGCCCGAGGACATGCAGAACATCGTCAAGCAGGCTCTTGAGGAACAATTCTGGTTCCGTACCAATGAGTATCAGTACAAGGAACGCATCACGCTGTCCAAAGCCATCAACGAACACAATGTTCAGGTCAACACTTTGCCGGAGGACGTTCAGGACCGCCTGACCCAGACCGCACAGACGCTGTGGGATGAGGAAGGCAAGCGCAGCGATAACGCCCAGAAGGCGCTGGACATGCTGAAAGACTACCTGTCAGAGCTGGGCTATCTGTAAACGCCCGACACCTGCAACCGGCCGGGCCAGCTTTTCAGGCCCGGCTTTGCTTTTGAACGAACCGTTTCCCGGAGAATACCAATGGGTGTGTTGACCGCATTCATGAGAGGGGTTACCCGTCTCAATGATGTCATCGGGCGCGGGATAGCGCTGATCGTTTTTGCCATGTTCGCATTCCTGATCATGGAGGTGGCGTTTCGCTACCTGTTCAACTCACCCACGGTATGGACCAACGAACTGACCCAGATGCTGTTTGGCATCTACGCTGTCATGTCAGGGGGTTACATCATGGCCCACCGTGGCCATGTTAACGTTGACCTGCTGCACTCACACCTTCCGCCCCGCGGCCGTGCCGTGCTCGACATTCTGACGTCAACGGTATTCTTCATCTTCACCCTGGCCTTGCTGTACTTCGGCTACGACATGGCAAGTGAGTCCATTGCCAGCTGGGAAACCTCCTATTCCGCCTGGAACCCGCCTATCTGGCCGGTGAAAGCCGCCATTCCATTGGGCACTGGCCTGCTGGTTCTGCAAGGCATCGTCAAGTTACTGGAAGATATCGCAGTGGCCTTCAACCTCAGTTACTACACCCCCGAAACCCAAGACGACGCTAAAGGAGAGCCATTGTGAGTATCGAAATCCTCACGCTGCTGTTCTTCGGCTCCCTGCTGTTTTTCCTGCTTCTCGGCCTGCCACTGGCCTTTGTGCTGGGCGGCGTGTCCGTTGTCTTCCTCTACTTCACCTGGGGATTCGATTCCTTCTACATGGTGTCCTCGCAGATATGGGGCACCATGGAAAGCTTTACCCTGGTGGCGATACCCCTGTTTGTCTTCATGGCGATGATTCTGGAGCGAACCGGGGTTGCCAAAGACCTGTACCGCATGATGCATCTTTGGTGCGGCGGCCTGCGGGGTGGCCTCGCTATTGGTACCCTTGGCATCTGCGCCGTTTTTGCAGCCATGGTCGGAATCAGTGGCGCGGCGGTCGTCGCCATGGGCACCATCGCACTGCCGTCGATGCTTGAGCGGGGCTATGACAAGAAGATGGCCCTGGGTGTGATCAACACTGGCGGGGGCTGGGGCATACTGATTCCTCCCAGCATTCTGATGATCCTCTATGCCCTGATTACCGGTGTGTCGGTGGGCAAGATGTTCGCTGCCGGCATCATGCCCGGTATTCTGCTGATGGTACTGACCGCCATATACATCCTGGTGCGCTGCCACCTGCAGCCCGAACTGGCCCCCGCGCTGCCCAAGGAAGAGCGTGGCACCTGGCCGGAGAAGTTGCGTGCCCTGCGGGCGGTACTGCTGCCCATCGGTGTTGTGATCATGGTTCTGGGCTCCATCATTGGCGGCATTACCACGCCAACCGAAGCCGCCGCCATGGGCGTGCTCGGCGCTCTGATTTCCGCCGCAGTGTACCGGCAGTTCAAGTGGAGCATCCTGCAGGAAGCAGCGATCCGGACCTTCAAGCTCACCGGTATGATCATGTGGATCCTGTTCGCTGCCCACGCCTTCAGTGCTGCCTATCAGAGCATGGGCGCCCAGGATCTGATCGAGGGGCTGATGAACATGATTCCCGGCGGCCCCTGGGGCATCATTGTCGCCATGATGGTGATCGTGTTCCTGCTGGCCATGGTGCTGGATCCGGTCGGCATCATGTTGATCACGCTGCCGGTATTCATGCCCATCGTTGAATCCCTGGGATTTGACCCGATATGGTTCGGCATCCTGTTCGTGATCAATATGGAAATCGGCTACATGACGCCGCCTTTCGGTTTCAATCTGTTCTATCTGAAAGGGGTCGTACCACCGAGCATCACCATGAAGGATATCTACTCATCGATCATCCCCTTCGTGATTGTTGAGATTGTTGGCCTGGGATTGATCATGATCTTCCCGCAAATTGCCACCTATCTGCCGGATCTGCTGTTCTGAGCCGACTCTTTTCATTGCCGATCATAACCCTGCATGGATTGTTGCAGGCGGTTTAACAGAGGACTACCTTTAGGGAATCCCGATCAACGGACCCGGGATTCCCGATCACAAGGAGACGTTCTCATGAACCGATTCAGCCCTGCCTTAGTGCCTCTGCTTTTCCTGCTCTCGTTTGCCCCCTTCGCGGCCCAGGCCGAAACCCTGACCGACCAGACCATCCGCTCGTTCATCAGCAGCCTGGAAACCCTTCAGGGCATGGAGAACGAATTCGATGCGATGAAGGAGGATTTCCCGGCTGAGAAAGGTGGGCGCGGCACCGAAATGCCAGACATGTCGCGAATATTCTCGTCGTCCATCGAGCGGATGAAAGGCCATGATATGTACAACCGGTTGGAAGACGTGGTGGAGCAACACGGATTCGCCAATCCCGAGGCGTGGGCGAAGACCGGCGACCGCATTTTCCAGGCCTGGAGTGCCCTGGAAATGGGCGAACAGTCCGGACAGATGAACCAGGAGATGGCCAAAGCCATGGAGGAAATCAACAACAACCCTCACATGAGCGAAGCCCAGAAACAGCAGATGCGGGACATGATGGGCGGTGCCATGTCCGCCATGGAAACGGCAAGTAAAGCACCGGAAGCCGACAAGCGCGCCCTGCGGCCACACCTGGATGCTTTACGCTCCGCGACCGAATCAGACCGTTAAGCAATACAGGCCCCGAAACAAAAAACCCGGCCATGTTTGGGCCGGGTTTCTTCCAGTCTTCTGGCTGCCTCTACGACATCAGGTTGTAAACAAACACGATAGCAACCGCCACCGGCGTCACGAAGCGAACCAGGTTGTACCAGAGCGCAAAGCTACCTCCGGCCAAGGCCAGGTTACTCTGCAATGACTCTTTCGCCACGCACCAGCCGACAAACAGCGCCGTCAGCAAGCCGGACAGCGGCAGCATCACGTTGGCGGTAAAGAAGTCGAGCAGATCGAAAATAGTGTTGCCCTCGAAACGCTCGAACATGCCCAGGGGCGCGAAACCGGACCACTCGTTCAGGGACAGGATGGAGGCAATACCCAGAAGCCAGCAGGCAATCCCAACCACCACCGTGCTACCCACACGGCCAACAATCAGTTTGTCTTCCAGCCATTCAACCACCGGCTCCAGCAATGAAATAGCGGAGGTCCAGGCTGCAAACAACAGCAGCACAAAGAACAGGGCACCAAAAACGCTACCCATCGGCATCTGGCCGAAGGCCAGCGGCAGGGTCTGGAAAATCAGGCCGGGACCGGCACCGGCTTCCAACCCATTGGCAAAGACCACCGGGAAAATGGCCAGGCCGGCCATCAGCGCCACCACGGTATCCATGATGGACACCGTCACTGCAGTCCGCCCGACCGACACGTCATTACCCAGATAGGAACCGTAGGCCATCATGATGGCCATGCCCAGGCTCAGGGTGAAGAACGCATGGCCCAGGGCCACCAGCACGCCGTCCATGGTCAGGGCACCGAAATCCGGCGTAAACAGAAAGGACACCGCCTCCCCGAAGTGGCCGGTGGTGGTGGCATAGCCCACCGCAACCAGCAGCAACACAAACAGCGCCGGCATCAGGATGGTCACGGCCCGCTCAAGGCCGGATTTGAGGCCACGGGCCACCACCAAAATCACCAATGCCATAAAGATCGTGTGCCAGATCAGTAGCGTGACCGGGCTGGCCAGAAGGCCACCGAACAGCTCGCCGATGGCGTCCGCGCTCTGGCCGGTAAAGTCGCCCATGGCCGCGTGGCCGACGTAGGACGCCGCCCAGCCACCAATCACGGAATAGAATGACAAAATAATGAAGGCTGCCAGCACACCTACAATGGCAGAAATCCGCCACACGGGTGACGCCAGGTTGCGCTCGGCCACCAGGCGGAAACTGGTGATCGGATTATGCCGGCCACTACGACCGATATACACTTCCGCCATCATGATGGGAATACCGACGATGGCGATACACAGCAGGTATACCAGTACGAAGGCGCCACCACCATTTTCGCCGGTGACGTAAGGAAATTTCCAGATATTGCCCAGCCCGACGGCCGAACCGGTCGCGGCCAGGATAAAGGCCATCCGGGAAGACCATAGCCCACGATGGGCCGGGGTAGATTTGGAACCAGTCATTGTTTCATCCTGTGCTTCTGGCTGATAAATCGATTAGATGAGGTATGCCAAAGGCCTGCTTCAGCAGATGGGGCGGGATTTTGCCAGCAGTATGCTCAGGATGCCAGCCAGGGCCGGCCCCGGGATGTAAACGTCTCCGGGACCGGCCGACAACTAGCCGTTTTTACTCACGAACCGGGAAACCAGATCTTTCAGCCCGCGGGACATCTGGCTCAGGCTGTTACTGCTGTCCTTGGCAGATTCCGCCTGCTGGGTACTATGATCAGCCAGTTCGGCAATATTGACCACCTGATGGTTGATCTCCTCGGATACCTGGCTCTGCTCTTCAAAGGCCGCCGACATGCTGATAAAGCTGTCGGATATATCGTGGATCGAAGACACGATTTCCTGCAAGGACGTTTCTGCCTCCCGCACCTTCTCCAGGCCCTTGCCCGCATCCAGTTCCCCTTCACGGGTGGCCTGAACGGCTTGTTCCACCTGGCTACGGAAGTCGTCAATGACCTGCTGTATACGTACTGTGGAATCCCGGGTGCGGCGGGCCAGCGACCGAACCTCGTCTGCCACCACGGCGAACCCGCGACCCTGCTCGCCAGCACGGGCGGCTTCAATGGCCGCATTCAGTGCCAACAAGTTGGTTTGTTCAGCAATGTCTGAGATCAGACTGGCGGCCTCACCAATGCTTTCCGTTGAGGCACCCAGTTTCTGGATGGCCGTACCAATACCGTTCACCCGGGTCACCAGCTGTTCGATGGCCGTCAGGGCCTCACCGCTGCGCTTGCTGCCGGTGGCCGCCATCCGATTGGCTTCTTCCGCCACTTTGGCGTTGCCATTCACGGTTTCGGTCACTTCCTGGATCGACACCGTCATTTCGTTAACGGCCGATGCGGTCTGATCAGTCTCGGCCCGCTGCTTGGCAATCGACTCAGCGCCCTCGCTGATGTAGCGATGGCTCGCCCTGGCATGCTCATACAGGAGCTCAGCCTGGTCATCAATACGGGCCAGGGCAGTACGAATCCTCGCTTTCTCGCTCATGATCAGCATGGCCATCTGCGAGAACAGGCCGCTTTCATCACTGTAGGTTCGTGCCACAACGGCATCACGGAAAGCGTCAGGGCGCAGGTCAAGCAGGCTCTGCAGGCGAGCGGTTATGGACCTGAGAGTCAGCCCCGCTGCCAGCACATGAGCAACCACGATCACGCCGATGGCCATCCCGGAATTGCCCAGCGTGGTCAACGCCACCAGACTCAGGACCAGCGAAAGGGCAAAGGGCCATCCTGATCGCATCGCAGAGACAAGCCGGCCCTGGACACTGACTGCCGCCTTGCCAGAGGACAGCTTAGGGTAGAGTTTCTCAGCCCGCGCCACTTGCTCACGGGTTGGCGAGACTCTTACCGACTCGAAGCCAATCATTTTCCCGTTTTCAAGAATCGGGGTCACGTATGCGCTCACCCAGTAGTGGTCACCGGTCTTGGTGCGGTTCTTGACCACGCCCATCCAGGGTTTTCCGGCCTTGAGGTACTCCCACATGCCGTGAAATACGGCTGAAGGCATATCCGGGTGACGGATCACGTTGTGGGGCTGGCCAACCAACTCCTCTCGAGGGAAACCGCTAATGTCGACGAACTCGTCGTTGCAGTAGGTAATGACGCCTCTTGAATCAGTGGTGGTAATCAGCCGACCGCTTGCGGACATTCTGACTTCACGCTGGGTAACCGGAAGGTTTTTTCTCATTACGGGCTGTCTCCCTGACATGGCCATTCCACATTTGGTATGGCAGTTATAGCAACTCTAAGCGTAGGCGCCATCAGCAAAAAGTGGGGAACATACGATATCCAGCGGATATCTGAGTGAACCGAGACGCTTCTTTACAGACGACGCGGAATACCGTTACAACGCCAGCCTGGCACGGGGATGAAAACGCGTATTCAGCCACAGCGACAGGGCGATGACACCGCCACCGATGGCCAGTCGCAACAGATCGGCATCCCGGTTCCAGATCACCAGATTGACGAGCAGCCCGGCGGGCACCAAGACGTTGTTCATGATCGCCAGAGTGCCGGCATCCACATGGCATGCCCCCCGGTTCCACAGGAACAGTCCAACACCGGACGCTGCCAGGCCCAACCAGGCGAGAATGCCCCACTGCAACGAGGTAGTGGGCAGACGACTGGCGTCGCCAAAGATCAGGAAGGATGGCAGAGCAATGATCAGTGCCCCGAAAAAGAAATAACCAAACGTACGGTAGGCTGGCAGTTCCGTCGGGAAGCGCATCATGGTGTGCTTGTAGCCGACCTGACCCGCCGCAAAGGTGAAGTTGGCCACCTGCAGCAGCAGGAAGCCAGTGATAAAGCCCTGGCTCAGACCATCGTAACGGATAATCCCCGCACCCAGCGTTGCCACGGCCGCAGCAACCAACGCCATTGGCGAGAAGCGCCGGTACAGGGCGTCATCGATCAAGGTGACGTACAGTGGCGTAAAAATGGTAAACAGCAGAACTTCCGGCACGGTCAGGTAGCTGAACGAGCGATACAGGCACAAGTAGGTCACGCCGAACTGCAGCATACCAGTGACCAGCACGCCCAGTTTCAATCCGCCGGGAACGCCACGCCAGCGGGTCAGCGGCAGAAACACCAGGGCGGCAAGCACCACACGGGTCAATACCGCGAAATCGCTGTCCACACGCCCGGCCAGAAATTCGCCAATCAGGCTGAACGAGAACGCCCACAGGACTGTTACGAAAATCAGAAGACCCATACTACCCGCACCTGAAACATTGGAAGGCGGCACTTTACCCGCTACTGCACTGGGTTGTACACAGTGCGGCGGAAACACCCTATGACATTCGGGGTGGGGAATGGGGTACCATCCCGCGTTCCTGACACATTCCGATTTACTTCTCCGGCCCAGGCTCTCGATTCCATGGACGAAACCCACCAGCCATTACCAGAAGCCCGCCAGCCGCTGGTCCAGCGTACGCTGATCGAGTGGCGCACGCTGGCCGTCCTGGGCGGACCGATTCTGATCGCCCAGGTGGCACAAATGGCCAACGGGGTTATTGATACAGTCATGGCCGGCCACGCCAGTGCCGAAGACCTGGCTGCCGTGGGTATTGGCAGTAGCCTGTGGATGCCAGTGTTCCTGTTCTTCATGGGACTCTTGGGGGCCTTGCAGCCGATCATTTCCGGTTATAACGGCGCGCGCACCACAGAGAAGATCATGCCGGCGACCTGGCAGGGGCTCTACATAGCAGCCGGCGGCTCGGTGATCATGATCCTGCTGCTGACCAACGTGCACCCGGTACTGGATGCCCTGAACCTGGAAACCAACACTGCCCGTATCTCACAGGGGTACCTGAACGCCTTCGCCTGGGGCATTCCTGCGATGCTGATGATCATGGCACTGAGGGGGCTGACGGACGGATTGGGCCATACCAGGGTCATTATGGCCTTCTCGGTGCTGGGAACCCTGGTCAACCTGCCCCTGAACTACATCTTCATTTACGGCAAACTCGGCCTCCCTGCCATGGGCGGCATCGGCTGCGGATGGGCTACCTCCATCTCCAACGGCGTTGCGGCCCTGGCGTTGCTGATCTACCTGAACCGCAGTGCGGTGTATCGCCGTTTTCACCTGCTGGCAGACTGGGCCAAACCGGATGCTGCGGGCATCCGCTATATTCTGCGTCTGGGCATTCCCATTGGTTTCACCATCTTTGTTGAAGCCAGCATGTTCTCGGTCATTGCCCTGTTCCTGGCCCCATTGGGGCCAGTGATTGTGGCGGGGCATCAGATTGCTCTGAACGTGGTATCGCTGGTGTTCATGTTGCCGCTGAGTATCGGCATGGCGCTGACCTTGCGCGTGAGTTTCCTGGTGGGTGCGAAGGCGCCGGATACTGCCCGGCTCATCGCCCGCAGTTCGCTTATTCTGGCGTCAGCGGTGGCGCTGATATTTGCCGTGCTGCTGTTTGTGTTCGCAGAGGGTATTGCAGCGCTTTACACCGGTGAGCAGGATGTTCAGTCCGTGACAGTGACGCTGCTGGTGTATGCGGCCTTCTTCCAGATCGCCGATGTCATTCAGGTGACCTGCATCAGCGCCTTGCGGGGATACAAGGACACCAGCATTCCCATGTTCATCATGCTGTTTTCATTCTGGGGCGTTGGACTGCCACTGGGGTGGGTACTCACGTTTACCGACTGGCTGCTGCCCGCCATGGGGGCCGCTGGTTTTTGGGTGGGGCTTACCGGTGGGCTGGCATCAGCCAGCATCCTTTTAGGGCTGCGACTGTTTCTGTACTCGCCAAAACCGGAATAATCTTGCGGAGGGGTCAACCGTAGCTGGGCATAAGATCGCTCGCGTAGACAATACGGTCGCGTCCGGTTTCCTTTGCCTCGTATAGTGCTTGATCTGCCCGTGCCAGCCAGTCGTCAGGCTTTTCACCAGCCTGGAGCAGAGCAACCCCAAAGGACGCGGTAACCTGCCCCCCGGGGTGACGCAGGAACTTGTGCATGATGTGCTGCAGGTTGTGCATGACCGCTCTTAACCCGGTTGAGTCCACACCGGACATCAGCAACACAAACTCTTCACCGCCAAAGCGGAACAGTTGATCGGATTTGCGGATGTTCTGCTCGATCAACGCCACCATTTCCACCAGCACGTCATCACCCACGTTATGCCCATGCTGGTCGTTGATCTTCTTGAAGTAGTCGATATCCAGCAACACCAGAGCGTAGGAGATACCGTTTCTGGAAGCGCTGGCAACGGCCATTGCCAACTCCTGATCCATGGAGCGGCGGTTTTTGACACCGGTAAGGGGATCGATCGTGGCCAGATGCTCCAACCGCTCCCGCTGGTTCTCGTTCCGGTGGGCAAAAACATAGGCGCAGCAGCTGACGACCACAGCCGTGGCAGCAAAAGTCCACATCTGGATAAGGGAGCTGAAGGCCACGCCATGTATCATCAGGGCCAGCACGGCGGCCAGGTTGATAAAAATCGCGTAGCGGGGCTCCGTCAGGAAAAAGCTCGTCACCAGGCACGGATATAGCCAAAACAGCCCTGGTTCTCCGACCAATGCCCCGACTGTTACCGCCCCGCCACAAGCCACCAGGGCCATTGCAAAACCACTGCGGGCGGTATCGCCTGTTATCCACGCGTAAACCGTTCCGGCGGTAATCGCCAGCATAATACCCAGATCGACCGCCCCAGCCAGCACGTTGCCCTGGAGAAAACGCATCACCGCAAAAGGAGTTATTCCAAGAATGGCACTGATGGCCAACAACGTGATGATGGACAGCCTGAAATCTGTTCTCAGACGATAAAGCATAGTAACAACACATCCCGACCAGAGTCTTGTTAGCAAACTATCATAGCGCAAGATTTACCCGGGAAAGACGGACGCAACGAAATTTAACAAACGCGCAAATGAAATATTTTGTCAAATCAGAGGGCGAAGCTTCCGGCATCACAGCAAACGCCCTAGTCCCGGCCTTCCAACAACTGGAGTTGGTATCGGCTTAAAGGGTAAACTTAAGCAATGTTATAACAAGGATCAGGAAGCCATTGAGTGCAGAATCTTCTTCGTATCGCACCCGGCGCGTTGACCATCGGAAAGCCCTTGCCCTGGACGGTTTATGACGCCGATGGCAATGTACTGCTGAGACAGGGCTACGTCATACAGAATGATATTCAGCTGGAGCAGCTGTTCGAGCGTGGCCTGTTCCAGCCCCGGGTGATTGAGCGCCCCGACGAGGATATTCAGGAAGATATCCGTGTCCGCAACCCATTTGCGGATTATCCCGTGTTGCTGCAAACACTGGAGCTCACACTAAACGCCATTACCAACCAGGATGACAGTGCCCGTCAACGGGTACTTGGCCTGTCGCGAATGATTGACCAGATGTGCCAGGAATCGCCAGAGGCCAGCCTGGCACTGGTGCACCTGTACTCCATCGAGCCCACCATTCATGAACAAATCCTGTTCTACGCCATTCTCTGCCAATTTACCGCACGCCGATTCGGGCTTGATGAAAAACGGACGGCTGTACTGATCAGCTCTGCGCTGACGGCGAACCTGGCTCTGGTGCCAGTGGCCGATAAGCTCAATGCCTCCAACCGGGTACTGACCGACGAGCAACGCGCGGTGATACGCAAACATCCGGAACGCAGCGTCCAGGCGCTAAAAGAGGCCAACATTACCAGCCCGCTGATACTCAAAATCATTGCCCAGCACCACGAACAGGCTGACGGTTCAGGCTATCCTCATGGGTTGAGTGGTACCGAGATACGGGGTGAAGCGGAAATCCTGGCGCTGGCGGAACGTTATGTGGCGATGATAACGAAGCGAGCCTACCGCAAACGAATGAACATTACCGAAGCTCGCAAACTTATCGCCTCGCTGGCAGATGGCAAGTTCCGCCCTGCCATTCCGAGAGCTCTGCTGTCGCTACTGACCGACTATCCGCCGGGGACTCTGGTGAGACTCAGCAACAACGAGGTCGCGGTGATCGTCCGGCGCCCGCACCGTCACCGTGGCCCGTTCGCCAAAGCCATCATCGGCCCCAGGGGCAATCGTTACAGCGGCACCTTTGAGCGGGATTGCAGCCTGCTGGATTTCAACATCGTCGACGTTGAGCAGCCTGAAGTGATGCCTTCCATGGACTTCGGGCTGCTCTGGGGCTTCCACTGACGCTCTACGCGCCTCGCATTATCTCAAGCCCAACGCCTGGGCATGATGTTCCAGATGATCATCAATGAACGAGGCGATGAAGAAGTAGCTGTGATCATAGCCCCGGTGCATTCGCAGATTGATGTGGTGATGCACCTTCTCACAGGCATCAACCAGCGCCTCGGGATTGAGCTGACTTTCAAGGAAGTCATCCGCCGTACCCTGGTCCACCAGCAGCGGTAAGCGTTCGCTGGCATTGGGAAGCAGCAGCGTCGCGTCCCACTCTTCCCAGGCTTTGGGATCATCCCCCAGATAACCGCTGAAGGCTTTTTGGCCCCAAGGGCACTCGCTGGGGTTGGCAATCGGCGCAAAAGCCGATACCGACCTATAGCGCCCGGGGTTCTTCAATGCCGCGATCAGTGCCCCATGGCCACCCATGGAATGACCACTGATGCTGCGATCCTCCGTCACCGGCAAATGGCCTTCCACCAGTTGCGGCAACTCCTTCACCACATAATCGTACATTCGATAGTGAGGGGCCCAGGGTTGGCGTGTGGCGTTAAGGTAAAAACCGGCACCACTACCAAAATCGTAACTGTCATGCTCACCGGGCAGGTCCAGACCACGGGGGCTGGTGTCAGGACACACAATGGCGATGCCCAGCTGCGCCGCTTTTTTCTGGGCCCCGGCCTTCTGCATGAAATTCTGGTCGGTACAGGTCAGCCCCGACAGCCAGTAAAGAACCGGCACTTTTTGCGGATTGCTGCCCACGGCAACAGGAGGAAGGTACACCGCAAACTCCATATCGCAGTCCAGGGCTGCCGAGTGGTGCTGGTAGCGACGGTGTTCGCCGTCGAAACAGACGTTGGTGGAGAGCAGTTGCATGGGTACCTCTCAGTCGAAAAATTCACCGTCTTCTGACTACGCGTATTTCGGTACTTCTATGCCGTAACCAGCCTTTGCAAACTCTGCCAGGATGGCGGTACGGGTTACAATACCGATCAAACGGTCATGATCAACCACCGGGTAGACCTTGGGCTTGCCTGCACCCAGGTTCTGGGCCAGATCCACGACAGACATTTCCGGGGATATGGTGACCGGATCGCAGAACATAACGTCGTCCACAATCGGGTCGCCTTCGTGGTGATAGTTACTCACCAGCAGGGCGTGGATACAGTCCTGCTCGGAAACAAACCCGATCACCTTGCGGTGGTCATCCACGACCGGCAGGCCCGTAACGTGGTTGTGAAGGAGTGTTTTGACCACTTTGGTTAAAAGCGTTCCACGACGAATGGGCTCGATGTGGTTCCACATGACATCGGATACTTTTAGCGATTGCATTGGCAGACTCCCTGACCCGTCATATTCTGGATTCGTCCCTCTTTAAACATAGGCAATGGGGGCGAAAACTGGAAGCATAAACCCTCCACCGGCGACCTCTTTTTACCGGCACGGGCCGTCAACCGTTGTCCTGCCTTGGCTGTTTCGCCATGGTTTCAAACCCGATCTCGGCAAACCGCGACAACAGAGGTTCCGGAAGATCGTGCCCCATACCCTCAATCATCTCAACGCGGGCATGAGGTAACAGGTACCCCAACTGCTCCGCAGCCACCGGCCGCACCAGCGGGTCGGCCTTGCCGTGGATCACAGATACCGGCACCCGTATGCGCCGTGTCGCCGATGACAGGCTGCCAGTGGCAAGGATGGCACGGGTCTGGCGGAGAATGCCGGCGGGATGATAGCTGCGCCGGAACTCCCTTAAGATCCGGTCCCTTACGTCCTGTTCGCAAGGTGGATAGCCCGGGCTCTGGATCGCTTTCCAGAAGTCCAGGGAACGTGCGACGACTGCAGCTTCGTCATGCCCTTTCGCTCCGATACCTGCCAGGCGCCAGATCAGCTTTGATTTCGGCATTGGCAATCGCGGGCTATTGGTGGATGTCATGATAAGTGTTGCCGAGCGCACGCGTTCGGGGTAATTCGCAGCCACCAACTGGCTGATCATCCCTCCCATGGACACACCCACCAGATGGGCACTGGTCAGGCTCAATGCGTCCATCAGGTGACACACATCGTCCGCCATGTCATGCAGAGTATAGGGCGCGGCGATCGGCAGGCCCATCCGGTGCCTTGCCATGACCACAACCGGATGCCCCTCCAGGCGATCCTTCAGGTGCGATGAAAGGCCGATGTCACGGTTATCGAACCGGATTACCCGGAAGCCCTCACGAACATACTGCTCCAGAAACGCCTCCGGCCAGAGCGTCATCTGCGCCCCCAATCCCATCACGAAAATCACTGGCTCCCCAGCGGGATCTCCCCGGGTTTCCACACAGAACGAGAGCTCGCCTGCCTGGACGTGAACAGTCTCAGGCATGGCGTTAACCGACGTATCGGCAGAACGCCAATCAGAGCGGCTTAGGGTTTCCGGCATAGAAGGGCTCCTGAGGTAATCAGTCCACAGCTTAACCCGAGAGGCTCCGAATCCAATAGCTTTACAGACCCACGTCGCGTCAGAACGGCTAATTCTTTGCAGCGAATATTTACAGACAAGAATAAGTATATAAACTCAATGAGTTATACGCTCCCGCCGAGCTCGGATCTGTACTGTTCAGATCCATATCGCCGATGTCGCGGAAGCGCCTCAATACCAAGGCACAAACACAGGGAGATTCCCATGGAAGCCTTTGAGTCTTTTATTAGCAGCATAAACGCACTGGTCTGGGGTCCGCCCATGCTGGTGATGATTCTTGGTGTCGGCCTGTTTCTGAGCATTGGCTTGAAGCTGATGCCGGTATTGAAACTGCGAGCCGGTTTCCAACTGATGTGGAAAGGCCGCACCGGGGCCGAATCAGAGGGTGAGATACCCCCGTTTCAGGCCCTGATGACCGCACTGTCTGCCACTGTCGGTACCGGTAATATCGCTGGCGTTGCCACCGCGGTATTCCTGGGCGGCCCCGGAGCCCTGTTCTGGATGTGGCTGACGGCGCTGGTTGGTATGGCCACCAAATATTCGGAGGCGGTACTGGCGGTACGCTTCCGGGAAGTGGACGAACGCGGCGCCTACACGGGTGGCCCGATGTACTACATTCGCAACGGCCTGGGCAAGAAGTGGGCCTGGCTGGGTGTGCTGTTTGCCATCTTCGCAGCGGTGGCCGCGTTTGGCATTGGTAACACGGTGCAGGCCAACTCGGTGGCGGATGTTCTGGAAACCAACTTTAACCTGCCACACTGGGTGACCGGCCTTGTGCTAATGGCTCTGGTGGGCCTTGTACTGATTGGTGGCATCAAACGCATCGGACAGGTCGCAAGCGCGTTGGTGCCGTTTATGGCCATCGCCTACGTCCTGGTCGGCCTGATGGTATTGGCCATTAACGCCAACCAGATTCCGAATGCCATCGCCATGGTGTTTACCCACGCGTTCAGCCCGGTTGCAGCCGAGGGTGGCTTTGCCGGCGCCGCTGTCTGGGCCGCCGTCCGCTTTGGTGTGGCCCGCGGCATTTTCTCAAATGAGGCCGGCCTCGGTTCCGCCCCGATCGCCCACGCTGCAGCTCAGACCAAGAGCCCCATCAATCAGGGCATGGTCGCCATGCTGGGCACGTTCATCGATACCATTATCGTGTGCAGCATCACCGGCCTCGTCATCATCAGTTCTGGCGCCTGGACCTCCGGCGAAACCGGTGCGGCGCTGACCTCGCTGGCCTTTGAAACCGGACTGCCCGGGTTTGGTAATTACGTGGTCGCCATCTCACTGGCGATTTTCGCCTTTACCACCATTATCGGTTGGTCGTTTTACGGCGAACGCTGCATTGAGTTCCTGTTCGGCGTCAAAGCCATCGTGCCGTACCGCGTGATCTGGATACTGGCGATACCGGTTGGTGCCACCATCAACCTTGGCCTGATCTGGCTGATCGCCGACACGCTTAACGCCATGATGGCACTACCAAACCTTGTGGCCTTGCTGCTACTGAGCCCAGTGGTGTTCAAGCTCACCCGTGAGCATTTCGAGAAAGAGCGATCAGTCGGCGTGAATTGATCGAAACATGGAGACGGATGAGGCGGATCAACGCCCCTTGGTTTTCTCCCATCCGCCTCCACTGTTTCTTGTATAGACTGAATCTTATGCCGGCGCTTCGTCTGGCCGGGCTTTCGTATCATCAAAAGGAGGAAACGCGATGAGTTTACGTCTGGGAGATACCGCACCGGATTTTGAGCAGGATTCCAGTGAAGGCAGGATCGATTTTCATGACTGGCTGGGCAACAGCTGGGGCATACTGTTCTCACACCCTGCTGATTTTACGCCGGTGTGCACCACAGAGCTGGGCCTGACGGCCAAGCTGAAAGACGAATTCGCCAAACGTGACGTCAAGGCGATCGCCCTGAGCGTGGACCCGGTCGATTCCCACAAGGAGTGGATCAAGGACATCAACGAAACCCAGGGTTGTGCCGTCAACTTTCCGATCATTGCCGATCACGACCGCAAGGTGTCCAGCCTTTACGACATGATTCACCCCAGCGCCAATGAGACGCTGACGGTGCGTTCGCTGTTCGTGATTGATCCGAACAAGAAAATCCGCCTGATGATCACCTACCCGGCCAGTACCGGTCGCAACTTCAACGAAGTGCTTCGGGTTGTCGACTCGCTGCAGATGACCGACATCCACAAAGTGGCGACACCTGGCAACTGGGAACCCGGTGGCGACGTGGTGATCGTGCCGTCCCTGCAGGATGAGGAGGAAATAAAAGAACGTTTCCCGAAAGGCTATCGGGCGGTGAAGTCCTACCTGCGAATGACGCCGGACCCGGGGGCGAACTGGAGTGGCGATTAAACGCTGAAGGCGCAATCCGCTGAAACGAAAAAGCCGGGCTGATGCCCGGCTTTTTTATGCCATATCGTTCCTGGCCTCAGAATGCCGGAACCACGGCTCCCTCGTACTGCTTCTTGATAAACGCCCTGACCTCATCCGTAGTCAGCACCTTTGCCAATGTCTGAATTGCCTCGTCGTTGGCGCGGCTTTCATGAGCAACCAGAATATTCACGTACGGCGATTCAGCACCCTCAATAACCAGAGCATCTTCCGTCGGATTAAGGCCGGCTTCCAACGCGTAGTTGGTGTTGATGAGCGCCAGGTCCACCTGGTTCAGGATACGCGGCAAGGTGGCGGCTTCCAGTTCCTTGAATTCCAGATCTTTCGGGTTATCAGCGATATCACGCGGCGTAGCGGTGATCTTGCTGCCGTCCTTCAGGGTGATCAGGCCGGCTTTCTGCAGCAAAAGCAATGCGCGGCCACCGTTGGTGGGATCATTGGGGATCGCCACTGTGGCACCCTCTTCAAGGGCTTCCAGAGAGTCAATCCGGCTTGAATAGGCACCGAACGGCTCAACGTGCACACCCACTACGCTGACCAGATTGGTACCACGGCCGTCATTGAACTCATCCAGGTACGGCTGATGCTGGAAGAAGTTCGCGTCCATCCGCTTCTGATCCACCTGCACGTTAGGCTGGACGTAATCGGTAAACACCTTCACATCCAGCTCCACACCCTGTTCTGCCAGCTTGGGCTTAACAAATTCCAGTATCTCGGCGTGGGGTACCGGCGTTGCCGCCACGGAAAGCTTTTCCGCAATCGCGGCGGAAGAGAATGTTGCAACGGCAGCCAGGGCTACCAGCGTCTTCTTAAAGTTCATAAGCACGTTCTCCTGTTGTTTAAAATATCATTCAGACCTCGGAAACCAGCAAAGACTCCGGGCCCGTGGCGGGAAAGCCCTTCCGAAAACGTGGAGCGCCAGGGATGGCGCGACCGAGCCCTACAGGGACGTATTTACGGGCGTTTTTCGGAAGGGCCTTCCCGCCATGGGCTTGCACCCAAACTGAGCCTATTTGCGGCTGAAATACAGAACCAGACGATCTCCAGCCATTTGTAGCAACTGAACGAAAATAACCAGTAGGGCTACGGTAATGACCATGACATCGGTCTGGAATCGTTGGTAACCGAAGCGGATGGCCAGATCGCCCAGGCCGCCACCGCCGACTACACCGGACATCGCCGCATACGAAACCAGCGTAATAGCGGTTACGGTAATACCGGCGATGATCCCGGGCAACGCCTCTGGCAGAAGGGCTCCGAACACTATCTGTTTTACCGTCGCACCCATGGCCTGGGTGGCTTCTATGATGCCCCTGTCCACTTCGCGCAAGGATGTCTCTACCAGACGAGCAAAGAAAGGTGCACCACCGGCCACCAGTGGCGGAATCGCACCAGCCACGCCAAGAGATGTACCGATCAACATCACCGTGAACGGGATCATCACGATCAGCAGGATAATAAACGGTACCGAACGCAGCACGTTCACCACAAAGGACAGCACCGCATACGCGATGGGCTGCTCCAGCAGTTGGCGCTTGCCGAACAGGAACAGCAGCACACCGACCGGCAAGCCAATCAGCACGCTGAACAGCAGTGACATGCCCACCATCACCAGGGTGTCCCAGCTGGCCCATCCGATCTCGGTCCAGTCCACGTTACTCAGCAGATCTCCCATCAAGGCCTCCATCAGCGCAGTACCTCCACGTGAACGTCCGCCGCTTCAAAAGCCTGCATGGCGGTATCGAGATTGCCGCCCACCAGCGAGAGGGTCAGCTGGCCGTAAGGCGTATCCTTGATGTGGTCGATCCGGCCGGAGAGGATACTGAAATCCACACCGGATTCCCGCGCCACGCTGCCCAACAGTGGCGTGTAGGTCGATTCGCCACGGAAGGTCAGGCGCAGGATGCGGCCCTTGGCATGCTGCAGGTCCTGCTGCATTTCCTCGTGGTCGATGCTTTCGCTTTCGAAGACAAAGTCCCGGGTGGTGGGGTGTTTCGGGTGCAGGAACACATCACTGACCGCCCCCATTTCAACGACTTCACCGGCATCCATCACCGCCACACGGTCACAGACACGGCGCACCACATCCATTTCGTGGGTGATCAGTACGATGGTCAGGCCGAGTTCGCGGTTGATGTCCGCCAGCAGCTTCAGAACGGATTGGGTTGTTTGCGGATCAAGGGCACTGGTGGCTTCATCGCATAACAGGATCGTCGGGCGGCAGGCCAGGGCGCGGGCGATGCCAACACGCTGTTTCTGTCCACCCGAGAGCTGCGATGGGTACTTATTGGCCTGATCCACCAGGCTGACCCGTTTCAGCAACTCATCCACCCGGTCACGAATTTCGTTGCGGGAATAAATGCCAGCGAGTTTCATGGGAAAGGCAATGTTGTCCGCCACCGTTTTCGAAGACAGCAAATTGAAGTGCTGGAATATCATGCCCACCTTGCGACGGAAGGCCCGTAGCTCGCTGGCGTTGTAGCCGGTGATATTTTCATCATCAATCAGGATGCGACCACCGGTGGGTGGCTCCAGCAGATTGATCAGGCGCACGAGGGTGGACTTGCCCGCGCCGGAGTGGCCGACGATGCCAAACACCTCGCCGGTGTCGATGGTCATACTGGTGGGGTGTAACGCGGGGATCGCCCGCCCACCTACCTGGTAGGACTTCTGTACCTGGTCAAATACAATCACAACGTTGCCTTGTGAACGCTTTGTCAGCGCCTTGTGGGTGCAGAGGTAAAACGCGCGATTATAAACCAAACCGATGGCAAACCCGAATCCGCCGCCTTGGTAAATCCCCTTACACCATTTGCCACCTGACACACCGGCCACGACTGAACTAGACTGATCCGTTACAAGAACATCATTAACACTCCCGAGGCGCGCGCAATTTTGACCACAAAAACCGAGACTCCGCCCTCAAGGATGAATTCGACCCAGGCATGGGTCACCTATCTGAGCAAAGTGGAGCTGCCGGTACTGGCAAACACTCTCCGCAGAATTGATGAACTGACCGACAGCAGTAACAGCACCGTCAACGAACTGGCTAACGTCATTCTCAATGACGCCCAGCTCACCTCTCAGGTACTTCGGCTCTCCAACACGGTGTTCTACAACCAGACCCGCACCCAGGTAAGCACCGTCAGCCGCGCCATCACCCTGATCGGTTTCGACGCCGTGAAATCCATGGCCATTTCGTCCCTGATCGTGGACTCCTTGCTCAAACGCAACGACCGGCCACACCTGCTTCGCTGCCTGGCCCGAGCCATTCACGCCGCCGTCCAGGCCCGCTGCCTGCTGCCAAAGCGCAACGAACACGCCCTGGAGGAGGTGTTCATAGGGGCCTTGCTGATGAACATTGGCGAGTTGGCTTTCTGGTCCTGCGAGACCGAACAGGCCAGTGAACTGGAATCCCGGCTGCGCGAGGGGGAGCCCACACTGGAGGCTCAGAAAGCCGCGCTCCACACCACCTTTACTGAAATTACCCGTGGTCTGGTGGACGCCTGGTCGCTCGGCCCCTTCATCCGCGAGGTGGTCGCGCCCGGGCAGGCCAATTCGAAGGCCGCCAGCCTGGTGCGCCACTCCGTTGAGATGGCAAGGCTGTCCGAGAATGGCTGGCGCGGCGACGACATGGAAAAGGTCATGGAAGCCTTGGGGCAGGACATCGGAGAGAACCCTGCAGCCGTTCGGGACCAGCTCAAGGTGAATGCCGGAGAAGCCGCGCGGGTCGCGGTGTCGCTGGGCATTCCCCAGGTGACCGCGCTGATGCCTGGCAGCCAGGGCAGCTCCGGCGAGGAGGCGGTGCGCCCACCTGAGGTGGACCCCAACCTGCAGTTACAGATTCTCCGTGACCTTACCCACAGCCTTACCGACAAACCGGACATCAACGAAGTCTGTCAGCTGGTCATCGAGGGCATTCACCGGGCAATCGGCATGCAGCGGGTTGTGTTGCTGATGAGCGACCGCAGCGGGCTTGAACTGGTGCCGCGCAAGCTGGGGGGCAGGGGCACCGAAGCCTGGAAGAACAACTTCACCATCCGCAAGGATGGCACCGGTCCTCTCGGGGCGCTCTTACCCCACGCTGATTGCAGTGTCTATCTGCCAAAATCGAAAACCGAAGGGGTTGCCTATGACCGCTGGCTGGGGAACGTGCCGGCGCTGATCGGCCCCCTGAAAGCGAAGGGGCGACTGGTCGGCCTGTTTTACGCGGACAACGCGGCGGCGGACTATGTGCCCTCCGAGGAACAGCTGACGGCGTTCGGGCACTTTGTGCAGAACGCCCAGCTATGCATCACACTGCTGTCGAGTCATTAACCAACCACCAATTGATCACTGCTCTCACAGCCGCTTTAAACGCGCCGCTTACCATCCACTAACTGAGGAACATTCAGTGGATTGCCATCACGAAGGGCTTCCGGCAACAGCGCCTGGGGAAGGTTCTGATAGCAAACCGGACGCAGGAAGCGATGAATAGCGGCGCTTCCAACGGAAGTCGTGCGCGAGTCGGACGTTGCCGGGAAAGGCCCTCCGTGCACCATCGCATGACACACCTCAACCCCGGTCGGCCAGCCATTGGCCATCACCCGGCCAGCTTTTTCTTCCAGGGTCGGCAACAGCGATCTGGCTTGCTCAACATCACCGTCATCCATCTGGATGGTAGCCGTTAGCTGTCCTTCCAGCTTTTCTGCAACCTGTTTCAGTTGTGCCATATCATCGCATTCGATCACCACAGAACTGGCTCCGAACACTTCATCCTGGAGGCTCTGATCACTGATGAATGACTCGGCAGTTGTGGCAAACAGCGCGGCCTGGCATTGATTAGAGGCTTCGCCTTGCTCTCCGTTACCCAGTGCGCGGACATTGTCGTTGCCAGACAGTGCTTTGACGCCCTGTACATACGCGTCATGGATGCCTGGCGTCAGCATGGTCTGAGCTGCAACAGTGGCGATGGCCTTGCCCGCCGCTGTGACGAATTTATCAAGTGCCGGGCTGCGCACGGCAATGACCAGGCCCGGATTCGTGCAGAACTGGCCAGCGCCCATTGTGAGTGAACCAACGAAGCCTTCCGCCAGCGCCTGGCTTCGCGACTGCAAAGCTTCGGGCAGAAGGAATACCGGGTTGATACTGCTCATCTCTGCGTAAACTGGAATCGGCTGGGGGCGTGCCTGGGCCGTCGCCATCAGCGCCATACCACCGCGGCGCGAACCGGTAAAGCCGACCGCTTTTATCCGCGAGTCCGATACCAGCGCCTGGCCGATTTCGTTGCCGGAGCCAAACAGCAGTGAGAATACGCCCTCGGGCATCTCACATTGCTTGGCCGCTGCTTGCACCGCGAGCCCTACCAGCTCGGAGGTGCCGGGATGTGCGGAATGTGCCTTTACAATAACCGGGCAACCCGCCGCCAGGGCCGAAGCGGTGTCACCACCGGCAACGCTGAACGCCAGAGGGAAGTTGCTGGCGCCGAACACCACCACAGGCCCCAGCGCGATGTGTTGCTGGCGCAGATCAACTCTGGGCATCGGCTTGCGCTCTGGCATTGCCGGATCGATACGAACATCCAGCCACTCACCTTCACGCACTACGGATGCAAACAGACGTAACTGGCCACAGGTGCGGCCCCGCTCACCCTCTAAACGTGCACGCGGAAGGCCGGACTCAAGCATGCCGCGCTCGATCAGTTCGTCGCCGATCGCTTCAATCTGGTCGGCGATAGCGTCCAGAAAGGCCGCGCGTTGTTGTAGCGACGTTGTTCGGAATTCGACGCTTGCCGACTCGGCTAGCTCGCATGCACGCTCGACCTCGGCCGAACCACCGGCTGCGTAGATCGGCTCAAGGTGCTCACCGGTGGCAGGATTGACTGCCTGAATGGGAGCTCCTGTTGCGGAAAAGGCTTCTTGGCCAATGAGTTGCTGACCTTTAGGTTGCATATTCTTGCTCCTACATTGCACATAACAGAAAAAGGATTTAATCCCAACGTATCGACTCTAAGCCCTACCCTGCAGACTGGAGTCACCGGGTAAGGCTGGCTTAATGGCTACTTCAGGTGCTCTGAGCAGCACCAACTGGTTTCTTGAGCGGCTTTTTGATCGCCAGAAAGTAAACAAACACGAGCGTGAGAACGACGAAGAACAAACTGTCCAGACTGGTAAAAAACGTCATCGGGTTGCCATTGGAAAGGGCCAGCGAGCGTCGCAAAAACTCTTCCAGATTGGGGCCAAGAATGAACCCCAGCAGCATCGTGATGACCGGAAAATCATGCTTTCTCATGTAGTACGCCAGCACACCCAACACCAATGTCATCATCATCTGGAACGTGGAATACGTGGCAACGTAACTGCCCACCACGGCAAGAAGTGCGATCGCTCCATAGAGTACGTCCTTGCGGATCGAGACAATCTTGATGAAATAGGGCCCCAGCAGGAACAGCGTTAGGGGAATCAATATCAGGGCGCTGAACAGCAGCGAGGCGAGTACCGGCGCAATCAAATCAGCTTGCCCGGCCATCAACTGAGGGCCTGGCTGAATGCCGTTAATCACCAGTACCCCGAGCATGATTGCGGTTATCGGATCACCAGGAATACCGAATGTCAGCATCGGTACCAGGGCACCCCCACAAACCGCATTGTTGGCACTTTCGGATGCCGCAATGCCTTTTGGATTGCCCTTGCCAAAGCTCTCAGGGTTTGAGGAAGTACGTACCGTTTCAACGTAGGCCAGAAAACTACCCATCGACCCACCGGCTCCAGGCAGTGTGCCAACCGAATAGCCAATCAACGCCGATTTGAGGTAACAGACAACGCCAATGTCACGAATGGACGCTAGTGGGGGGATGAAATCGCGACGTCTGATTTTAACCTTGTTCATCGCTTCTTCGGTTTTGCGAGTCTCTTTTGCAGCCCCGACCTGAATCAGTATTTCACTGATCGCAAAGGTGCCAATAATCACTGGCATCAGGTCAATACCTGCCGTGAGATTGCCAAACCCAAAGGTGAAGCGGGTAACCGGCTCCATCGCATCCAGGCCTATCGTTGCCAGCATTAAACCAATGCAGGCTGCCATGGCTGCTTTAATCATCTTGCCGCGTTGCGCGATGACGATAACGATCACGGCAAACGCCAACAACGAGAACTTACCGGTGGTCTGCACCAGTAACGACGCCTCGGCAATGACGGGCGCGAGGCCAATCAGCAGCATAGCGCCCAAAGCCCCTCCGGCCATCGAGCCAATGGCTGCGTGTCCCAGTGCCAACGCGCCTTTGCCCTGCTTTTGCAGAGGGTAGCCATCCAGAGCGGTCATCATTGAAGACGGCGCACCGGGGATATTGATGGTGGTCGCGGTAATGCTTCCGCCACACATACCCGCCATATAAATACTGGCGCAGGCCATCAATGCGATGGTGACATCCAGGCTGTATGTCAGAGGTAATAACAGCGCCAACGCCAGCGTTGCAGTCAACCCTGGAATCGCGGAAAAAATGGTACCGATTATAAAACCTGCGACAACGTAGGCCAGTACCAGAGGGTCAAGCAGCTTTGTGAAACTGCCCGCTACAAGCGTAATAAATTCCATCAGTTACCTCCCCCAAACGCCGGGAGCCTAACGCCGAAAAGCAGTTCGAATATGAAGTACCCAAGCGTGACGATCACGATTGAAATGATGGCCTTTTGAACAAACTTTTCTTTTTCGGAAAACATCAACATCATCGAAAAAACAAACAGCACTGAAGGGATGAAATATCCGATAGCTGAAAAGGCAAGAATGTAAATGAAGGTCAATAGAATGATTATTGGAGCAGCGAATGGACTACTTTCATCACCCGCATCTGCCACACGTCTTTTTACAAGGTCCCATTCTTTGAACAGTAATATTCCGCTAAACAGCACTGCAAAAGAACCGACAATCAGCGGAAAAAAGGAGGGTTGAAGACGGCCGTCGACAGTTGGACTTCCAAGGTCAATAGCAGTGACGAGATAGCCAACTGAAACGATAAATATAAAAATTTGAAAGATGATTTTTTTATAGATATAAAACATATCATGCACCCTTGGGCATCCCCCTATCAGCGTTACAGGGGGATGCGCGCCACATCGTTACAGATTAAGTTCGTCCATAACTTTGAACGTTTCAGATTGCAGCTCATCGATCCACGCCTGCACATCATTGGAGCCCAGCCAGCTCGGCGTTACGCCGACACCCGCTACCCAGGTCTGAAACTCTTCGCTCTCAAAGGCATGCTTGAAAGACGACTCAAGTTTATCGATCACGGCGTCTGGCGTATTTTTCGGAGCGGCCAGCAACACGAAGCTGCCCGTCTCCAACTCATAGCCTAAGGTGTTAATGGGTGGAACACTTGGAAACGAAGGGTTCTGCTCTGATGAAAGCTCTACCACCCCTTTCACATCGCCTGATTCGATGACGCCACTAAAGTCACCCAGGCTTGAAATGGCGGCATCCAGTTCACCGG
Source organism: Marinobacter sp. B-12 (assembly GCF_056857915.1). Lineage (NCBI taxonomy): Bacteria > Pseudomonadati > Pseudomonadota > Gammaproteobacteria > Pseudomonadales > Marinobacteraceae > Marinobacter > Marinobacter sp. B-12. The sequence goes on along the minus strand of NZ_JBSXOB010000028.1, from coordinate 21,071 downwards.
ACAGCAGTGCTTCGGCCTCAGCACTGGAGGACCCAGGGTAGGTGATCACATTGAATTTAACCCCGGCCTGTTTTTCGAGACGGCGGACGGCAAGAAAAGGCCCTGACCCTCTTGGCGCAACGCCCACGCGGACGCTGTTGGGTTCTGCTTTGGCTGCTTCAATCAGTTCCTTGAAATCGGTAAAGCCAGACTTCTTCGAGACCACTACGGCGTCAGCTTCGCGTGTGATTCGAGCGATCGGGGCCATATCGTCGAGTGAATAGCCTGGAACCATTTTGCCGCGCGGAAGGGTGATCACGCTGTCGTAGGTCAGAACACCAATGGTGTGACCGTCAGGTCGAGCACGGGTCATCTGCATCAAACCGGAAGCGGTCACGGCACCAGCGATGTTTTCTACATAAATAGAAACCGGCATTTGCTGCTCGGCAATGTTAGCGAGCTTTCGCGATATGGCATCGGCGCCACCGCCGGCTGGCCAAGGTACGATAAGACGAATGTCGCGGGAAGGATAATCAGCCGCGGCGACGGTTGAGGCGAGCAGGCAAGCGCCGATAACGCAAACCAGCTGGTTCTTCAATCTTCGTAAAATCATGGCTATATCTCTTTTGTCTGATTGTTATTTATAGGCACTTAATTCTTACAGCAATCTTTTAGGAGCGAGGCGTGAATACCGTTGTGGATTATTGTTTCCACCTCCCGGGCCTGGTGACCGCTATGCTTTTTGGCTGTTGTACTCCTCCAGGGTTTCTGCGTTGGGAGGGTACAGTCCAATGACCTTGCTTCCCGCCCGAACTTTTTTCAGCACATAATCTTCGAAGACCTCCATCGCCAGTGCTTCTTTGGCAATTTCCTGTGCAATTTCCAGAGGGATGACGATGATGCCGTCACCATCGCCGACTAACACATCGCCAGGATTAACCATCACACCGCCACAACCGATCGATACTTGTATGTCTACCGCGTGGTGCTTGGTCAGGTTGGTTGGGGCGCTCGGTTTGGCGCAGAAAATCGGCATGTTCATTTCAGATGCGTCGTCGAAATCTCTGATGCCCGCATCGGAAACAAAACCTGCGCACTTGCGAACTTCCAGACGAGTGAGGAGGATGCTTCCGGCAGAAGCAGCTGTTGCGTCTTGTCGGCAGTCTGAAACCAGCACCATGCCTTCCGGGACGGTTTCAACGGCCAGACGCTGAGGGTGCTCAGGGCTTTTGAACGCCGCAACGGTGTCAATGTCTTCACGAGCCGGGATATAGCGCAGGGTGAATGCCTGGCCGACCATCTTTAATTTCTGCTTGTTGATCAGGCTGACACCTTGGATGTAGGTGTTGCGCAAGCCCCTTTTGAAGAGCGCGGTGTGCAGCGTTGCTGTCGACACACGACGAAGGTCATCGATAACTCGCTGACTTATCTGCATATATTGATTACTTGTTGTCATGCATATTTACCTTGATCGAATGGAACACACTCTCGACTGTACGTTATGGGATTTTACAAATCAAACAACTTTTTACAACTTTTCCATTTTTGTAATAATTTGTATGGCTGCAATCAGTATGAAGGCCCTTAGGAAGTCAACACTCGGAGTTTAGCTTGCTGAAAAACGCTTCATAGTGGTAGAGTTTGGTGCCTTTTACGCTATTTTGTTGATAGCACGCGCAGAAATCGCAAAAATACTGCCAGTTATTGTGTCGAGGACTGCTTGGTCCGAATGGCAATCAGAGTTGCTAAAAGTTGTCTTTTTCGGCGCTAATCACCCTGTTCTGGTCTTTTAACTATGCAGATGCAAAAACAAGATATTAGCCGGTCGCTCTCGTCGGTGGCTTACCAGAAAATTCTGGTTTCCATCATCAATGGCGAATACCCGGCAAACGAGAAGCTTCCCAGTGAGGCAAAGCTGTGCGAAAAATACAGCGTTTCACGGCCCGTGTTGAGAGAGGCGCTGACTCGGCTCAAAGAAGACAATTTGATTGTGTCCCGGCGGGGGTCGGGTAGTTTTGTCATTAAGCGCCCAGATGACACCGTTCTTTCCTTCTCAAAAATATCCAGCATTTCAGATATTCAACGGTGCTTTGAATTTCGCACCAATCTCGAAGGCAGCGCAGCAGGTCTTGCCGCTACGCGACGTACAGCCGATCAGTTGGGTCGTATCGTTGCAGCAGCTGAAAAGATCAATGAAGCAAACAGGCTTCATGCCATAGCCAGCGAAGAAGATTTTGAATTCCATCTCGCCATTGCTGAGGCCGCCAACAACCACTATTACTCGACGGTGATGAAATCGCTTCGGGAAAATATTAAAGAAGGGATGAACATTACACGGACGTTGTCACTAAAATCCTCTGACAGCAATCGTATGGCGCTGGTTCAGGATGAACACAATACGATTTTAAGACATATCATCGATGGCGATGCCGAGAAAGCAGAATCAGCGATGAAGAATCATCTCAATAACGCGAGGATCAGGATGTTCGAGGGAACTGACAACTGATTATTGCGGCCAGAATTCAAGCTGGCGGCCACTTTGCCCAGACCGCCAGCTATACATTACTCTGTTTTCGACCCAGCCCCCTCTTCCGGGCCATCAGAGCTCGTAGAGTTTCGCAACGTGCAGGATCGGCCCGGTCGGCTGGCCGGTGGGGGAGCCTCCCACCGGCTCCAGGCTAATCGCCAGTGTTCGGCTATTGCTGAGAAGCGCACGCGCCTCATCGTCCAGGGTTACCTGGTAGGTTCCGCCTACCGGAATAACCCCGAGAGACAGAGGCTGACCATCCGCAGGCACGATCCACAATTCATAATCCTTGCCCTGCTGGGCAGCCGTCGCGGCAACAGGGCGTAGTTTCAGTTGTCTGTCGAGCGATGACTCACTGACCAGCCACAGGGGGTCGCTCACGTCCGCCTGTACGATGGCCCCCGACAGACGATCATCCATCTCGGGTTCCGGCTGCTGCACCAGGATAACGGCCAGCACCAACGCTGCAGCCGTTGCCAGCATGCTCCAGCCGGGCCAGAACCAGCGGCCGGACGCGTCGTTCGCTGCTTCTGCGGACACAGCGTTACCCGTCTGAGGCCAAAGCCGACGTTCGATTCCAGCCCAGACCGACGCCGGAGGCTGTTCTTCTTCAATGCGTGCGCCCAGGTGCCCCAGTTTCTCTTCCCAGAACCAGACTTCCTGGCGGACTCGAACGGACTCCATCATCCAGCGCTCGAAACGCCGGCGGGCCGCCCCATGAAGGGAGCCAAGCACGTATTCCGCGGCCAATGCTTCTATTCTTTCCGGTGTCTTTTTCATCGTTCCAGACACCTCTTCAGAGCCATTAGTCCGCGCCGAATCCAGCTTTTTACGGTTCCAATGGGAGAACTCAAGGCTTCGGAGAGTTCATCGTGGGTAAACCCCCGGTAATAGGACAACAGAATACTGTCCCGCTGTGTCTCCGAGAGTTCATCCAGGCACCCGCGAAGCTCGGCGGTACCCGCTACCCGAAGTGATTCGTCCAGCGGGCCGTCACGTTCATCGGCAACACGCTCAAGATGGGCGTCGCCGGACGTCGGCCTCGATTTCCTGTTCCTCATAAGATCGAGTGTGCGATAGCGTGCGATCGTCAGCATCCAGCTCAGGGGAGCACCACGCTCACTGTGATATTCACCGGCGTGGTGCCAAATCTGCACAAAGGCATCCTGGACGGCCTCTTCTGCCAGATCCCGCTGACTGGCCAGTTTCAGGCAAAGCCCGAACATCCTGCCGGAAATTTTTTCATACAGCCGCTGAAAGGCCAGTCGGTCTTCCCGGGACACTGCAATCAGCAGTCCCATCAGATCATCCTGCTCAGAGTTGCTGGTTACCATCGATACGATCCCTTGTCTGGTTCTACAGGTATTAGTCGACCTTACGTTCCGAATGCCCACCAGGATGCATGCAGGTCATCAGATCGGGCTCAAACACACCGCTTTGGTCAAAGTCGTCCAGCGCTGTTTCCCACTTGGTTAACTCCAGGCCCTGGCTGGCAAGCCACGTGGGATTGAAATAGGTATCGGTGTATCGGTCGCCACCATCGCACAGAAGCGTGACAACCGAACCGCCCTCTCCGGCGCTTTGCATCTCGCTGGCAAGACTCAGTGTGGCAATCAGGTTGGTACCTGTCGAGCCGCCACAGCGCCGGCCAAGATGACGTTCCAGATATCGGAGCGCGGCAAAACTCGCAGCATCAGGTACGCGAACCATACGCTCAATCACTGTCGGGCTGAAAGAGGGCTCAACCCTGGGGCGGCCAATACCCTCAATGCGCGAACCGCACTGCCCGACAATATCAGACCGCCCACTGGCGAAGGCGTCATAGAAAACCGAGTTTTCCGGATCCGCCACACACAGCTCACAGCCCTGGGCGAGATGGCCACCGTAGCGGATGTAGCGCCCGATGGTTGACGACGTGCCACCGGTGCCCGCGCTGACAACAATCCAGCGCGGTATGGGGTGCGGTTCCCGTCGTAACTGCTCGAAAATGCTCTCGGCAATGTTGTTGTTACCCCGCCAGTCTGTTGCCCTTTCAGCGTAGGTGAACTGGTCCATGTAGTGACCACCAAGCTCACGGGCCAGGCGCTGAGATTCCGCGTAGATCTCACTGCCGTTTTCCACCAGGTGACACTCGCCCCCATAGAACTCGATTTTGGCAATTTTCTGTGCCGACGTCGTTCGGGGCATGACCGCGATAAACCGCAGCCCGAGGAGTCTGGCAAAATAGGCCTCGGAGACCGCTGTCGATCCACTCGAAGCCTCGATGATCGGGGTGCCTGGCGTAATCCAGCCATTGCAGAGCCCGAACAGGAACAGTGAACGTGCCAACCGATGTTTCAGACTGCCGGTAGGGTGGGTCGACTCATCCTTGAGATAAATATCGACGTTCTGAAGGCCCGGCAGGTCCAATTTGATCAGATGAGTGTCTGCAGAACGATTGAAATCCGCATCAATGCGGGCAATGGCGTCGGCTACCCATTGGGTGCGATGGAGCATGTTGTTGGTCCTGAAATCAAACAGTCACTATGGAGCATAGTCGTTCCGGCTCGACTTGAAGAGTAACGCTTTGAAAACCAGGGCCGATACGCCAACTGACACTCGGCTCGCACGTTTTGGCTGAACGTGGTGCACTCATACTCATAATATGTCAGCCCGTTTCCGGAGAGGACGCTTTCAAATTCTTTTTGTGAGAACTGCATCCTTTTCTGTTATCGCTCCGTACCCTCCCTTGCAACACCAACAATAGAAGAGGAAAACGGAATGAATACATTACTAAAACGCTCCGGCCTCGCCATTGCGGTTGCCGGACTCTGTATCAGCGCCGGCACAGCAAATGCCTCAAGCCACCGCGAAGCTCCCTTTATTACCGAAACACCAAAAGTAGACGGCACCGACTTCTACATGTTCCGCAGTTATGAGACGGGGCGTGCGGATTTCGTCACCTTGATCGCGAATTACCTGCCGCTGCAGGATGCGTATGGAGGTCCCAATTACTTCGATCTGGATGAAGACGCGGTTTATGAAATCCACATCGACAACAGCGGCAACGCACAGGAAAACCTCACGTTCCGCTTTGAGTTCTCGGATAACCTGAACGACATCCAACTGCCAGTGGGACCGGACGGCGACAAGAAAATGGTTTCCGTTCCGCTCAAGAATGTTGGTGATGCCAGCAACGAAGCCAATGTACAGTTCAGCCAGGAATACACCGTCTCGGTGATTCGGGGCGACCGTCGTACCGGTACTGTCGAAACCGCGACCAACGTTACAGATGGCACCGCCACCTTTGACAAGCCGCTGGACAACATCGGCAGCAAGTCTTTCCCCGGCGGCTACGAAGCTTACGCCAACCAGCATATCTTTGAGATGGCCATTCCCGGCTGTAGCACCAACGGTAAGGTGTTTGTGGGTCAGCGTAAGGAAGCCTTCGCGGTTAACCTTGGTGAGATCTTCGACCTGGTTAACACTAACCCGCTCGGCCCGCGTAACGCCGAAACCAATGACCTGGCAGACAAGAACGTGACCTCGTTTGCCATGGAGGTGCCGACCGATTGCCTGACAGGAACAGCGGCCACGGCCTCTGGCGACCCGGTCATCGGCGGCTGGACCACAGCTAGCGTGCGCCAGGCACGGGTCATCAACCCGGCGCCAACCTCAAACGGCAAGGGGGCGACGGTAGAAGGAGGAGCCCTGACTCAGGTATCCCGCCTGGGCATGCCGCTGGTCAACGAGGTTGTTATTGGCCTGAAGGATAAAGACCAGTTCAACGCCAGTGAGCCAATGAACGATGGCCAGTTCGCCACCTATGTCACGCATCCCACACTGCCAGAACTGCTGGAAGCCCTGTTTGGCGTAACAGCGCCCAATAACTTCCCACGCAACGACCTAGTTACCGCGTTCCTGACCGGCGTGCCGGACCTGAACCAGCCCCAGGGTGTAACTGCCTCAGAGATGTTGCGTCTGAACCCGGCTGTCGCGGCCACGGCACCAGCCAGTCAGAACGATCTCGGGGTGCTCGGTGCCGATAGTGCCGGCTTCCCGAACGGTCGCCGCCCGGTGGACGACACGGTGGATATCGCGTTGCGTGTTGCCATGGGCGTTCTGGCGGATCCAGCTGACGCTCCAGACGGTGACCTTGGATACACCGATGGCGTGCAGCTTGACCCGGCCGAACTCCAGGAAGTCTTCCCGTACTTGGCCACACCGATCGCCGGTTCACCCAACAGCTAACAGGAGATCACGATGAACGCGCTTCTGAAAATCTCATCTCTGGCTGTTGTGGTCGCAATGCTGGGGGGCTGTTTCGGCGGCTCTGGTGGCAGCGGGGAACCAAGACCGGACCCTGCGGTTGATTTCACGGCGTTCGTGAAGACACAGATCGGCAACACGAACAATACTCGTGCAGCTGTTCAGATCAACGACAAGGAGTTCAACTTCAATGACCAGAATAATGAACAGGCGTTCGACGATCTGTTCATCCAATAGGACCCCTTGCCGGCCTTCAGTACGCCTGAAGCCGGCGAGCACATTCCCTGCCCTTCGGGGCGGGGCTTTTTGTGTCGGGCTGTGGTTGATGGCCGGTTTTTCAAACCTCGCAACCGCTTCACCGGGGCCGATTGAGACAGATTTTGCCGACACCGACATTCTTGTTGAACTGCCAGAGCCGGCACTGACCGCTTCCGAATTACCGGATTCGCCAGAGCAACTGGCAGACACCGTACAAAATCAGATCTCCCGTGCCAGAAGCACCGGAGATCCCCGTTTCCTGGGCTATGCCGACGGGATGTTGCAGCGATGGCCCGGAGAAATGACAGACCAACTGCTTACCCTCAGGGCAACGCTGGACCAGAGCCTCCACCGTTTTGACAGCGCCAGGAAAGACCTGGAAACCGTCATTGCCCAATCCAGGGCCATACTCCAGAAAAACCAGGCTCGCCTGCTCCTGGCCAACCTGGAAATCGTTCAGGGCAATTACGAAGACGCACGAAAGCATTGCGGACAGTTGCAACAATCCTACCCCGGATTGATTGCTGACAGCTGCAAGGCTCAGGTTGATGCCCGCACGGGCAGCCCCCAAGCAGCCTATCAGACGCTCAAGCGCCAGACAGACACAACCAGTACCGATGTCACTAGCCGACTTTGGGCGGAAGGAACTCTGGGGGATATCGCCGCTCAGATGGGCAGCCCCGCCGCGGCGGATCACTGGCAAACGGTGCTTAACATCGCGCCTGACGACCTGTATACCCGCACCCAACTGGCAGACTGGTATCTGGGCCGCAACCAGAATGACAAGGTACTGGCCCTAACCGACAACTATGAACAGGTGGATTCGCTGGCCGTCATTCGGGCTATTGCCATGGCTGAATCAGAGCACCCGAATGCCGAGACGTTGGCGGAAAGCCTCAGGGAACGCTTCGCAGAGGCGCGTTGGCGCGGAAACCTGTTGCACCAGCGGGACATGGCGCGCTTCCAGCTTGATGTGGAGGGCGACGCCGAGACCGCATTGACCTTTGCGGCGGACAACTGGCGCAGCCAACGCGAGCCCCTCGATACCCGGCTGCTGCTGCGTGCCGCCGATGCGGCGGGTAACAACGAGCCAGCCCGGAAGGTGAGATCCTGGCTGAAAGAACAGGGGCAAACCGATGCCCGCTACCCGGAGGCTGGATCATGAGGGATATGAAACAATGGGGTAGCCTTGTGGTATCAATGGTCCTGCTGGCCCTGATCTCCGGAACGGCATGGGCCCACAAGGCCAGCGACAGCTTTATCTACCTGAACCAGGACCGGGCCGAGATACGGATCGATGTGGCACTCCGGGACGTGGCGGTAGCCTTGCCGCTGGACCGGAACGGGGATCGCCAACTCAGTGGTGCAGAGCTGCGTGCTGGCCGGGACCGAATTACCCGATGGGTGGAGCAGGGCGTAACCTTGTCCAGCGCCCAGGTTGATTGCCGCCTGACCGGCCAGCAATGGGGCCTTTCCAGCCATAGCGATGGCCTCTATGCCGCCGGTCTCTACACCATTAGCTGTCCCGATGGCGCCACGCCTGACACCCTGACATACAACCTTTTGTTCTCACAGGACCCGTTGCATCGCGGCCTGATCAGCCTGGAAAGCGACGGGGCCAGCACACTCGGGGTAGTAGGCCCTGACAGCCGCCAACTGGCGCTCTCCGCCGGAGACGCACCGGGAAGCCTGCAGCTGTTCGGAACCTTCCTGTACGAAGGGATCATCCATCTGCTCATCGGCCTTGACCACATACTGTTTCTGTTAGTGCTGATGTTGCCAGCCACACTGAGAAAAAACGATGGCAGTACACCCGTCGGGCTAAAGCAGCGGCTATGGGAACTGACGGGGATCGTGACCGCATTCACGGCGGCCCATTCCGTCACCCTGGCACTGGCAGCCCTTGGCATTGTTCGCTTGCCCATCGCCTGGGTGGAGACCATCATCGCCCTGTCCATAGCGGTGGCAGCCATGAACGTGATGTGGCCGATACTGGGCAGGAAAACCTGGAAACTGGCCTTCGGATTCGGGCTGATACACGGATTCGGGTTCGCCAGCGTTTTGGGGGATCTCACCAGCGGTGTTTCCCAGACCGTCCTGGCCCTCGCCGGCTTCAATATTGGCGTAGAGCTCGGGCAGTTGGGTCTGCTGGTTATTGCCTTCCCGCTGCTTTACCTCTGGGGTAAAACACACCTTTACGGCAAGGCGGTCGTTCCGCTCACACTGATTGCAGTAGGCGCGATCAGCCTGTACTGGGTGGCCGAGAGAGCAATGGCCATCTGAGCCTGGCCCCGGTGCCTTTCGACACCGGGGCTCCCAACGGCTGATTAATCAGTGCAGGGCGCGGAGTTGGCGGGGGTACAGAGCGGCGCTGACCTCCGGTTCATCCAGCAGGTCCGCCAGTTCCATATCCACCTCGGTTTCCTCGCCTTCATCAGGCAGCGGCTCAAACAGGGTGTTCAGCCAGGAGGTTACTGACGGTGCTTCGTCACGACCGTATTCCGTGGACAGGGCCTTGATCCGTCGGAAGCCGATAATGCGCTGGTGTTTGGGATCACGGATCTGCTCAAAGCCACGCCAGTAGATGCGGTCGCGGGTGTGCAACTGCACAAACAGTGTGTCGATGGGCTCTGCCGGATCCTCACCGCGCGCAGGCTGCTCTTCGTCGCTATCTGCCACTGACTGGGTGTCCTCTGACCCTGCTTCGGCTTTCGCCGGTTTCTTACTGCGGATGGTGGTCCACGCAGGGTACAGCACGGCAACCGCATCGGCTTCCACATGCTCTCGGGCCGCGCGTAGGATCAGTCCCCAGCGGGCCTTGTCGGCATCGGTTTCAAGAGAGTTAATGGGCAAGTCGTAGCTTTGTTCGCTGGACAGTACGATCGCCATCATCGGGGCATCAAGCTCCCCCATGGCCTCGGCCTGTGCTACAGACACCAGTTCGTCGATTGCCATCGGTTGGTTCATAATACGCTCGCCTCCTCGATGCCATCAGGGTCGTTCAGGAAGAATGGGCTCCTCCTGACTCACAGCATAGCCTGTTCCTGCCATAAAGATAAACGTGGATACGTTGATCCTGGATCACAATGCGTTATTTATTGTTTCAGTGCGTGGCGTCAGATCATTGCTTCCAGCAGTTCGTAGCGTCCAAACCAGGGGTTGGCCTCTTCCAGTTGTGCCGCCAGCTGAAGTAGCGTGCCTTCGTCTCCGTGCGGAGCGCCAAACTGCACCCCCACCGGCAATCCGGCTGCTGTCCAGGCGAGCGGGACAGACATCGCAGGGGTACCGGTAAGGTTTGCAAGTTGGGTAAAGGGCGTGCGGGCGAGGCTTTCCATGGCCATCTGGTCCACTTGCCCGCTGCGGTGTACCAACTTTCCGGCTTTCAGCAGCAACATCAGCCGGGCAGCCACCTGCAGATGGGATGGGGTATCCAACTCGCCTATCTTCGCCGGTAACTGGCCAGCTGTCGGACACAGGTACATGTCGTAACCTTCAAAGAAGGCCCCCAGGGCGCGAGCAAAATCGTTCCACTGCTGGCGACGGCGCACGTAGTCCGGTAATGGCATGGTCCGCCCCAACATTCCGATCAGACGGGTATCCAGCTCGAAGTCGTCATCGCGGGCACCAAACTCGGCTTTCGCGCGGTCCATCAGGGTGGACACTTCCCCGAAATACAGCCCCAGATAACAGCGGGCGAGGGCCATTCCGTCGAATTCCGGGCGCGCATACTCCACCCGGTGGCCGAGATTTTCCAGAGTGCGTGCGGTCTCCTCAACCGCATCCACACACTCCTTTGCCACGTCGGTGTCGTAGGGCGACGAAGTAAAAACACCAATCTTGAGAGGGCGTGGCGCCCGCTGTATCAGCTCGGCATAGGGTGCGGCCGGTGGTGCGATGGCAAAGGGATCTCCCACCGCAGGGCCAGCCAGTACGTCCAGCATGGTGGCGCTGTCCCGAACCGTGCGGGTGACCACGTGATCGGTCGAGGCGCCCGTCCATGCCTCACCCACCGAGGGGCCGGAGGAGATCCGACCGCGTGACGGTTTCAGCCCGAACAGCCCGTTGTAAGCCGCCGGAATACGAATCGAGCCGCCACCGTCATTGGCGCCCGCCATGGGTACGATACCCGCCGCCACCGCAGCACCGGAGCCACCACTGGAACCACCCGGTGTCCGCTCCGTATCCCATGGATTACGGCAGGCACCCCAGAGTTTCGATTCGGTGACCGCCTTCAGCCCGAACTCCGGCGTTGCAGTGCGGCCCAGGAATATCAGGCCCGCAGCCCGTGCGCGGCGCACAAACTCCGAATCCCGGGACGCGATGTTTTTCTTCAATCCCCGGCTGCCGTAGGTACAGGGCTGGCCCTGCTGTTCCTGGGCCAGATCTTTAAGCAGCATGGGAACGCCCGAGAAGGTACTATCCGGTGTAGACGTCTGGCTCAGTGCGTCGGAGAACTGGGGGTGGCAGATGGCGTTGAGCTTACCGTTCACCGTGGCCGCACGTTTGATGGCCGCCTCACAGATTTCACTGGCCGCGACTTCTCCGCGGCGAATCAGGTCGGCAAGCGCTACCGCGTCGTACCGGAGGTATTCGGATTGCTTCATGATCGATTCCGTTTGTTATTCTGTTTTCGGGAGATTGGGGAAACCGGTGTTTATGAACATGAGCTTTAAGTCTTACCTACTTGCTGTCGTTATAATAGTCACATCTATTATCGCGTCCACTTCGCAAGCGAGTAAAAAGCCCCCGGAACCTGCCGAGAACTGGACCAGCGTTGTTCGCAGCTCACCCTACTGGTCAAGCCAGGGGGTTTACCAGAACATCACAACCATTCGCCGCTGGGTATTGAAGGAGTCCGGTTACTGCAGTGACCCCGATCGGCATATTCTGTTCGATATGCGTGGCCAATTCCTTGGCTACATCGACGATGGTTCGGACCGCGAGGCCACCCAGGTTCGTCTGAATGATACCAGAGCCTCTCTGGCAGCCTCTGGGCGCGCTGACGACTGGACCCCGGGGGGGCCTGACAAGACCGGGTATCCCTTCGCGCTGTCCTGTCGACAGCCGCACGTCAATCTGGAGGAAGCCGTGGCACGCTACCTTGGCACCCTGCCGTCGGAACTGATATGGGGTGCCTGGGACGATCTGTCATTCGCCTCTCAGGAAACGCCACGGCCCCTCCACGAGGCACTGATGTATGTTTATGGTCTGCGCGAAGAGCAGCAGCGGCTCAACCTGCCAGCGACCCTGCCAAAATATCTCGGCGGCCAGGTATTGATTGAAAGCAGCGGCCAGCAACGGGCGCACTCCGCCGCCAACGCCAAAGGCATACTTCAACTCTCACCCTCTGCGCTTAACGACTGTCGAATCAAACCCGCCAATCACTGGCACCGGTTGGCACAGATTGACTGCGCGCTCAAACTGATGGATCAGAATGCTCGCAACCTCAGGCCGCCCTTCGAGGCGCGCTTTGGTCACCTCCCCGACGATAAGCGGGGTCAGCTTTTTACGCTGCTTCTGGTTCAGGCCTACCACGGCGGTGCCAGCCGTGTTCAGTCCCTGCTAGAGGATGAAACGCTGTCGAAGCCAGCGGCTTACTTTGCTCAGGAGCATGAGCGATTCAGCGCGGGAGACATCGCTTTCGGCATGGTATTCCACAATTTGGGAAGGGATCGCTTCGGGCTCGCTTCGCTGTATTATGTGGCGGATGTTCAACTCGCCACCGAGGCGCTGTGCAAAACCGAACGCCTCGCTGATACCCGCTTCTGTCCATAAACCTGGAGCCCGCCTTGGAACTGACGCTCATCCCGGAAGGCCTGAACACCGCAACGGCCGTTTTCCTGCTGCTGAGTTCTGTCATTACCTCGATGATTACCGCCAGCCTTGGCGCCGGGGGCGGTGTTCTGCTGCTGGTACTGATGGCGTTCTGGATACCACCGGCGGCGATCATACCGGTTCACGGTATGATCCAATTGGGTTCCAATGCCGGGCGGGCCACACTGACCTGGCGGCATACCGACTGGAAAGCCATTGCTGCCTTCGCACCGGGGGTACTGGTCGGAGCAGGACTTGGCGCCTGGTTGCTGATCGACCTGCCGCCCTATCTGTGGCAACTGACCATTGGCGTTTTCGTGCTTTACCTATGCTGGGGCCCGGCCCTGCCACGAAGTGCCTTCGGCAGTGTCGGGGTTTTTCTTGCCTCTGCGTTGACCAGTTTCATTTCCCTGTTTGTGGGCGCAACCGGTCCCCTGGTGGCATCCTTTATCAAGCAGATGCACACCGAGCGTTTCACCACCGTCGCGACATTCGCCATGGCGATGACGCTCCAGCACGCACCCAAGGCGTTGGTTTTTGGCCTCGCCGGTTTCGTTTTCCGCGATTGGCTGATGTTCATACTGGCCATGATCGGCTTTGGTTTTGCCGGCACCTGGCTGGGGCTTCACGTGCTCAAATCCTTGAGCAACCGGTATTTCAGCCGCGTGTTCAACGTTCTTTTGAGCCTGCTCGCACTGCGTCTGCTGTGGCAGGCAGGCGGCTCAGCGGGATGGTGGTGATCAATCCGGCTCCTGCCGTAGCGGCAGGGACATCGTAACCACACAGTTACGCCCCCGGGCCTTGGCGGCGTATGTACCTTCGTCGGCACGTGCAACGACTTCCCGGGGGCCCAAATCCGCGTCACAGATCTCGGTCAGGCCGATGCTGGCAGTCACACCAAACGTCCTGCCATCCTGTTCTATGCGCAGGGCTTCAATACCGGCACGGATTTTCTCGGCAAGTTCGACCGCGCGCTGCTGACCACAGGCGGGCAGGATGATGCCGAATTCATCGCCACCGAGGCGTGCCACCGTATCCGACTGGCGAACGGACTGCGTGAGCAGGTCCGATAGTCGCCCCAGCAGATCATCTCCCAGCAAGTGCCCGCCTTCGTCATTGACGGGCTTGAAGTAATCCAGGTCGATCAGCATCAAAACGCTGGCCGCCGTTTTCTTGTTGGTATCCATCAGACATTTGACCAGGGACGAATTGAACGCCCGGCGATTGAGCAAGCCTGTCAGGCTGTCGTGGGTCGCTTCCCAGGACAGCCGCTCTTCTTCGCGACGGCGGGCGCTGTCATCCCGGATCACGAACACCATACGGTGATTATGACTTTTCCGGCGAAGATGAAGCATTGCCAGGTCTATATCGAAGAGTTGGCCTGTCCTGTTTCGCAGGGTGGCATACAGGCTATCGACATCAGCACTGCGCAGGAAATCGTCCGCTTCCCAGCGACGATTCTCGTCTTCAATCGATACCAGTGTGAAAAAGTTCCGCTGCTCACCACTGTCGGCCAATCCCAGGAACCCATAGGCGGCTTCGTTGGAGTATCGGATAATGCCATCGGCATCCACCATCAGTACGCCTTCCTGCAGTACGCCCAGAATGCTGTCTGCGCGTTTCTGTTCCTCGGCCAGCTCCGCCTCGATCTCCAGTTCATGGGTGATGTCCCTGACCACAGTGATGGTACCCAGGGAACGCTCTTCCGTCTCAATCACCGACGTCATGACATCCGCCCATACCAGATCAATACCCTTGCGACTTTTCAGGCGAAAACGACCCCGAAACACCATCTTGCTACGCAGCGCCTCCCGCCACGCTTCAACCGTGCCAGCCCGGTCTTCTTCATAAACACCTTCGATCAGGGGGGTGTGCTGGAGGTCATTGGAGCTGACCCCGATGATCCGCTCAAACGCCGGGTTCACAAACTCAATCCTCCCCAGAACATCAGTCTGGATAATGCCGATCGGCGCACTCTGGGTGAGCGAGCGGAAAAAGGCCTCACGCTCGGCCAGGGAGGACAGCACTTCGTCACGCTCTTCCATCACGGTGTTGAAGGTTTCCGCAACCTGTCGAATTTCCGTGCCTCCCAGAACGTCCACCGGCTCGGTCCGTATCCCCAGATGGCGCTCACTGATCTGGACCCCCAGATTTCGCATGGGCGCCATCAACCGACGAAACACCACCAGCGCCAAGGGCGTCACGATCAGAATCACGATCAGCAGAGTCTGTGCAAAACTGTCCGTCAACCGGCTGAGCGGCGCATAGGCCTCTTTCACCGGCCACACCGCGGCCACAAACCAGGGCACCTGTGACATTTGCCGCACCGAAGTGATGGTTTCGGTGCCTTCCTGGTCAAGCGTCTGCACAGTGCCTTCGAAACCCGCCATGGCCTTCTTGTAGGCCTCGTTTTCAAGCCTGAGCGGCACCATGGTTTCACCGGTACGGCCGTGGCCCAGGGTTACACCCGAACGTGTGGCAATGCTGACATAACCGGTTTTGCCGATACGCACACCGCTGGTGTCTTCCATGAAGTTGTCGCCGTCGAGAAAAACCGCTCCTCCCAGCACGCCAATAAACCGTTGACGGTGATCGAAAATCGGCGCCGTCATCATAACGGCGGGCCGCTCGCGATAGTTCGACACATAAGGGTCACTGATTATGGAGGTGAGCTGGCTTGAGGTCTGCCGGAAATACTCACGGCCGCTGATATCCAGCCCCGTCTGCCGGAAGCTTTGCGGATACTCGGCAATGACCTTGCCACCGGCATCGAACACGTAGATCCCATCGAACATATGTTGCAGCGCAATCTCGCGACGGATGAGAAGGCGGGAGCGGGAGCGCAGCACCACCTCCTCCATGGTCAACCCTTCCGCGACATGAGTCAGGGTATCCCGGCGCTGGGCCAGGCGTGCATCAAGATCGCTGGCAACCAGTTCTGCGATGGTTTCTACCTGTTCCCTCGTCTGCCCCGCCAGCTCCGAGCGTCCCACCAGAGAACTGACCACAGCCACTGCCAGAGCCGCCAGCACGATGGCCAGGATGACAAAGGCAACCGCACGGTTGACCAGGCTTGCGAGCCAGCGTCTTATCATCACAGCGGCGTGACTCCGGCTTCACGAACACAGGATAGGTCCGGGCTGATGCCCCTTCGTGATAAATATCTGTTTTTCACTGGATAAGGTGTCGATTACTGGAGGATTTAATATTGGTAAGTCTAACAGAGACTCGGCTCTGAACAGGTTACATAACTTGCAATTTCAATGATAATCGTTATTATTTAGACCTATTTCTTAACTGAGGTTTCCCCAATGTCCGAGTCCCTGCTCGCCGACGCCACCGGAATCAGCGCCGGCCCGGTCAGTCAGCTGCTGGAAATGGGCGGCCCCGTCATGATTGTGTTGCTGGCCATTGCCCTGGCAGGTGTCGTCACCTTCCTTTACCTCATGTTATTCGGCACTTTTTTTGCGCCGAGGTTCACCTCCAAACTTAAAAAAGCCATTACAGAATGGCAACAAAAGCCTGACGGCAAAGTGGCGGAGCACCTTCAACGATCCGCTGGCCGATACGCCCAACTGAATCCGCTGTACCACCTGATCGTCAACACTATGAACGCCCGCAATGCCGGCACCGATCCCCAGCAGATTCGGGAGTCCGTCGCCAGGGACGCCCATGAGGCCCTCGAACCGTTCGAGGCGCCGCTTAAGATCATCGAAGTGATTGCCGCGCTGGCACCGCTGTTGGGTCTGTTAGGCACCGTTCTGGGCATGATGGAGGCGTTTGGGGCTATGGCTGCCACCGAAGGGCGCGCCAATGCCTCCCAGCTGAGCGGCGGCATCTACGAAGCACTCACCACAACCGCGGCCGGCCTGGTTATCGCCATTCCGTTTGCCGCGCTGGCCGCCTGGATTGAATTCCGCCTGCGGCGTATCCAGAAAACCATTAATAGCGCACTGGTTACCATCCTTTCGGTCCCCGTCGCCACAGAAAGCGAACCGCAAAAGGAAACCCAGGACGAGACGGCACCGGCTGCCACCAGGACTGGGCGCGCAGTGGAGTATTCCGGGGAAGAGCATCAGGGTCGCCTGGCCAATGCAACTGGTTGAACCACGCCCGGCACGCCCGATCCCGATCCGCATCACCCCACTGATTGACGTGGTCTTCATTCTGCTGGTGTTCTTCATGCTCACCAGCCGTTTGCTGCCGGTCAGTTTCATGGAGCTTAGCAACAGCACCGGCGACACCAGTTCAGTAACCGGAGAGCCAATCCCCGAAGTGGTCATTCAACGTGACGGCCAAGCTCGCTGGCAGGGAGAAACCTATGCGGTGGATGGGCTGGTCAAGCAACTCCGGGCCGGCGGCGTCAGCGAAATCAACCTCGCCACAGAGTCTGCCACCCAACTGACCCACTTTACCCAGGCCTACAGCCAACTCACTGACAGTGGTGTTACCACCCACTGGAAGCGCACACCTGGCGCTGCGGAGCAGCCATGACGGATCTGGTACCACCGCCCGTCACCTCGGGAAAGTCCTTGATGGAGCGTCTCGAGGACGCTCTCCTGCCACTCATCAATCTGGTGTTCCTGCTACTGATGTTCTTTATCGTGGCAGGCCAATTGTCAGACACCCCGTTGCCGGAGCTACCGGGCACCGGGCAACAAGCCAGTAATGAACAACCCTATGCCGATCTGACCGTCACTGCAAAAGGCGAGTGGCAAGTCGACGGACGCACCGTAACGGCGGATGGCCTGCCCAAAGCATTGCCAGCACCGGATGAAGAATCCCCGTTGAAAATTGCCGCTGAACGCGAGATTGCCATGTCCGATCTGGAATCGCTGCTTCGCGTGCTGGAGGAGAGCGGCTACCAGGAAGTCATCCTGCTGACGGAGCCCGCCAGTTGATGGGTGCCAGCAAAACCGTCCGTTGTCTTTTTCTGCTCGTTTCCGTTGTTATCACTGCAATTGTGGTGGTAGTCGCCACGCCCGAGCGAATCCCCGAACTGAAACCGCTCGGAGATGCCGCCGTAAATTCTACCCCGTCGATCAGGATTTCCCTGGCCGGCAACTCCGAGCCCGAAACGCCAGAACCCCATCCGCCTGTTGAACAGGAAACGCCCCCCGAACCCACTCCGAAACCAGAGCCAGAGCCAGAGCCAGAGCCAGAGCCAGAGCCAGAGCCAGAGCCAGAGCCAGAGCCAGAGCCAGAGCCAGAAATTGTGCCGGAGCCTGAGCCCGAACCACAACCGGAACCTGAACCGACGCCGCAACCCGAAGTGACTGAACCGGAGCCACAGGTCGATGCGCCCGAAAGCGACACGCGTACGGAGGAGGTGTCCGAAAACACCGCTGAAGAAGAAAGCCTCAACCGGCAGGTTGAACTCACTGCCGGAGAGTCCTCCGATGTCGACCGCTATCTCACGGAACTGAGCCGGCATCTGGGGCGCTACTACGAATACCCTCGCCGTGCCCGTCGTCTTGGCCAGGAAGGCGCACCGGTTGTGGTCTTCGAGTTCAGCCGGGATGGCACCCTGGTGCACCACTCTTTGCGCGCCTCCTCAAGCCACGCCTTACTCGATGATGCTGCGTTGGACATGCTCAAGGAGGCCGAACCACTGCCGGAAGTCCCCGACTCCATGAAAGGGCAGACCTTCACCTATGCCCTGCCCGTGCGCTTCAGACTACGCTGAGCAATTTTTTGCCCGCCCAGCAAGATCTCGCCCCAAAGCCAGCAACCGATTGCCTACCCAGCCTCAGACCATCAACCTAGAAACCGTTACTTACTGTTATTAAAGACATTTATGTTTCTGGCACGGCCTTTGTTATGTGTTAAGTGTCCAGGGAGATCCCGAGGACACTTACTCATTCACATGTCATGGAGCAGACTATGCCAACTCCTTGTTATATCAGCATCGAAGGCCAGACTCAGGGCAACATTACCGCCGGCGCATTCACCTCCGACTCCGTAGGCAACATCTACGTTGAAGGTCACGAAGACGAAGTGCTGGTTCAGGAATTCAGCCACGTTGTGACCGTTCCTACGGATCCGCAGTCCGGTCAGCCCTCCGGTCAGCGCGTTCACAAGCCGTTCAAGTTCACCTCTGCGCTGAACAAAGCAACCCCGCTTATGTACAACGCCCTGGCGTCTGGCGAAATGCTGCCGAAGGTTGAGCTGAAGTGGTACCGCACCTCTGTTGAAGGCAAGCAGGAACACTTCTTCTCCACCATCCTGGAAGATGCCACCATCATCGACATCAACTGCAACATGCCGCACTGCCAGGACGCCGCCAGCGCTGACTTCACCCAGTTGGTAACCGCGTCTCTGTCCTACCGCAAAGTGACCTGGGAACACGCTGTTGCCGGTACTTCCGGTGCGGACGACTGGCGTTCGCCGATCGAAGGCTAAGGTAATTTACTGAGCTTTTCAGCAAAGCGTCGCTTCAGACAGCATAAGCAGTCATGAGCGGCGCTTTGCTCCTTCAAGGACGAAGAAAATGAGCAACTCTCTCACTCAGAGCGACGTGGACATTATTCAAGCGATCATCGGTTCCTTTTATGGACGAAGCAATGCCCGAAAATTTACAAGCTCTGCTATCACTGATGATACGATCATTCTGATCGTACAGCTGCTTTCAGAAACGGCAGATTGCAGCACTTGGATCGATGCAGTTCCCAACCCACAGGACCTAGTAATGCCAGCGAATAAACTCAGAAAATGGGTCATGCGGGTCATTCGCAAATCTGGAGAACCTTTTCTGGCGGGTAATGTAAGAGTTAATTTAATGTGTAAACGATTCCGTGCTGCTCAATTGAAACCTGTAATCTTTGACTCGCTTAATTGAAAAGGAAGGCCTGCAATGAAGACATTTGTCATGCTGATCTGTTTGATGACCGGCTTCATCTCTGGCTGCGCCTCGCTTAATAACCAAACTGTCGAGTTTCGAGCCACCTCAAGTACAAGCTTTGGGATCAGTAGTGACCAATTTAATACTGTAGAGCTTCAACCGTCTGAGATTTTACTCTGGAAGGGGGCTGACCTGATTGGCTCCATAACGACCGTTAAGACCAATCCGCAGTCCGAAACGGCCATCAATGAGGTAAAACAAGGATTTGTGGAGGCGCAAAAAGGTCCCGGCGCGCCACGAGAGTTAACGTTGCCCGAAGGCGCCTATGGTTTCGCCTCGTCTTTTCGAGGTTTTACCACAGCATTTATTGCAGTAGTTGGCGACAGCGAGTTCTGGATCACGATCAGTGTAAAAGATGATGTTTTTGATCAAGTTTTGTCATCAATTACTGTTAGGTGAATATCCTGGAAGACTGTCCACGACAATCACGGGCTTGAAAGCACAATGAAACTCATCGCCCCCATCGTTCTGACAATTATCCTCACCGGTTGCACATCAGCACAGCCAATATTGTTTTCACCCAGTAGGGATTATGCGGTATCTATTCAGTCGGAGTTGTTCGATGCCGTTCGTATCGACAAAAACGACGTAACACTGTTTCGTGATGGAAAAGCCATCGGATACCTACGGGTCGAACCAATACCAGCCGACGTGGCCTCATCGCCCGATATTCTGAAAACCCTGAGATCCGCTTCAGAATCTGAGACTGTAAAAACCCAAGCACTGAACGTCTCCTCGGGATTTACAGGGTTCTCGGCAAAGGTTCGTGAATACCTGACAGGCTACCTAATGAATGATGATAGCCCAGACACCATCCTCATTATCAGTTTCCCCGAGGGTGAGTTTGACGAAATTAGTCGCACAGTTTCGTCCGGCATATGAAACACATACAGATTCGTAAAGCCCACTGCGGTGGGCAAACGAATACTCAAATTAGCAACGTACCCGCCACCTTATTGAAAATACCGATGTTCTTGAAGCGGGCCTTCTCCACCTCGTTGCCCGACTCCCTGGTTAGTGTCAGCAGGCGCCTCTGCTCAGCTTTCCAATGATGCTATACCTTGTCGTACATACGCACGGCGGTGAACTTATCCAGGGTGACCACCATGCCTTTACCCAAGTAGCCACGACGTGTATAGCAATCCAGCACGTTGAAACCGTGAATGTGCTGGAGGCGCTGCAGCAGTGCTTACTCAATGTTGTCTGGCAAGCCCCCGATACAGTAGACGCCTGATAGCGTTACACTAAACGCAAATCTACAGGTGTTGGTAATGAGCGGAAAGCGATACTCCGAAGAATTCAAAATCGAGGCGGTCAAGCAAGTCACGGAGCGTGGCTACAAAG